>NZ_JASGBW010000038.1:0-46137 GCF_030053215.1 Stenotrophomonas sp. PFBMAA-4 | reverse complement strand
TCCGCAGATCCATGCTTGTCGGTCCCTCCACCCTGGCTCCTACATACCTCGTAGGAGCCGGGGGGAACATACAAGCCATGCTCGGCTGCCTCTGCCAAAAGTAGCCGGGCATGGCTCGGCTCTACGGAAAATCAAAAGCAGCCGAGCATGGCTCGGCTCTACAGAAGATCGAAAGCAGCCGAGCATGGCTCGGCTCTACAGAAGATCAAAAGCAGTCGAGCAAGCTCGACTCTACGGAATATCAAAAGCAGCCGGGCATGGCTCGGCTCTACAACGGGCGAACTCAACAAGGCGCATGATGTAGTCGGTCATCGCCCCGGAGCACGTGCATGTCCCGCTTCGCCAGCTTCCGCGAGTTCTACCCGTTCTACCTGGACGAACACCGCCATCCGGTCTCGCGACGCCTGCACTTCATCGGCAGTTGTGGCGTACTGCTGCTGGTGGCCGCAGCGCTGCTGCGCGGCCAGCCGATGCTGCTGCTCGCGGCACTGGCATGCGGCTATGGGTTCGCCTGGGTCGGCCATTTCTTCTTCGAGAAGAACCGCCCGGCTACCTTCCGCCACCCGCTGTACTCGTTCGTCGGCGACTGGGTGATGTTCGCCGACATCCTGCGCGGCCGGATCAAGTGGTGACCCGTTTTTGTAGCAGAGCCAGCCGAGCATGGGCTCGGCTCTACAGAGAAGCAGGCGCCGCCATCACACCGGCTGGCGCGGCCCGAACATGATCACCGCCATGCCCGCCAGGCACAGTGCGGCACCCAGCAGGTCCCAGCGGCTGGGGCGGATGCCATCGACCAGCCACAGCCAGAACAGCGCGGTGCCGATGTAGACGCCACCGTAGGCGGCATACACGCGGCCGCTGGCGGTGGGGTGCAGGGTCAGCAGCCAGGCAAACAGGGCCAGGCTGGCCGCAGCCGGCAGCAGCAGCCACACGCTGCCGCCCTTGCGCAGCCACAGCCACGGCAGGTAGCAGCCGACGATCTCTGCCAGCGCAGTCAGCAGGAACAGGGCGAGGGTCTTCACGCCTTCTCCGCGGCCTTGGCGTGCTGCCACAGCGCTTCCTGCGCATCCAGGTCCAGCGCGGCCAGACTTTCGCCCTGCGCGCCCGCCTGCGCTTCCATTGCCCGGAAGCGCCGCTCGAACTTGTGGTTGGCACCGCGCAGGGCCGCGCCCAGGTCGAGGTCGGCATGGCGCGCCAGGTTGGCGCAGACGAACAGCAGGTCGCCCAGTTCTTCCTGCAGCCGCGCCTTGTTGCCGGCGACGTCGCCGCGCTCGAATTCCTCGCGCAGTTCCTGCAGTTCCTCGGCAGCCTTGTCCAGCACCGGCAGCGGACCGGGCCAGTCGAAGCCGACCTTGGCCGCGCGCGACTGCAGCTTCACCGCACGCTGCCACTCGGGCAGCCCGCGCGAGATGCCGGCCAGCGCCGAGGTGTCCTGGTCGCCCTTGGCGGCACGCTCGGCACGCTTGATCGCGTCCCAGTTGCGCATCACGCCATCGGCATCGTCCACGCTGGCATCGGCGAACACGTGCGGATGGCGGCGCTGCATCTTGTCGCTGATCGCGCGCGCCACGTCGGCGAAGGCGAACGCTCCCTGCTCCTCGGCCATGCGCGCATGGAACACGACCTGCAGGAGCAGGTCGCCCAGTTCGTCGCAGAGGTCGTCCAGGTCGCCACGATCGATCGCATCGGCGACCTCGTAGGCTTCCTCGATGGTGTACGGGGCGATGGTGGCGAAGTCCTGCTCCAGGTCCCAGGGACAACCGCCCTGCGGATCGCGCAGCCGCGCCATGATCGCCAGCAGGCGCTCCAGTTCGGTGCTGGCGGCACTGCCGGCGGTGGGGATGTCGCTCATGCGGGCTCCAGGGTCAGTCGGACAGCCAGTCCCGCCACGGCAGGCTGGTGTCGCCAAGGGCGATGAAATCGCCGTTCAACAGGGTGCTGCGGCGGTTGTAGCGGAACGGCTTGCCGCTGCTGGCCGAGAGCACCGCCCCCCCGGCAGCGTGCAGCACGCACTGGCCGGCGGCGGTGTCCCATTCGGAGGTCGGGCCCAGCCGCGGGTACACGTCCAGGCCGCCCTCGGCGATGCGGCAGAACTTCAGCGACGAGCCCTGCGCCACGGTTTCGATGTCGCCCATGCGCTCGAGCAGGGCGATGGTTTCCGGCGAGCGGTGCGAGCGGCTGGCGGCCACCCGCAGCGGCGCGGTGGCCGGCGTGCGGGTGCGCAGCACGCTGTCGTGCAGGCCCTGGCGGCGGTAAGCCAGCTCGCCGCGCATGGCGTGCCAGACGATGCCGGTGACCGGCGCCTGGACCACGCCGAAGGCCGGCGCGCCTTGGTAGATCAGCGCGATGTTGACGCTGAATTCGCCGTTGCGCTTGACGAATTCGCGGGTGCCATCCAGCGGGTCGACCAGCCAGTAGGCGCCCCAGTGCTGGCGCTGTTCCCACGGCACCATCGCCGATTCCTCGGACAGGATCGGCAGGTCCGGGGTCAGCTGGCGCAGGCCCTGCTGGATGACCCGGTCGGCGGCGAGATCGGCGGCGGTGACCGGGCTGTCATCGGCCTTCAGGGTGACATCGAAGCCGTCGCTGTAGACCTGCATGATCGCCTGCCCCGCTTCCTGGGCAATGGCGATCGTGGTTTCGCGCAGCTCGGTGGTCAGCTTGATCATCAGCGCCCCTGCAGCCACTGGCGCGCGATGAACAGCGCGGCCAGCGAGCGCCCTTCGGAGAAGTCCTCGCGCAGCATCAGCTGGTCCAGGTCGGCCAGCTTCCACGGCACCACCTCCAGCTCTTCCGGCTCGTCGCCGGCCAGCTTTTCCGGGTAGAGGTCGCGCGCCACCACCAGCCACGACTGGTGGCTCATGTAGGTCGGTGCCAGGGTCATCGCGCGCAGCACGTCGACGCGGCGGGCGCCATAGCCGGCCTCTTCCTTCAGTTCGCGGTCGGCGGCCTGCTCGGGCGTTTCGCCGGCATCGATGCGGCCCTTGACCAGGCCCAGCTCGTAGCGGTGCACGCCGGCAGCGTATTCACGCACCAACAGGACGGTCTCCTCGTCCAGCATCGGCACCACCACCACCGCGCCATGGCCACGGCTGACCAGGCGCTCGAAACGGCGGTGTTCACCGTTGGAGAACTCCAGGTCCAGGTGCTGGCGCTGGAAGGGACCGTTCTCCTCGTCGGTGATCCGGTGGATGATCGGCAGGCGACGGCCGCTGCGGTCGTCGTTCATGCGGAATCTCCGTGGCGGCCGGCGCGTGCGCCGGGGCCGATAGAATGTGCAGGCAGCAACATGTTCATGAGCCCGAAATGCTAGCAGACCCAACCCCCTCCCCGCTGCCCCGGCAGTGGCAGCAACGCGACCTGCAGGTGCTGTGGCACCCGTGCACGCAGATGCGCGAGCATCCGGACACGCTGCCGCTGGTGCCGATCGCGCGTGGCCAGGGCGCCTGGCTGATCGACCACGACGGCAACCGCTACCTGGATGCGGTCAGCAGCTGGTGGACGAATCTGTTCGGTCATGCCGAACCGCGCATCGGCGCGGCCATCGCCGCCCAGGCCGGGCAGCTGGAACAGGTGATGCTGGCCGGGTTCAGCCATGAACCGGCGATCACCCTGGCCGAACGCCTGCTGGCGCTGGCGCCGCGCCAGCCCGGCCGCGCGCCGCTGGCCAAGGTCTTTTACGCCGACAACGGCTCGGCCGGGGTGGAAGTGGCACTGAAGATGGCGTTCCAGTACTTCCAGAACCGCGGCGAGACCCGGCGCACACGCTTCATCGCGCTGGAAAACGGCTACCACGGCGAGACCCTGGGGGCGCTGGCGCTGGGCGACATCCCGCTGTACCGCCGCGTGTACGCGCCGCTGCTGGCCGAGGGCCTGTTCGCGCCCTCCCCCGATGCCTACCTGGCCGAACCGGGCCAGAGCGCGGCCGACCGTGCGCGGCAGGCCGCCGATGGCCTGGCCACCCTGTTCGACCAGCACCCCGGCGAGATCTGCGCGGTGATCCTGGAACCGCGCCTGCAATGCGCCGGCGGCATGCGCATGCATGACCCGGTCTACCTGCAGCGCGTGCGCGAGCTGTGCGATGCGCACGGCGCGTTCATGATCGCCGACGAGATCGCCACCGGCTTCGGCCGCACCGGCACGATGTTCGCCTGCGAACAGGCCGGGGTGATGCCCGACCTGATGTGCCTGTCCAAGGGCCTGACCGGCGGCTTCCTGCCGCTGGCCGCGGTGCTGGCCACGCAGGCGCTGTACGACGCCTTCCTCGATGAGTCGCGCGAGCGCGCCTTCCTGCATTCGCACAGCTACACTGGCAACCCGCTGGCGTGTGCGGCCGCCCTGGCCACACTGGATATCTTCCGCGACGAGGACATGGTCGCGCGCAACCGTGGCACCGCCGCGGTGATGGGCACGCTGGCCGCGCCCTTCGCCGACCACCCGCACGTGGCCGACGTGCGCCAGGCCGGCATGGTGGTGGCCTTCGAACTGTCGCGCAACGGCAACCGGCGCACGCCGTTCAACCCGACGCTGCGGCTTGGCCTGCACGCCTACAAGGCCGCGCTGAAACGCGGCGTGGTACTGCGCCCGCTGGGCGACGTGCTGTACTGGATGCCACCTTACTGCGTGGATGACGAACAACTGGAGCTGCTGGCACATACCACGCTGGCAGCCATCGACGAGGCGATTGCATGCGCGTGACCCGCTGCCCCATCGACCTGGCGCTGCACAGCGGCCAGACCGTGACCCTGCCGGAAGAGACGGCCAACCACCTGGTACGGGTGATGCGCCTGCGCGAAGGCGATGCCTGCGTGCTGTTCAACGGTGATGGCCACGATTACAGCGCCACCCTGACCGTGGCCGGCAAGCGCGAGGTGCAGGTGCGCATCGACGCGGTGCAGGCCGTGGACAACGAATCGCCGCTGGTGATCACCCTGCTGCAGGGCATCGCCCGTGGCGAGAAGATGGACCTGATCCTGCAGAAGGCCACCGAGCTGGGCGTGGGCGCCATCGTGCCGGTGAATGCCGAGCGCACCGAGGTGAAGCTGGATGCGGCGCGTGCGGAAAAGCGCGTGGCGCACTGGAACAATGTGGTGACCTCGGCGTGCGGCCAGTCCGGGCGTGCGCGCATTCCGCAGGTGGGCCCGCCGCTGTCGCTGGCCCAGGCAGCGGCGGCGCTGCCGGCCGATACGCTGCGGCTGACGCTGGACCCGCAGGGCGCGCACCGGCTGTCGACGCTGCAGGCCGCGCCGTCCGGTGGCATCGTCATTGCGATCGGTCCGGAAGGTGGCTGGTCGCCGCGTGATCGCGACCAGCTGGCGGCGGCCGGTTTCCAGGGGCTGCAGCTGGGCCCGCGCATCCTGCGCACCGAAACCGCGGGCCTGGCTGCGATTGCAGCGTTGCAGGCACGGCTGGGGGATCTGGGGTAAGGGGCGGATCGCGCGACCGCTGCGCTCGCCGGGCATGGCCCGGCGCTACCACCGTCCGGTAGCGCCGGGCCATGCCCGGCGGATGGTCAGGCGGCCAGCGAATCCAGCGCGGATTCCAGCGCGTCCAGGTTCGGCAGCAGCGCGCTGCGTTCACCCAGCAGCACGCGCATGTGCACGATGTCCGGCAGGGTTTCTTCCGAAGCGTCGGCCAGCAGGCCGTCACGCGGCACGGCAATCAGCTGCGGGAAGTTCTGCGTCAGCAGCGCGTAGTACGGGCGCTGTGCGTTGCCGCTGAGGGCCTTCAGCACCACCACCTTGTTGTGGCCGCCGACCACTTCATCGCCCAGGCCGGACAGGCGGGCGAAGGACAGCAGCGGCACCTGCCAGCCGTGCCAGGCGATCTGCCCGACCAGCCAGCGCGGTGCGTCGGCCACCGGTTCGACCGGCACGCGCGACATCATTTCGGCCACCGTGGCATTGGGCAGCAGCACGCGTTCGCCACCGGACTGGATCAGGACGCCACGGATTTCATCGTTGCTTGCGTAGCTCATGGCGTCTCTCCGTTGTCCTCGTCCACGCCCCAGCGCGCGGCGATGGCCCGCGCCAGTTCCTGCGGTTCGCCGGCGACCATGCCGGCAGCCACCACGGCGGTCGCCGCGGCGGGGTCATAGCAGCCTTCACCCACCTGCCCGGCCACCCAGGCACCGGCGGCGGCCAGATCCAGCGCCGGGCCGACATGGGCCAGGTCGGCACCACTGAGCAGGATCAGGGCGCTGTGTTCGGCCGGCAGGCCGGCAATCGATACACCCAGCGGATCGGTCTGGAAATGCAGGCCATCGGCGGCGGCACGCACGCCGATGTCGTCGGACAGGATGTGGACTTCGCCCGGCGTTGCGCGCTGGCCGGCTTCGGCCAGCTGCACCGGCAGCGGCGAAACCCGCGCCATCTGCTTGACCAGGTTGCCGTAGCGGCCACCGTCCAGGCGCATGTGCACCAGCACCGGCACGGCCAGCCCGGTCGGCAGCGCGCCCAGCAGGCGGCGCAGCGCATCGGGACCGCCAATGCCGGCCAGCACCAGCAGCGAGCCGGCGCGCGCGCCGGCCGGTAGGCCGGCATCCAGGTCGACCAGGCTCAGGTGGCCGGTCTCGAAGGACGGCACTGCGGGCGGCTCGTTGCGCGTGGGCGCGGCGGCAGGCGCATCGGCGGCCTCATCAACCAGCGACCACGCGGTGTGATCGAAGGACACCGGCGGCGGCACGGGGGCGTCGGCAGCGGGTGCCTCGGCTGCATCAGCGGCCGGCTCCGGCGGCAGCGCCTGCAGGGCCGCCAGGTGCTGTTCCAGCGACACCGGCTCGGCGAACGTGGGCGACGGCGTCGGCGGTGCGTACAGGCTGTCGGCGGGCACATCGCCGGCCCAGTCCTGGGCCTGCTCCATGTGCGCGTGCAGTACCTCGTCCTTCGGCGGCACCGGCGGCGGCGAAGGCCGGCCCGGTTCCAGCTGCAGGCTGGGTTCGTCCTCGGCGCCCGGCGGCAGCACCTGCTGGTGGCCGTGCAGCTTGGCCGACAGGTGGCGGCCCCAGCGCTGCGCTTCCCAGCCATCGCGGCGCGCGGCCAGTTCGGCCTCGTCGAACACCAGGGTCAGGCCCGGCGCCGACAATGCCGGCTCCAGGCGCTCCAGCGCGTCTTCGATGGCCGCTTCCAGGGCGATCACCACGAACTGCGGATGGGCATCGGCCAGCGCCTGCGGCTCCAGCGTGACCGGATCATCTTCCAGCACGATCTGCACATCGGCATGGGCCAGCGCTTCGCGCAGGCGCTCGCGTGCTGCGCCCGGGCGGGCCAGCAGGGCAACGGCCGGAACCGGATTGACGTCACTCACGGACACGGGCGATCCCCAGCAGGTCATACACGTTACGCATCAGGTCCAGCTCCTGGTACGGCTTGCCCAGGTAGCGCTGCACGCCGATCTCGAAGGCGCGCTGGCGATGCTTGTCGCCGCTGCGCGAGGTGATCATCACGATCGGCACATCCTTGTAGCGCGGGTCGGCGCGCATCGCGGTGGCCAGCTCGTACCCGTCCATGCGCGGCATTTCGATGTCCAGCAGCATCAGGTCGGGCACGCGTTCTTCCAGCTGCTCCAGTGCTTCGACACCGTCGCGGGCGACGCTGACCTCGAAGTTGTGACGCTCCAGGATGCGGCCGGTGACCTTGCGCATGGTCAGCGAATCGTCGACCACCATCACCAGCGGTACCTGGCGGTCCTGGCGCGGTGCGTTTTCCTGCACCGGCGCGATCGGGTTGGCCAGGTAACGGCGCACCAGCGGTGCCACGTCGAGGATGACCACCACGCGGCCATCGCCGGTGATGGTGGCACCGTAGATGCCGGGCACCGACGCGATCTGCAGGCCGACCGGCTTCACCACGATTTCGCGGTTGCCCAGCACCTGGTCGATCGCCACGGCGGCACGCAGGTCGCCGGCGCGGACCAGCAGCAGCGGCACCTGGTCCTGGCCGTCGGCGCGCGCCGGGGCCTGCCCGACCAGGCTGCCCAGGTCGTACAGCGGATAGTCTTCGCCGCTGTAGCGGTAGCTGCTGTCGGCGGCTTCGAACCGCTCGCGCGACAGGCGGCCGATACCACTGACCGACGCCACCGGCACGGCGAAGGTGGTTTCGCCGATCTGCACGAACACGGCCTGGGTGACGGCCAGCGTCTGCGGCAGGCGCAGGGTGAAGCGCACGCCCTGGCCACGCACCGACTGGATGTCGACCGAGCCGCCGAGCTGGCGCACTTCGTTGCGCACCACGTCCATGCCCACGCCACGTCCAGCCAGCTGGCTGACCTGGTCGGCGGTGGTGAAGCCGGAGGCAAAGATCAGGTTGTCCAGTTCCTGCTCGTTCGGCGCGGCATCGGCGGCCAGCAGGCCACGGTCGATGGCACGGCGGCGGATCGCCTCGCGGTCCAGGCCGGCACCGTCATCGGCCACTTCCAGCACGATTTCCGAGCCTTCGCGGTGCAGGCGGATGGCGATCTCGCCTTCTTCCGGCTTGCCGGCAGCGCGACGCTGTTCCGGTGCTTCCAGGCCGTGGGCCACCGAGTTGCGCAGCATGTGTTCCAGCGGCGCGACCATGCGGTCCAGGACGTTGCGGTCCAGTTCGCCGTGGGTACCTTCCAGGGTCAGGTGGACCTGCTTGCTGGTGTCCATGCCCGCCTGGCGGACGACACGGCGCAGGCGCGGCACCAGGCCGTCGAACGGCACCATGCGCGCACGCATCAGGCCGTCCTGCAGTTCCGAGCTGACGCGCGACTGCTGCTGCAGCAGGGAGTCGTACTGGCGCGACAGATCGTCCAGCACGCCCTGCAGGCCACCCAAGTCGGCTGCGGACTCGTTCAGCGCACGGCTGAGCTGCTGCAGGGTCGAGAAGCGGTCCAGTTCCAGCGGATCGAACTTCTGGTCGGCCTGGTCCTGCTCGCGCTGGTAACGGGCGACGATCTGCGCTTCGGTTTCCAGATCGAGGCGGCGCAGCTGGTCGCGCAGTCGCGCATTGGTGCGCTCCAGTTCGCCCATGGCGCCACGGAAGGCACCCAGCTGCTGCTCCAGGCGCGAGCGGTAGATCGCCACTTCACCGGCATGGTTGACCAGGCGGTCGAGCAGGTCGGCGCGCACGCGCACCTGTTCCTGCTGCGGGCGGGCCAGCGGATCTTCGTCCGGCGTGCCTTCCACCGGCAGCGGTGCCGACAGCGGTGCGTCGGCCAGGGCCAGCGGCGCGGCGGCAACCGGTGCCTCGACGGCCTCCTCGGCGATGCCTGCGCTGGTGCTGGCGGCAACGGCGGCGTCGCTGCGGGTACGAGCCTCGAAGGCCTCCACCAGATCCTGCGCCGGCTCGACCACGCGGTGGTCGCCGGTGCGGGTGAGCAGCTGGTGCAGGCGGTCGAAGCCCCGCTCCAGCAGCTGCACGTCGCGGCGCTCGATCTCGGTGCGGCCGGCGGCCACGGCTTCCAGCAGCGATTCGATGCTGTGGCCGAGGTCGCCGATGGCATTGATGCCGGCCATGCGCGCACCGCCCTTGAGCGTGTGCAGGTCGCGCTGCAGCCCGGCCACCACTTCGCGGTCCTGCGGTGCATCGCGCAGCTCGCTGATCAGCCCGTCGCAGTGGTCGAGCAGGTCCTTGCCTTCCTCGACGAAGATGTCGACCAGCTCGCGGTCATAGATGCTGAAGTCGAGCTGTTCGGCGTCGGCTTCGACAGCTTCCACCGCTTCGACAGCTTCCACCTCTTCGACCGCCTCAGCTTCCACAGCGGCCACTTCAGGCGCCTGCGCGACGGCAGCCTGGCTGTGACCCGGCGCCTCTTCCATCTCGAACAGGCGCACCGGCGCGGCGGCATCGGCCACGGCATCGGTCGACACGTCGTCAATCACCGTCGCCGGGGACGGCAGGTCGGCGCTCTCTCCTTCACCGACCGCCGCCTCCCCGCCGACGTCCGCATCCTCGGCAAAGGCTTCCGCCTCGCCCGGCGCGAGTTCGCTGGCCTGCAGGCCGAGCACCGGCCACTGGCCATCCTCGTCCTGCGCCTGTTCTTCCTCGATCACGTGCAGGCCGGCGTCGAGCGCGGCTTCCAGCGAGACCGGTTCTGCGAAGCCCGGCACAGCCATTTCATCCTGAAGGCTGGATGCGTCGCTGTCGAGCGCCAGGGCCTCGATGTCTTCATCGGCATCTTCGATGACCGGCGCCTGCATAGGAGCTTCCGAGGCAATTGCGTCATTCTCCGCCGCAGCCTCGGCGTCTTCCGGATCCCGGTCGTCCACAGGCAGCGCGCTGGCGTCCAGGTAGGGCGACAGGTCGTCGACGGCAGTGAGACCGGCGGCATCGACGTCGATCGCCACCGGCGCGACGTCCACCGCGTCCTGCGCGGTTTCGATGGTTTCGGGGGTCTCTACTGTGCCTGCCTCGCCGGTCGCCGTCGGCAGCGTTGCGGCCGCCTCCGGCATCGACGGCCAGCCGGCGTCGAAGTAGCGCGACAGGTCTTCGCCACCGGTCAGTTCGGCGGCAGCCAGGCCGATGTCCGGTGCGGTGACGGTGTCGGTGCCGGTGTCGACCACAGCCTCGGCCAGGGCCGCTGCGTCCGGTTCCTCCGCCAGGGCCAGTCCGGTGATTTCAGCGGGCGCCTCGATCGGTGCTTCGACCGCTTCAACCTCGGGCTCGACAGGCGTTTCGTCGGCGATGACTTCGGCTTCGGCTTCGATGGGCGTTTCGACAGCGGCGACGTCGGCTTCGATCCCGTCCAGCTCGTCGTCGTCCAGGTCCAGGCCGACCATCGGCCAGCGTGCTTCCGGCAGCTCAGCGGCCAGCGCCTGCAGGCGCTGCGCCAGCTCGGCCTGCGGTGCGATGCGCGGCTGTTCAGCCTGCAGCGCTTCCATGGTCGCGCTGATCGCCTGCGCGGTCGCCTGCAACGCACCCAGCGCCTCGGCGCCCGGCACTACCTCGGCGGCCAGCGCACGCTTGATGTAGGACTCGGCAGCGCCGGTGACGGCAGTGATCTCCGGCACTTCGGTCATCGCGAAGGCGCCGTTCATGGTGTGCACGGCGCGCAGCAGCGCATCGTTCACCGGCTGCTCGGCCTGCTGTGCCGACTGCAGCCACTGCTGCAGCGTTGCCAGGTGGACGTCCACCTCGGCTTCCAGGATCTCGCGCAGCACGCTGTCGATGTTGGCCGGCGTACCGACCGGCTCGGCCACGGGCTCGGCGGCAAACGCATCGACCTCGGCCGGCACGGCCGGCTGCGGTGCAGCGGCAACCGGCAGCGGCACGTAGAAGGTTTCCTCACCTGCGGCAACGCGATCGGCAATGGCCTGCATTGCCTGCAGATCGACGGTGACACGCTGGCCATCGCGCAGCGCGGCGTTCAGCTGCGGCAGCGCGGCGTTGGCGTGGTCGACCATCGCCAGCACGGCCGGGGTGGCTGCACGCTTGCCCTCAAGCACGCGGTTGAGCATGCCCTCGATCTTCCAGGCAAATTCGCCGAGGGTACGGGCGCCAACCAGGCGGCCACTGCCCTTGAGGGTGTGGAAGACGCGGCGGATCGGGCGCAGCCGGTCCATGTTGTCCGGCTGCGTGCGCCAGGCCGGCAGCAGCGCACCGAGATTGCCCATCTCGTCGTCGAACTCTTCCAGGAACACCTCGCGGATGTCCTGGTCGATGTTCTCGGCGTCATCGTCGAAACCGGCCTCGAAGCCAGCCGCTTCGACGGCCTCGACGGCCTGGGCGGCGACGTCGGCAACCGGTGCGGCCGGTGCGGCCTGCGGGTCGAATTCGGCGGCCGCGGCGCTCAGTTCAGCGAAGAACTGCGCGTCGGCCTCGCTGAAATCGATCGGCGCAATGGTATCGACGTCGACCAGGGACACGGTCGCGGCAGGTGCCGCAACGGTCGCCAGGCCCTCGTCCGCGCCGGTCTCGGCGGCGGCCAACGCTTCGATCATTTCGACCGGCGCAGCCTCGGCAGCGACGTCGGCCATGTCGATGTGCTCGACCGGCTCGATGGTCGCGGCAGGCGCCAGTGCTTCGACCGGCGCAGCCTCGACGGCGTCGGCGAACTCGACCACCGGCTGCGGCGCGTCCAGTTCCTCGTCCAGCGACAACGTTTCCATCGCCTGCAGCGACAGCACGTCATCAGCGTTGTCCAGGGCGCTGTTGTCGAAGTGGAACACCACATCGTCCAGCATCGCCGGGGCGTCATGCTCGGCGGCCACCGGGTCGAACGCCGGGGCAGCGGAAAGCTCCAGCGAAGCGCCCGTGGCGGCTTCGTCCAGCGCGGCAAAGCCGAAGTCCTCGACGCTGTCTTCCAGCACCAGCGCGTCGCCTTCATCGGTCTGTGCATCGGCCACCTCGGACAACGACCACTGCGGGGCCACCTGCACGTGCTCGGCGCCCACCGGGTCGAAGCTGACCGAGTCGAAGCTGACCGGATCGAAGCTGTTGAAGGTCGGCGCGCGCTCATCGGCGGCGGGCGCAGGCTCGTGGCTGCCCAGTTCCCACTGCGGCACGCTCGGTGCCGGCGCAGTGGAAGCGGCGAACAGCAACGACGCCGGTTCGGCCTGTTCCGGGGTGGCGGCAGTGTCCTGCCCGCCCAGCGCACCGAACATCAGGCTGTTGTCGGCCACCGGCGCAGCAGGCAGCGGATCGAAGGTGAAGTCCGGCAGCGACGGCGGGACCTCGCCCGGCGCCGGTGCGGCAGGCTGCACGTCGATCTCCACCGGATCCAGCTGCAGCGGCGCGGAGGCCACTGCCACCCCTTCTCGCACGATGGGCTGCACCGCGTCGGCGTCGGCCTCGGCACCGGCGCTGGCGCGCTCGGGCAGCGGCCAGTAGCGCAGGGTTTCCAGGCTGCTGCGGGTGATGTCGAGAATGTCTTCGCGACCCGGGCGGCGGTCACGCAGCGCTTCCAGGTAGTACTCCAGGCTGGCCATGGCATCGGCCAGCGTGTCCAGCTGGCGGCCACTGGGCACGCGCTGGCGGCCGATCAGTTCGGCCTCGATGTACTGCTGCACGCCACGCAGGTAGTCGGCGGCGGTGCCCAGGTCGAGCATGCGCAGTGCACCGGACACATCGCCCAGCAGGCGCGGCACGTCCTGCAGCTCGGCATGGTTCCAGCTGGTTTCGATGAACGCGACGAAATGCTCGCGGGCGGCGGCGAAATTGGCGATCGCCTCGTGCGCCAGCACTTCCACCGTGCGCCGGTTCTCCACCGCGCTCGGGTCATCCTCGCCACTGCCACCGGCGCCCAGATGGGCGACCTGGTCGTCCAGCGACGCGTCGACATAGAGCAGTGCGCCGGCGATATCCAGCAGCATGTCCTCGTCGATCTGCTGGCGGCCTTCGACCACGGCCAGCAACGCATCGCGCTGCTGCGCGACCACGTTGCGGGCAGCGCCCAGGCCCATCATGCCCAGCGTATCGCCGACGGCGCCCAGCTTGGTCACCTGTTCCTGCAGCTGCTGCGGCGCACCGCCGGTGCGCAGATGCAGGTCCAGAGCATCCTTGACCTGCAGCAGTTCTTCCTTGACCGCGCTGCCAACGGTGTCGAGCAGCTCGCGGTTGCGTCCGCTCAGGCTGCCACGGGCGTGGTCCAGCTCGGCTTCGGTGGCGCTGACGCTGTCCGGTGCAAAGGCGAACAGCACGCTGTCATTCACGCCTTCCTCGCCACGCGCGGCGCGGATCTCGTTCAGCAGCGGCATCAGCACGATGGGAATATCGCGGTGGCCGTTCTGCAGGCGTTCCAGGTAATCGGGCAGCAGCACGCTGCCGCGCATCAGCGTGGCGCAGGCTTCATCGCGGTCGGCCACGCGGCCTTCGCCGACAGCCACGGCCAGCTGTTCCAGTTCCTCGGCCACCATCGCCGGGGCATACAGCTCGACCATGCGCAGGGTGCCCTGCACCTGGTGCAGGTAGCCGGCGCAGATGCGCATGCGGCTGCCGTCAGCCGGGTCCTCGGCGAAGTACTCGACCTCGTGGCGCACCTGGCGCAGGGTCTCGTCCAGCTCCGGCTTGACCCAGCCCAGCGCTGCATGGCTCATCGCATCGCGCAGGCTGCTCATGGACGCGCTCCGGTCGCCGCCGCGCGGAGGCCGCGCGCATTCTGGCGTGGAAAATGGAAATGCTTCATCGAATGATTCCTTGCTCGCCGCCCTGCCCGCGTCACGCCGGCAGCTTGAAGTCGGCGACCGAACGACGCAGGTCGGCCGCCAACTGCGCCAGGTGGCCGATCGACTCGGCGGTCTGACCGGCACCCTGCGAGGTCTGGCCGGTGATCTGGCGGATCACGCCCATCGTGCGGGTGATGTCCGAGGCCGCCGCGGACTGCTGCTGGGCGGCGATGGAGATGTTCTTGATGAGGGTATTGAGGGCGTTGGACACGCGCTCGATCTCGGTCAGTGCGGTGCCGGCGTCCTCGGCCAGGCGCGCACCGGACACCACTTCGGCGGTGGTCTGTTCCATCGAGGTGACCGCTTCGTTGGTATCGGCCTGAATGGCCTGGACCAGGTTTTCGATGCGTCGGGTCGCACCCGAGGTACGTTCTGCCAGGCGCTGCACTTCGTCGGCCACGACCGCGAAACCGCGACCGGCTTCACCGGCCGATGCGGCCTGCACGGCGGCGTTCAACGCCAGGATGTTGGTCTGCTCGGAAATGTCGTTGATCAGTTCCACGATCGAGCCGATCTCCTGCGAGGACTCGCCCAGGCGCTTGATGCGCTTGGAGGTTTCCTGGATCTGGTCGCGGATCTGGTCCATGCCCTGGATGGTTTCGCGCACCACGCCGGCACCCTCGGCGGCGATGACCACCGAGCGCTGTGCCACGTCGGCCGACTCGGCCGAGTTGCGCGACACCTGTTCGATGCTCGCTGCGATTTCGCCGATGCGGTCCGAGGCCGAGGTGATCTGGTTGGCCTGGTGGCCGGCGGCCTCCGCCAGCTGCATCGCGGTGGCCTGGGTTTCCTGGGTGGACACGGCGACCTTGGCCGAGGTGTCGTTGATGGTGGTCACCAGGTGGCGCAGTTCGTCCACGGCGTAGTTGATCGCGTCTGCGATCGCGCCGGTCATGTCCTCGGTCACCGAGGCCTTCACCGTCAGGTCGCCCTCACCCAGCGAGGAGATTTCGTCCAGCAGCCGCATGATCGCCTGCTGGTTGCGGCTGTTGAATTCCACCTGGGTCTGGTAACGCAGTTCCTGCTCGCGCGAACGGCTGCGCACGCTGGTGGAGACGAAGCCGATGATCGCGATCAGCGACAGCGCACCGGACACCACGCCGATCCAGAAGTTCGGGAACAGGCGGGTATCGGACACCGAGCCGAACGAGGAGAACGCTTCGAACAGCTTGCGGCTGTCGTCCAGCATGCGCGCCGAGCCCTGGCCCAGCGCGTTGGCTGCCGACTGCGCGGCAAACAGCTGGCGCGAGCTGGCCAGGATCGCGTCGGCGTCCTGCTTCATCGCCTCCCACTTCTGCTGCGACTGTTCCAGCGCGGCCACGGCGCCGGCACCGCGCACAGCGGTGATGCCGAGGTCTTCATTGCCGTTGCGCAGGCCATCGAGCACCTGCGAGAACACGGTGATGTCGCGGGCCAGCGCGTCGCCCGAAGCGGCCGCGGCGGTGCCGCCGGCGCGCATTTCGGTCACGCGACGGGCCATCGAACCGGCCACCACGACCTGCTGCAGGGCGCTGTACACCTGCGATGCCGGGGCACCGGAGGCGGACATCGCGCGCACCAGCTCGTTCAGCTGGGCCTGCAGGCCCGGCACGGCGCCGGTGAAGTTGTTGGCGTTGCCGGCCAGCGCAAGCACCGCCGGCTCGCTGGCCACCAGCTGGCCAGCCTGCTTGCCCAGCGGCGTCCAGGTGTCGGACAGGCGGGTGATCGCCTTGGACACGCCCGGCTCGTTGCCGTAGCGGCCCTGCAGCGTGGACACGTTCTGCTCGATGGCGTTGCGGGTGGCCTTGAAGGCGGTGAACGACTGCGCGTTGCCGCCCACGGCGTCACGGCCCTGGTTGGCCAGCTGCTGCGAGAGCACCTGCAGGTCGGCCGCCTTGGAGCCGGCGTCGGCCAGGCGGCTGCCCTGCCAGGTGGATACGCCGGTGTTCACACCGAACAGGATCATCGACAGGGCCAGCAGGGCCAGCCAGAGGTTGCTGCCGCCCAGCCGCAGCTTGCCGGTCTTGGGGGCGTCCGAAGCAGTACTCATCGTTCAACCTCGATCTTCAATGCAGGGGGCGTTGCCCGGCCTCAGGCCGCGGCTTGCCGGAATTCAGGGGTGCGCGACAGCAACGAGAGCGAGAATACGCCCCAGTCGTAGCCATCGGCATGGAAGGCGCGATCGACGAAGTGACCGTAGCGGCCTTCGGCCAGGGTGCCGGCCTGGACCTGCTGGCCCAGTTCGAAACTGCGCTGGCCAAACAGCTCGTCGATGGTCAGGGCAACGTCGCCGCCGGCCTGGCGCATGATCAGCACGCGCTGGCCTTCCTGCTGCACGGTGCGCGTGCCTTCCAGGAAATACTTCAGGTCGACCACCGGGAACAGGTTGCCGCGCAGGTTGCCCACGCCCAGCAGCCAGGGCTGCGCGCAGGGCACCGGGGTCACCGGCGGCATCGGCACGATTTCCACCACTTCGCGGAAATCGGATACCAGCCGGCGCTGTCCCACGCGGAAACCGACGCCACGCCAGATGTCCTCGGCGAACTGCCGCCCGGGCAGCTGCACCGCATGGGACAGGCTGCGCCGTTCATAGGCTTCAAGAATGTCGAAGGGCGAACGCATCAGGCCACCAGTTCGTTGATCCGCGCGATCAGGTCTTCCTCGCGCGGCGGCTTGACGATGTAATCGGCCGCGCCCTGGCGCAGGCCCCATGCCTTGTCGGTTTCCATCGCCTTGGTGCTGACGATGATGACCGGGATGTGCTTGATCGCCGCGTCGCGGGCCATCGCACGGGTGGCCTGGAACCCGCTCATGCCGGGCAGGACCACGTCCATCAGCACCAGCTGCGGAACCTGGTCACGCACCAGCTGCAGGCCATCTTCAGCGTTGTCCGCTTCCAGCACCTCGTGGCCGGCACGGCGCAGCCACTGGGTGAACACCGCGCGGTCGGTCGGTGAATCCTCGATCAGGACGATACGAGCCATTGTGCCTTTCCCCCCTGGTCAGGCGTTGACGTATGTGCGGATGGCACCCAGCAGTTCTTCACGCGTGAAAGGCTTGGTCAGGTACTGTTCCGAGCCGACGATGCGCCCGCGGGCCTTGTCGAACAGGCCGTCCTTGGAGGACAGCATGATCACCGGCGTCGCCTTGAACAGCTGGTTGCCCTTGATCAGCGCGCAGGTCTGATACCCGTCGAGACGGGGCATCATGATGTCCACGAAGATGATCTGTGGCTGCTGGTCGGCGATCTTGGCCAGGGCCTCGAAGCCATCGGTCGCGGTCACTACTTCGCAGCCTTCGCGCTTCAGCAGTGTTTCCGCAGTCCTGCGGATGGTCTTCGAGTCATCGATGACCATCACCCGGAGTCCTGCGAGCTCCCCGCCCGCAGTCGTGTTTTCAGTCATTGCCTTTCCCCAAGCGCGCGACCCTTCTGTGCTGGGGGCCGCTACGAAGGCGTATCTATATCGCACTTCCGGCGCCCGCTTCAAGCCACGCCCACGGCGCTTGGGTCGGCGGCTGGCTGAACGTGACCCGTTTGGCAATGACTGCGCAGGCCGCAGGACGGACGCAGCGTTGCACTGCCCCGGGCAGGCACGCGGGGGGCGTTGCCGCTACCATCAACGCCTTGCCTGACAGGTGCACCCATGCCGTTGAACGTCATCGTGGTGATGGACCCCATCGCCCACATCAAGATCGCCAAGGACACCACGTTCGCCATGCTGCTGGAAGCCCAGCGCCGCGGCCACGCCCTGCACTACGTGCGGCCGGGCGGCCTGGCGCTGGAAGGCGGCGTGGCCGTGGCCCAGACCGCCCCGCTGCAGGTCCGCGACGACCCCGCTGGCTGGTACGAGCTTGGCGCATTCAGCCGCACCGTATTCGGCCCCGGCCAGATCGTGCTGATGCGCAAGGACCCGCCGGTGGATGCCGAATACGTCTATGACACCCAGGTGCTGGACGTGGCCGCCGCTGCCGGCGCCTGCGTGGTCAACAACCCGCAGGGCCTGCGCGACTACAACGAGAAGCTGGCCGCCCTCCTGTTCCCGCAGTGCTGCCCGCCGACCCTGGTCAGCCGCGACGCCAAGGCGCTGAAGGCCTTCGCCCTGGAACACGGCCAGGCCGTGCTGAAGCCGCTGGACGGCATGGGCGGTCGCTCCATCTTCCGCAGCGGCCAGGGCGATCCGAACCTGAATGTGATCCTGGAAACCCTGACCGACGGCGGCCGCAAGCTGGCGCTGGCCCAGAAGTTCATCCCCGACATCACCGCCGGCGACAAGCGCATCCTGCTGGTCGACGGTGAACCGGTGGACTACTGCTTGGCGCGCATCCCGCAGGGTGACGAGTTCCGCGGCAACCTGGCCGCCGGTGGCCGCGGCGAAGGCCGCCCGTTGAGCGAGCGTGACCGCTGGATCGCCGCCCAGGTCGGGCCGGAGATGAAGCGCCGCGGCATGCGCTTCGTCGGCCTGGATGTCATCGGCGATTACCTGACCGAAGTGAACGTGACCAGCCCGACCTGCGTGCGCGAACTGGACGCGCAGTACGGCCTGAACATCGCCGGCACCCTGTTCGACGCGATCGAGGCCGGCCTGCGCTGATGGACGCCGCACCTGCTGTGCTGGCCCCGCCGCCGCGCGAAGCGCAGCGGCTGGGGGCCACCCTTGCCCTGTCGGTCATCGTCCACGCCCTGCTGATCCTGGGCGTGGGCTTTGCCGTCAAGGGCGAGGCGCCGCTGGTGCCGACGCTGGAGGTGATCTTCAGCCAGACGCGCACGGCGCTGACGCCGAAGCAGGCCGATTTCCTGGCGGCGGCCAGCCAGGAAGGCGGCGGCGAGCATGACCGTGCGCAGCGCCCGCGTGACAACCAGACCGGCATCGTGCCGCAGGCCCAGGCCGGGCTGAGCCCGGTGCCGCAGCAACAGCAGTCGGCCGCGCCGGTGCCGCCACCGCAGGCGCGGGTGGTCAGCAGCCGCAATGGCGAGGACACCGTGGCGCAGGCGCAGGCCCGCCCCACCCCGCTGGAACCTACGCCGGATGCGGCGCAGACCGCGCGCGAGCAGCGTGATGCAGAAATGGCCCGGCTCGCCGCCGAGGTGCACCTGCGCTCGGCGCAGTATGCCAAGCGCCCGAACCGCAAGTTCGTCTCGGCCAGCACGCGCGAATACGCCTATGCCAACTATTTGCGTGCGTGGGTGGACCGCGCCGAGCAGGTGGGCAACCTGAACTACCCGGACGAAGCGCGCCAGCGCCGGCTGGGCGGCCAGGTGGTGATCAGCGTGGGGGTGCGCCGCGATGGCAGCGTGGAAAGCAGCCGCATCCTGAAATCCAGTGGTACACCGTTGCTGGATGAGGCGGCCTTGCGGGTGATCAGTCTGGCGCAGCCATTCCCGGCGCTGCCGAAGACGGATGATGGCGTGGATATCCTGCAGGTGACCCGGACGTGGGTGTTCCTGCCGGGTGGCGAACTGCGCGACGACCAGTAAGTTCTCTGTTGCCCGGGCCTGCGGCCCGGACCCGCTGGACGTCAACGTCAACGTCAACTTCAACGTCAAAAGCGGCGGTTGGGCTGTGGGTCTGGCGGGGCGGTGTGGGCTTGCAGGACACGCCGTAAACCCGTCCATGGGGGCTCGTAGGCGCCATCCATGGCGCCTGCGGTCCTGCAAGCCCACACCGCCCCACCTCTGACAGATCGCGGCGCATCCTCGCTCTTGGTAGGTGTCGACCTTGGTCGACACACATCCACGCAACGCGTGGATGCTTTTGACTTTGACTTTTCTTTTTCGATTTTCCGTGGCGGACGCGCACGGAAACTGTCAGAGGTCGGGCGGGTGGGTTGCGCAGGGGCGCAGGCGCCATGGATGGCGCCTACGAGCTTACATGGACGTACTTGCAGCGTCCCCTGCGCACCCCACCCGCCCGACCCAGCGCGGCTGTTGCAGTCGACTAACAGTCGACTCTACCGATCTTCAGCCACGAGGGGCTCAGCCGTTGGCTTTCGCCTTCGCCTCGCGGGCGGCCTGCTGCTCGACCAGGGTCAGCGCGACGTTGTCACGCAGATAGGCCGGCTCGACCTTCTCCGCCGCCATGCCTTCGCCACGGGCGAACGCGGGCACCGCCAGCGCCAGCACGTCCGATGCGCGAGGCAATGCTGCTGCATCGAAGCCACGCAGGCCCGCGCCGAGCTGTGCCACCAGCGCGCCCTCGGCCGCGCCGAAACCGGTGCCGACACCGTAGGCCTGCAGCCCGTCCGGCAGCGCCACCGCCGCCGGTGCGCAGACGCGCTCGGCATCGCGCGCCACCGGCAGACCGTCCACACGCTCGAAGCGCGCAACGTACAACTCGCCCATCCGCGCATCGATCGCCGACAGGATCTGGTCTTCTTCCGCCGGCGCACGCAGCGCCAGCACCTGCAGCGTCGATACCGGCAGCAGCGGCCGGTCCAGTGCCAGCGCGATGCCCTGCGCGATCGCGATCGCCAGGCGCACGCCGGTGAACGCGCCGGGGCCCCGACTGAGCGCGATGCCATCCAGCTGGCGGCGGCTGATGCCGGCCTCAGCCAGCAGCGCCTCGGCCCACGGCAGGCTCAGTTCGGCATGGCGGCGCGGTGCGATCTCGAAGCGCTCCAGCACCTGCCCATCGACATGCAGGGCAACGGAACAGGCTTCGGTGGCGGTTTCAAAGGCGAGCAGTTTCATCGGATCGGATCAGGACGCATCGGGTCAGAACAGGGGGAACGTGGCACCGGGGGCCGGCTCCGGACCCGGCGCGGGGGCCGGGGCGGTCGGGGCGGCGGCGTCCTCGGCCACGGGGGACCATTGTGGCGCAAAGAAGGCCTGCACATCGGCCAGCGCGCGGGTGCGGCGGAACGGCGGCAGGGAATCGAGGAACACCCGGCCATAGCCGCGGTTGAGCAGGCGCGGGTCACACAGCACCAGCACGCCGCGATCGGTCTCGCTGCGGATCAGCCGGCCCACGCCCTGCTTGAGGGCGATCACCGCCTGCGGCAACTGCTCGTCGCGGAACGGATTGCCGCCCTGGCTGCGGATCGCCTCCAGCCGTGCTTCATAGACCGGGTCATCCGGCGCGGCGAACGGCAGTTTGTCGATCACCACCACGCTCAGCGCCTCGCCCACCACGTCCACGCCTTCGCGGAAGCTGGCCGAGCCGAGCAGCACGCCGTTGCCGGAATCGCGGAAGCGCTGCAGCAACGTGGCGCGCGGCGCCTCGCCCTGCACGAACAACGGCCACGGCCCATCGCGCAGCGCCTCGGCCGCCTCGCGCAGCGCACGGTGCGAGGCAAACAGCAGGAATGCCCTGCCCTGCGAGGCCTGCAGCACCGGCCGCAGGGCCTGGATGAGCGCCGTGCCGAAGCCGCGCGCCGCCGGATCGGGCAGGCCTTCAGGCAGATAGCACAGCGCCTGCTCGGGCCAGTTGAACGGACTCGGCTGGACCAGCGTGTGCGGATCATCCAGGCCCAGGCGGGTGGTGATGTGCTCGAAGCCCCCGCCCACGGTCAGCGTGGCCGAGGTGAAGATCCAGGCCGCGCGGCTGCGCTCGCGGTGCTCGCGCAGCGGCCCGGACACATCCATCGGCGTGCGCTGGCAGCGGAAACCGCGCGGCGTGAGTTCGTACCAGAGCACGTCGGCGGCACGCGCCAGCTCGGCCGGGTCGGTATCGAAATCCAGGGTGGGTTCGTCGTCGCCCAGCCAGCGCGCCAGCCGCGAAACCGCTTCGCGGGCGCGGGCGTGGCAGGCATCAAGTCCGGCGGCGGCTTCGCGCAGCGGCTGCAGCGCCTGTTCCAGCGCCACCAGGCAGCTCATGGCCATATCGAAGCCCTCGCGTACCTGCGGCATCGCCAGCGCGCGCCACTGCGTGCCACGCGACGGCAGCCCTTCCATCGCCAGGCGCAGCGCCAGCAGCGCCTGCTGCAGCTGGTCGACGGGGTCCTGCAGCGCCGACTGCGCCCCGCCCACGCCACGCGCCTCGGCCAGGCAGTCGCGGCCCAGTTCCTGCCATGGGCGCATGCCGAAGCCTTCGCCGAAGAACTGCGCGGCAAGTTCGGGCAACTGGTGCGCCTCATCGATGACAAACGCCTGCGCACCCGGCAGCAGTTCGCCGAAGCCATCCTGCTTCAGGGCCAGGTCGGCCAGCAGCAGGTGGTGGTTGACCACCACCACGTCGGCCGCCTGCGCGCGCTGCCGCGCGTGCACGACAAAGCAGTCGTCCCAGAACGGGCAGTCGGTCCCCAGGCAGTTGTCGACGGTGGAGGTCACCATGGGCAGCAGCGGCGAATCGTCGGCCAGTCCATCCAGCTCGGCGATGTCACCGAACTGGGAGCGACCGGACCAGGCGAGGATGCGCTGGAACTGCGCGGCCTGTTCGGGGCTGGAAAAGCGCGGTTCGCCCCGTGCCTGCTGCAACCGGTAGCGGCACAGGTAGTTGGCGCGGCCCTTCAGCAGCGCGCTGCGCAGGCCGACGCCCAGCGCCTGGCGCACGCGCGGCAGGTCACGATGGTAGAGCTGGTCCTGCAGCGCACGGGTGCCGGTGGAGATGATGGTGCGCAGGCCGGACAGCAGCACCGGCACCAGGTAGGCGAAGGTCTTGCCGGTACCGGTGCCGGCTTCGGCCAGCAGCAGATCGCGCTGCTGCAGCGCATCGGCGATGGCCTCGGTCAGGCGCAGCTGCGCGGGACGCGGGACGAAGGCATCCAGGTGCGAGGCGAGCGCGCCGCCTTCGCTGAGCGCTTCGCGGCTGGCATGGACGAGGTCGGACATCAGACAGGAAGGATACCCGGCCGGGCGCTGCCCGGCACCCGTTTCAAGCCAGAGCGTAGGCAACGGCAACAGCAACAGCGGTGTTCATGGCTCTGGGTTGCTGCGTGCTGGGCGGGGCGGGAGGGACAGGCAGGACACGCCGTAAACCCATCCATGGGGGCTCGATGGCGCCATCCATGGCGCCAACGGTCCTGCCTGCCCCTCCCGCCCCACCCTCGACAGCTTCCCGGCGACGGATGGACCTGCTTCGTAGAGTCGAGCTTGCTCGACTGGCATCTGGAAGCGGTGATGTAACGGAAACAAGAAGGGATCGGAGCCGTTTTCCTGCGGAAAACGGATCCGACCCCACGGCGAGTGCGCGCAGCGCGCGACCCGCTTTTGATTTGTATTTTCTTTTCCGTGGCTGGACGCACACGGACACTGTCAGAGGCCGGGCGGGTGGGCTGCGCAGGGGCGTGAGCCGCATGGATGCGGCGACCGAGCTTACAGGGGTGAGGGCGCTCTGCTTGCGAAGCACTGCTTCGCGAGCGACCGAACGCACAGCCGCCAGCGGCTGGGCCGGGCCCCGGAGGGGGACTTGCAGCGTCCCCTGCGCAGCCCAACCGCCCGGCCCACCTCGCAAGGCCAGTCGACTAACAGTCGACTCTACCGACCGGCCAGCCACGAGGGGCTGCGCCGTTGGCTGGAAACTCAGTACCGCTTGATCCCCGGCACCGTGCACCCTTCAATCTGCGAATGCGCCGACACCGCATTCTCCTTCTCGCCGCGCGCCAGGCGCGACTGCTCGATCGTCGCCCAGTGCCGGCGGCACAGCGGGCCCGTCTTCGACCCCAGGCCCACCGCCTTGCGCGCGAAAGCCTCCGCCTCGGCCCACTGGCCCTGCAGCAGCGCGATCTCCGCGCGTTCCTGCAACACCGCCGGGTCGCCGGCCACGATCTGCAAGGCCTGGTCCAGGCTGCCCGCGGCCGCTGCCAGGTCGTTGCCCTGGCGCTGGGCCAGCGCGGTCTGGCGCAGGTCTTCCACCTGCGGATCACGCAGCGGCTGTACCGACAGTTCCTTGTCGTCCGGGCCCGCTGCCGCTTCCACGGCGGCCAGGCGCTGCGCCGGCGTGGTCGTGGCCACCGGCTTGGCGGCCGGCGGCGGGCTGCTCACGCAGGCGGCCAGCGCCAGGCTCAGGCCGGTCACGGCCAGCAGCGGATACAGGGAACGAAGGGTCATCGGCATCACCGGCTGGGAGGAGGAGTGGCGGTGGCAGGCGCTGCCGCCGGCTCGGCCGGCGGTTCCTGCTTGCGGTCCAGGCCGAACCAGCTGCGCCAGCCGCCGCCTTCGCTCTCGCCTCCCTGCTCCTCCGGCAATGCGGCCGGGGCGCAGGGCGCGTAGGCCGGCGCGTAGCCGACCACGAACGGGAAACGACGGGCGTCGGGGCAGCCTTCATCGGTGCTGTTGGTACCGGTGCCAGCCACCGACTGCCAGTCCAGGCCCTTGTTGCTGACCTTCAGCGGCGCACTCGGCAGGCGCTGGAAGATGCCCGACCAGACCCGCATCGAGCCGGTGGCGCCGTACAGGCCAGCCTGCTCGTTCTGGTCGTTGCCCATCCAGATCACCGCCAGGTGGTCACCGGTGTAACCGGCATACCAGCTGTCGCGGCCATCGTTGGTGGTACCGGTCTTGCCGGCCGGCTGCAGGCGGCCCAGGCCATCGGCGTTCAGGCGCTGCGCGGTGCCGCTGGCCACCACCTGCTGCAGGCCGATGCTGATCAGGTTGGCGGCAATCGAATCGCCTTCCTGGGCCGGTGCCGGGGTCTTGTCGTAGCGCTTGAGCAGCTTGCCCTGCGGATCAAGCACGCCACGCACGGCATGCAGCGGCTGGATCTCGCCGCCGGACGCCAGGAACTGGTACAGCTGGGCCATCGCGTACGGGCTCTGGTCGGTCGAGCCGAGGATCACCGCCGGATTGGGATCGGCCTTGATGCCGGCCAGCACGTGGATCAGCTGGGTCACCCGCTCCGGGCCCACATCCATGCCAACGCGCACCGTGGCCTGGTTGTAGGAATGGGCCAGCGCATCGATCAGGCGCACCGTGCCGTGGCTGCGGTTGTCCGCGTTGCCCGGGCTCCAGTTGCGGCCGCGGCCGAGCTGCACCGTCACCGGCGAATCGTCCACCCAGCTGGCCAGCGAATAGCGGTTGGGCTGGGCCAGGGCCAGCAGGTACACGAACGGCTTCAGCAGCGAACCCACCGGGCGCTGTGCCTCGATCGCGCGGTTGAAGCCGACTTCGGACACCTCGCGGCTGCCGATCACCGCCACCACGTCGCCGTTGTGCACGTCGGTCATCACCAGGCCGGCCTGCAGCTCGGGGCGACGCTTGCTTTCCAGCGACTTGATGGTGCGGGTCACCGCGCCTTCGGCGTAGGCCTGCGCGGACGGCGACATGCCGGACATCACGCTCAGGCCGGCGCCCTGCAGGGCCGATTCGGGGTAGTCATGGCCGAGCTGGCGCCGCACCAGGTCGACGTAGGCCGGGAAGCGGTTGGCCGCCACCAGGCCCGGGCTCTTGGGCACGCCCAGCGGCGCCTTCAGCGCACGCTGGTACTCGGCGTCATCGATCAGCGTTGCTTCGTGCAGCTTGCCCAGCACGAAGTTGCGGCGGTCGGTCGCCCGTTCCGGGTTGCGTCGCGGGTCGTAGTAGGACGGGCCCTTGACCAGGCCGATCAGCAGCGCGATGTGCTCGGTGTCCAGCGAGGACAGGTCGCGGCCGAACCAGAACTCGGCGCCGGAGGACATGCCGTGGATCGCCTGGCTGCCGCGCTGGCCCAGATACACCTGGTTGAGGTACGCCTCGAAAATGGTGCGCTTGTCGTAGCGCGCTTCCATGATCAGCGCATACAGCACTTCATTGAACTTGCGGGTGAGGGTCTGCTCCTTGCCGATGCCGAGCAGGCCGCTGCGGGCAAGCTGCTGGGTCAGCGTGGATGCGCCCTGGCGGCTCTGGCCACCGGAACGGATGGTCACCCACACCGCACGCGCGATGCCGGACAGGTCGATGCCGTGATGGCGGTTGAAGTCCTTGTCCTCCACCGCCTGCAGGCCGGTCACCAGCAGGTCCGGCGCTTCGTTCATGCGGATCAGGCGGCGCTCTTCCTGCTTCTGCCCGTACAGCGTGGCGATGCGCGCCGGATCGAGGCGGGCCGCTTTCAGCGCCTTGCGCGAATCGGCATCACGCAGCGAGGCGATGCTGCCGCCGGACAGCGACAGTTCCACCCGCTTGGCGGCGACGTGGCCATCGACATCGTTGTAGCCGCGGCTGGAGATGGTGAAGCGCCCGCCCTGCACCGCGTAGGTGGCCGGGTCCTTGCCCTGTCCATCATCACGGTAGGCCGAGGCGGCCAGTTCGGTCTTCAGCGTGGCCGCATCCATGGCCTTGCCGGGCACGAGCACCAGCGGGCGCGCGTAGACACGGGTCGGAATCTGCCAGCGCAGCTCGCCGAAACGCTGGGTGACCTGTTGATTCAGGTACAGCGTATAGGGGATCAGGAAACCCAGTCCCAGCGCGACTGCCGCCATGGTCCAGGTGATCAGCCGGCGGCGCCACAGCGGTCCGGAGTCCTGCAGGTCGTCGTCGGAATCGTCGATGTCGTCGGAATCGTAGCGTCGGGGCACGGGAATGCGGGAATGTAGGGTCAGGCGAGTCTACCCCAGCCCTTCCCGCAGGAAAGGTCTGCAATTGGGCCTGTTCAGCGACTGCCCGGTGGCAGCCCGCCCGTCACGCCCCGCACGCCGTCCCACAGGCCCTTCAACATGAACCGCAGTCGAACCCAGCGCGGGGCCAGGAACAGGCCATTGCCCACCAGCTTCAGCAGCAGCCGCGGAATGTCCTGGGCGATCCATACGCGCGGGGTGTAGGCGCGGGCGTACAGCAGCACCCGGTTGCGCATGATGAAGTACAGCCGGAACGGCTTGTGCACGATCACCCCGTCCGCCTTCGCGCGCGAAGGCAGCAGCTCCTCGCCGATGCTGTGGCTCATCTGCGCGTCGCAGATGCCGTACAGCGCATAGCCGGCGCGCTTGGCGCGGAAACACCAGTCCATGTCGAGGTTGTCGATGAACAGCCCCTCGTCCATCGGGCCGATGGCCTGCAGCGCCTTCATCGGCACCAGCGAGCCGGAGGTGATGAGGAAGTCGCACGACACGCGCTGCCCCGGCCCACCGCGCAGCTTGTGGTTGAGCGGGAAACCGAAACGCACGAACGGTGCCAGCACGCCACTGCGTGAATCGCGGAACTGCGGCCCGACCGCAGCCACCGGCCCGTCCTGCGCCAGCTCGACCAGCGCCGTCCACAACACATCGACCATGCCTGGCGCCAGCACACTGTCCTGGTCCATCAACAGCACGTGGTCGAAACCCAGTGCGTCGGCCGTTTCGTACGCGCGGTTCAGCGCGCAGCCGAGCCCTACGTTGCGGGGCGAAGCCACCAGGGTGACGCCGGTCCTGTCGCCCAGGATCGCGGTGACATCGACATCGCCACTGCCATTGTCGAACACGACCAGATGGCCGACCTGCTGCAGCACGCTGTCGACCACGCGCTGCAACAGCACCGGGTCCGGTCCGTAGGTGACGATCACTGCGCAGACGCGGGACGCGTCGGTGGCGGACAGGCACGCGGGTGATTGCTGGATCATCGGGCCCACCGCATCGCCGGCACCATGCTCCAGCCGACAGTTGCTTTGAACGCTATGCGAAACATGGCCAGACGGGGGAAGTTGGAGCCGCTGGACTATACCCGACTCCCCTCCACGGCGCAGGGTCAACGCCGCCAGGATTCCGCTCCCACCTGCCGCAGGCGCTGCTCGAACGCGTCCAGTTCCGGCAGGTCCGGCTGCAGCTGGCGCACCTGGGCAACGGCGGCCTCGGCGAAGGCCACGTCGCCGCGGCCCAGGCGCTCGCTGCCGATGGCCAGCCAGCGCTGCGCCAGCCGCACCCGTGCCGACGGCAGGCCCGGTGCGGTCGGCGCCAGCGTCTGCCACGCCTGCAGGCAGGCGCCCGCAGCCTGTACCCGGTTCTGCCGCAGGTTGTCATTGAAACACTGCCGGCTGGCCGGCAACAGGCGCGCAGCGGCCGCCCTGACGCGGGCATCGCGCGGGGCCAGTGACTGCGCCTCGCGCAGTGCGTCGAACGCGCTGTGCCCGGGCGGGCTGATCCAGCGTCCTTCGCGTTCGGCGCGGTCGATCTGGCGCAGGCGGTCGCGCAGCTGCCGCTCGCGCTGGGCCGCGCTCAAGGTGGGTTGCTGCTGCGCCTGCCGGGCCTGCTGCGCACGCTGGATGCGCTGCGCGGCCTGCTGCAGGGCCGCCTGCGATGCGCCCAGTGCAGCGGCCCGCGCACGGTCGGCCTCGGCCGCTTCGAACTGGAAATCGGCAGCGTGGCGCTGGCTGCGCGCCAGCAGTGCCTGCGCACTCTGCTCGCGGCCGCGCAGCGCATTGGGATCATCGGCCGCCACCGCCAGCACCGCCTCGAAGGCGTCGGCCGCGGCCTCCAGCTTCTGCTGTTTCAGCGCGCGCTGGCCCTGCCGCAGGCGCTGGTCCAGCGCACGTGCCAGCGCTTCCTGGCTGGCCGGCAGATCGCTGTGCCCGGCATCAAACTGGCGCGCGCGCTGCAGCAGCGCCGCGGCCTGTGCCAGCTCGCCGCGTGCGGCCAGCGCCCGTGCGCGCTGCAGCAGGTCACTCAGCGCGTCCTCGCGCCCTTCGAGCGCCGGCAGGTTGTCCGGCTGCAGGGCCAGGATGCGCTGGAACAACGGCAGTGCGCTGCTGTCGCCGTCATCCAGACGGCCGGCCGCGAAGGCATTGCGCGCCTGTGCCAGCAATGCGCCGATACCGGCACCTGCACTGCGCCGTGCCTGCAGCTGCTGCGCCACGGCATCGGCCTGGCCCTGCGGCACCTGCAGTTCGCGGGCCAGGGCCAGCGCCTTTGCACTGCCGTCCAGGTCATCGGCCTGCAGCCGCTCGCCGGCCTGCCGCAATGCCGCCGCCCCCGTGCGTGCCAGGCCCTGTCGCGCCTGCAGGCGGTCGCCATCGAGGGCCAGCGCGGCCTGGTAGCGTTCGCGTGCGCCGCTGCCGTCGTCGGCGCTCAAGCGCCCCGCGGCCAGCGCGCGGTCGCCCTCGGCCAGCAGCTGTTCGATCTGCGGTTCGTCCCAGAACCAGTCCGCCAGCGGCCTGCGCAGCAGCACCAGCGCCACGAACACCAGCACCGCCGCCAGCAGTGCCCAGCGCCAGACCCGGCGCGCATGGCGCGCCTGCAGCCACCACCAGCGCCCCTCGCGGCGAACGCGGTCCAGCGCGGGGTGGTCGGCGCCGTGGCGGCGATGCGGGGGCTCGCGTTCCATGCGTGCAGGGTAGTCGGGGCAGCGTGAAGCTCAGCCCAGACGACGCGCCTCGCTCACGCCCGGCAGGGCATCCAGCTTGCCCAGCAGGTTCGACAGCTGGCCGTAATCGGTCACCTTCAGGCGCAGGCGCAGGTGCGCGCGGCCGCTGTTGCGCACGTTGTCGCTGTGGATGTCGAGCACGTACGCGTCTTCCTGTGCGATCAGGTTGGTGATGTCCTTCAGCAGCCAGCGGCGGTCGACCGCGCTGACCACAACGTCCACTTCGTAGCCGCCGCCGGCCTGGCCCCATTCCACCGGCAGGATGCGCTGCGGGCTGGCGGCGGCAAGCCGTGCCAGCGCCGCGCAGTCTGCACGATGCACGGTGACACCCCGGCTACGGGTCAGGTAGCCGACGATGGGTTCGCCCGCCACCGGCTGGCAGCAGCGCGCCAGCTGCACCAGCAGGTTGCCCACGCCCTGCACGGTGAACTTGGAATTGCCCAGGTTCTCGCGGCGCGCAGTCGGCCGCGGCAGGGTCGGCGCAGGCGCCGGCTGGCTGGCCGCACGCTCGGCTTCCAGCAGCGCGCGGCTGACCTGGTTGGGGCCCGTATCGCCCAGCGCCACCTGGATGTACAGGTCGTCGATGCTGTCGGCGTGGAACTTCTTCGCCGCCGCTGCCAGGTCTGAATGCTGCAGGCCCAGCCGCTTCAGCTCGCGCTCCAGCAGCTCGCGGCCGGCCTGCACGTTGCGTGCACGGTCAAGCTTGTGGAACCAGCTGCGCACCTTTTCGCGCGAGCGGTTGCTGGCCAGGAAGCCCAGCGCCGGCATCAGCCAGTCGCGGCGGGGATCGGCCTCCTTGCCGGTCAGGATCTCCACGCGGTCGCCGCTGCGCAGGCGGTAGGTGAGCGGCACGATGCGGCCATTGACCTTGGCGCCCCGGCAGCGGTGGCCCACCATGGTGTGCACCTGGTAGGCGAAATCGAGCGGCGTGGCGCCCTGCGGCAGGTCCAGCACCTCATCCTTGGGGCTCAGCGCGTAGACCCGGTCTTCGGTCAGCTCGGCATCCAGCGCGCCAGCCAGTTCGTTGCCCTGCCCTTCCTGCGCCTGCTCCAGCAGCTGCCGCATCCAGGTGATCTTGCGATCAAAGGCTTTTTCCGCGCCCTTGCTGCCTTCCTTGTACTTCCAGTGCGCGGCCACGCCCAGCTCGGCCTGCGCGTGCATGTCATGGGTGCGGATCTGCACTTCAATGGTGCGCCCTTCCGGGCCGACCACGGCGGTATGCAGCGAACGATAGTCGTTGGCCTTGGGGCGGGCGATGTAGTCATCGAACTCGCTGGGCACCGGCGCCCACAGTGCGTGCACCACGCCCAGCGCGGCGTAGCAGGCGGCCACATCGTCCACCATCACCCGCACCGCACGGATGTCGTACAGCTGGTCGAAGGCCAGCCGCTTCTTCTGCATCTTCCGCCAGATGCTGTAGATGTGCTTGGGCCGCCCGCTCACTTCAGCGTGGATGCCCTGCGCGGCCAGTTCGCGCGACAGCGTCTTCTTGACGTGCTCGACGTAGCGTTCGCGGGCGATGCGCGTTTCGTCCACCTCGCGCGCGATGCGGCGGTAGGTGTCCGGCTCCAGGTGGCGGAACGCCAGGTCCTCCAGCTCCCACTTCAACTGCCAGATACCCAGGCGGTTGGCCAGCGGGGCATGGATGTCACGGGTCAGCTGGGCCAGCGCGCGGCGCTGCTCCTCATCCAGCTTGTCGGCCGCACGCATGCGCGCCAGCTGGCGGGCCAGCAGGATCGGCACCACCCGCAGGTCGTGGATGATGGCCAGCAGCAACCGGCGCAGGCCTTCGCTGTTGCGCCCGGCTTCGCGGCCGGCATGCAGTGCCCAGACCGGATCAGCCGCGTCCTGGCCGTCCAGCAGCCCGGCCACCGCGGCCTTGTGGCTGCCCAGCGGCAGCGCGTCCAGGTGCGCGCGCAGGCCCGGCAGGTCGAACAGCAGGGCGGCCAGCACCGCGCCTTCGTCGGCCGACAGCAGGGCCAGTGCGTCCAGCGTATCGGCCAGTATCGACAGGCTGCTGCCACGCATCTCGTGCGAGGTATCGGCAGCGTCCCACCACTGCAGCAGGGCTTCGCGCAGCGGCGCGGGCAGCACCGCTGCCGAGGGACGGTTCAACAAGGCTTCCAGGCCGGGGGCAGACGCGCGGTTCACAGCATCGGACATCAAAGACAGAGGGCTCTACGGTAACGCTCCGCCCGTTCAGGAACAATCGCCAGCGCCTTCATCGACGCTCATGTGTTCATGCCGGCGCAGGCCCGTGGCAGCGGGCGCGGCACCCTGCTTCCTGACTGGATGGTTCAGACAACCACGCCCGGTTTACAAACCGCTGGGCATGGTCGAGTCCGCTGCGGTGGTGTGCCGCAGCGTGCCTGCGGGGAGTGCCGATGTCGTGGATGGAAAACGTTTCACTCGTCACGCTGCTGTTCAACTTCGCCTTCTTCTATCCGGTCGTGATGGCCTTTTTCTGGATGGTCGGCGGCATCTACTACTACCTGCGCCGCGAACGCGGTGCGCCGCTCCCTGACGCGCCCCCGCCATTGCACAGTGAGCCGCCGGTCAGCGTGCTGGTGCCCTGCTTCAACGAGGCGCGGCACATCGCAGACACGATCCACGCGATCGCTGCACAGGTTTACCCGCGGCTGGAAATCATCGCCATCAACGATGGCAGCAGCGATGACAGCGCCACCGTGCTGGAGAGCCTGCTGCCGCAGTATCCGAACCTGCGCGTGGTGCACCTGGAACAGAACCAGGGCAAGGCCAATGCGCTGCGCATCGGTGCACTGGCCGCGCGTTCGGAATACCTGGTCTGCGTGGATGCCGATGTGCTGCTGGACCCGCATGCAACGCGCTGGATGGTGGGCCACCTGATCGATGGGCCGCGGGTTGGCGCGGTCACCGGCAACCCGCGCGTACGCAACCGCACCACCCTGCTGGCCCGCATGCAGGTGGGCGAGTTCTCGGCCATCATCGGCCTGATCAAGCGCGCCCAGCGCGTGTACGGCCGGCTGTTCACCCTGTCCGGTGCCGTCTGCGCGTTCCGCCGCACCGCGCTGCATCGGGTGGGCTTCTGGAACGACCGCATGGTCACCGAAGACATCGACATCTCCTGGCGCCTGCAACTGGATGGCTGGGACATCCGCTACGAACCCAATGCGCTGAGCTGGGTGCTGATGCCTGAAACCGTAGGCGGCCTGTGGCAGCAGCGCCTGCGCTGGGCACGCGGCGGCGTCGAAGTCCTGCTGCAGCACGGGCGCAGGGTGCTGTCGTGGCGGCGGCGGCGGATGTGGGGCGTACTGCTGGAATACGCCCTGAGCCTGGCCTGGGCCTACACCATGCTGGTCATCGTGCTGCTGTGGCTGCTCGGCAAGGTGATGCCCCTGCCCCGCGCCCTCTACGTGGATACGCTGCTGCCGCGCTGGCACGGCGTCGTGCTGGCCCTGGTGTGCCTGCTGCAGTTCGGCACCAGCCTGCTGATCGAACGCCGCTACGAACGCGGCCTGGCGCGCCAGTTCTACTGGGTCATCTGGTATCCGCTCGCTTTCTGGACCATCGGTATGGCCGCCGCGGTGGTGGCCCTGCCGCGCACCTTGCTCTCCTGGCGGCAGCAACGCCGCGCACGCTGGATCAGCCCGGATCGGGGGGTTTCATGACGCCACCACCTGTCATCGTCCGGCCCGAGCGGCTGGCGCGCCAGAAGCGCTTCCTGCAGCGCGCAGCCACCCTGCTGGCGTGGTCGGCCTACGCCTGGCTGTGGGTGCCGCTGGTCACGCTGGTCGCCTGGGTCCTGGGCCTGCAGGCGGGCTGGGACCGGCTGTACCTGCACCGCAACGCGGTCGACCCCTTCATTCTCGCCGCGCTGCCGATCATCGCGCTGCTGTGCGGGCTGCTGCTCATCGGCTGGGCCGAGTACAACCGTGCCCGTTTCGCCGATGCCGACCGCCGCCTGCGCCGCTCGGACGTGGCCGACGCGGCAGTGCGGGAACGGCTGCAGGCCCCCGCCCAGGTGATGCATACCCTGCGCCGGCACCGGGTGGTGACCGTACGCATGGACGAGCAGGCGCGGCCGGTGAAAGCGTGGCGGACACCACGCGGGCCGTAGGGCAGGTGCCGCCTGGCGTGGGCTGCTCTACACTCGGGCCACATCCTGGAGAAACGCCATGTCCCTGCGCCTGTTGCGCCCGCTCTGCCTTGCTTTCGTTCTATGCACCGTCGCGTTGCCGGCCCTGGCCCAGCGTGTTGTCGAGGGCGACCTGCAGACGCAGATGAGCCACGAGGAATTCAAGGCCGCCGGCCTGGACAAGCTCAGTGCCGCCGAACTGGCCACGCTCAACCGCTGGCTGCAGGGCAAGGTCGAAGCGGCCACCACCCAGGCCGTGGCCGCCGTGCGCGAAGAAGCGCGCGAAGAGGGCCGCCAGGAAGTGATCGTCAAGAACCGCGGGTTCTTCGATTTCGGCAGCAATGAGCCGGTCACCGGCGTGCTGCAGGGCGAGTTCCGCGGCTTCGGCAAGGGCCGCATCTACACCCTGGACAACGGCCAGGTGTGGGAACAGACCGACGCCACCAGCCTGAGTGGCGTGCGCCGCACGTCGCCCAAGGTCAGCATCTCGCCCGGCATGATGGGCGTGTGGTACATGAAGGTGGAAGGCGTGAACACCCAGGCCAAGGTGCGCCGCACCAAATAACACCGTGACCTTGCTGTAGAGCCGAGCCCACGCTCGGCTGATTGCGATGCATCGAAAGGCAGCCGAGCGTGGGCTCGGCTCTACAGGTCAGGATTCACGCCTGGCGCAGCGCGGTCACCCGCTGTGCCAGTTTCTTGGCCGAGATGCCAGTACGGGCACCCAGTTCCTGCGCGAACAGCGATACCCGCAGCTCTTCCAGGTCCCAGCGCAGCGCCTGCCATTGCGGGCGCTCACGCAGGCCCCGCGTATCGCCTTCGCGCAACGCATCCAGGAACGGGGTCAGTTCCAGCATGCGCGCCTGGTCGCGTGGCGGATCGCGCTTGGCGCGTTCAGTGCGCAGGATCATCGCCTTGAGGTAGCGCGGGTACTGCGCCAACGCGTCGGCCGGCGTATCGCGCAGGAAGCCGGGATGAATCAGGCCCACCAGCTGCGCTTCCATGTCATCCAGGTTGCCGCGCGCCCAGCCCATCAGCGGTGCTTCCAGCAGCGGCTTCAGCTCCGCCACCAAGGCCAGGATCGTCTCGGCCAGTTTCAGCCGCGACATCGCCTCGCCGAACAGCGCCTTGGCCGCGTGGTCGCGACGCTGCTCGAAGGCGGCCGCGTCGCGGATGTCCTCCAGCCCTTCGGCCAGCACGGCGTTCATCGCCGCATCAACGAGGTCGCCACGCAGGCGTTCCTGCGATTCGATGGCCGCATACAGCAGGCCGGTCTTGGGCGCGACCGGCAGCTGCTTGCGCGCCTGCTTCACTTTCTCGGCCAGGGCGATCTCCAGCAGACGGCGCACGCCCAGCGGATGGGCCTCCTGTGCCTGCTGGCGGTCGGCGAAGATGCGCAGCGCCACGCTGTCACCCTCGTCCAGCAGCGCCGGATAGGCCGGCACGCCGGCTTCGCCCGGTACCTGCAGCGGAATCGGCGTGGCCGGGAACGTGCGCAGCCCATCGGCCGCCATCTCGCGGCCAGCCCGCGCAGCGAAGGCCTCACCGGCACGGCCACCGAACGTCGCACGCAGCGCATCGAGGTCGCGCGAGGTCGCCAGCACCTTGCCGTGCTCATCGCGCAGGCGCAGGTTCATGTGCAGGTGCGGCTCGATCGAACCAGGCTCGAAATCAAGCGCGCTTACCGTCGCACCGGTCGCGCGTGACAGGAAGCGCGCCAGTTCACCGCTGATGGCATCGGCGCTGGGCTGCGGGAACGCCTCGAAGAAGGCGCGGCCGAAATCCGGTGCCGGCACGTAGTTGCGGCGCATCGCCTTGGGCAGGCTGCGGATCAGCGCCGAGGCCTTGTCGGCCACGAAGCCCGGCGCCAGCCAGCCCAGCTGCACCGGGTCCAGCGCATTGAGCAGGTGCAGCGGCACATCCAGGGTCACGCCGTCGTCGTCGGCGCCCGGCTCGAAGCGGTAATGCAGCGGCAGGCGCGCCTGGCCCAGCGGCAGGTACTTGGGGTAACGCTCCTGCTCGCTGCCTTCGCCGGGCAGCAGGTCGACCAGCGACCAGTGCAGCGTCCTGCGCTGTTCCGGCGGCAGTGCTTTCCACCAGGTATCCAGGCCAGCAGCCGAATGGATCTGTGGCGGCACCCGGTCCAGGTACCAGCGCGCCTGCCAGTCCTCGTCGGCGACGATGCCGGCACGGCGCAGCTTGGCCTCTTCCTCGCGGGCCAGTTCCAGCACCTTCTGGTTGTCGGCCACGAAGCTGGCGCGGGTGTTGATCTCGCCGGTCACCAGCGCCTGCCGCACGAAGATGTCATGCGCCTCGCCAGGCTCGATGCGGCCGTAGTGCACCGGCTTCTTCGGTGCCAGCACCAGGCCGAACAGGCTGATCTGCTCGGAGGCCAACACCTGTCCCTGCGCGCGCGACCAGTGCGGGTCGAAGTGCTTGCGCAGCAGCAGGTGCGGCAGCTCGGCGATCACCCAGTCCGGCTCGATCGCGGCCAGGGTCATGCCCCAGACCTTCTGCGTGTCCAGCAGGTTGGCCACCAGCAGCCACGGCGGCGGGCGCTTGGACAGCGTCGAGCCCGGGAACGGCAGGAAGCGGCGCTGGCGCGGGGCCTGGAAATCGCCCTTCTCGGTGCGATGGCCGATCTGCGTCGGCAGGCCTGCCACCAGTGCGCGGTGCAGCGTCTGGTAGGCGGCCGCACGCACGCGTTCGCTGAAACCGCCCCCGGCGGGGGCCTGTTCCTTCTGTGCGCGCACGGCCACCGGGGCCGGCGCGGCTTCGGCCTTGCCTTCGCGGGCCAGGCGCGCGGCGCGGTGCAACTGGCCACGGGTGGCCTTCACCGCCGCCGCATCGTCACGCGCCGGCGCCGGCGCACTGCTGCCGGCCAGCAACGGTGCCATCGAGGCATCGCTGGTTTCTTCCTTCCAGCCCAGTTCTTCGCAGAGCAGGCGCAGCTGGCGGTGCAGTTCGCGCCATTCGCGCATGCGCAGGAAACCGAGGAAGTGGCGCCCGCACCAGTCGCGCAGCTTGGACTGGGTCAGGTCTTCGTGGGCCTGCCGGTAGGCATCCCACAGCCGCAGCACGCCGACGAATTCGGAGCGGCCATCGGCGAACTGCGCATGCGCGCTGTCGGCCGCACCGCGGGCTTCGGGCGGGCGCTCGCGCGGGTCTTGGATGCCCAGGAACGAGGCGATCACCAGCATCGGCCGCAGGCAGCCGGCGGCCTGCGCGGCCACCAGCATGCGCGCCAGCTTCACGTCCACCGGCAGGCGAGCCATCTGCTTGCCGATGGTGGTCATGCGCCGCTCGGCATCGATCGCGCCCAGCTCGGTCAGTTGCTGCCAACCGTCGGCCACCGCACGTTCGTCCGGCGCTTCCAGGAACGGGAAATCCTCGATGCGGCCCAGGCCCAGCTGCAGCATGCGCAGGATCACCCCGGCCAGGCTGGAGCGGCGGATTTCCGGATCGGTGAACTCCGGACGCGCCTGGAAATCAGCCTCGGCGTACAGGCGGTAGCAGATACCTTCAGCGATACGGCCGCAGCGGCCCTTGCGCTGGTTGGCACTGGCCTGCGAGATCGGCTCGATGTGCAGGCGGTCCAGCTTGTTGCGCGGGCTGTAGCGCTTGACGCGGGCAAAGCCCGGGTCGACCACGTACCGGATGCGCGGCACCGTCAGCGAGGTTTCCGCCACATTCGTGGCCAGCACGATGCGCCGGTTCGGGCCGGGGTTGAACACCCGGTCCTGGTCCTGGTTGGACAACCGCGCGTACAGCGGCAGCACCTCGGTGTTGCGGTACTTGCGCCGCTCCAGCGACTGGTGCGCGTCGCGGATCTCGCGTTCGCCGGGCAGGAAGATCAGCACGTCGCCGCGCGAATCCAGGCGGGTGATCTCGTCGATGGCCGACACGATGGCATCGTTGACGGTGCGCTCGCCCTGGTCTTCGCCCTCGCCTTCCAGCGCGCGGTAGCGCACTTCCACCGGGAAGGTGCGGCCTTCCACGCTGATCACCGGCGCATTGTCGAAATGCTGGGCGAAGCGTTCGGTGTCGATGGTGGCCGAGGTGACGATCAGCTTCAGGTCCGGGCGCTTGCGCAGCAGCTGCTTCAGGTAGCCCAGCAGGAAGTCGATGTTGAGGCTGCGTTCGTGCGCCTCGTCGACGATGATCGTGTCGTAGTTCGACAGCCAGCGGTCACTGGCGATTTCCGCCAGCAAAATGCCGTCGGTCATGAACTTGATGCGGCTGTCTTCGCTGACCTTGTCGTTGAAGCGCACCTGGTAGCCGACCAGCTGGCCCAGTTCGCTCTGCAGTTCCTGCGCCACGCGGCTGGCCACCGCACGTGCGGCAATCCGTCGCGGCTGGGTGCAGCCGATCATGCCGGCCTGGCCCCGGCCCGCGGCCAGGCACAGCTTGGGCAGCTGGGTGGTCTTGCCCGAGCCGGTTTCGCCGGCAATCACCACCACCTGGTGGTCGCGGATCAGGCCGATGATCGCCTCGGCTTCACGCGCAATCGGCAGCTGCGGGTCCAGAGTAATGGCCGGCTGCTGTTGCGCCCGTACCTGCCGGCGCTGCACCGACGCCTGCAAGGCCTGCTCGAAGGTAGCGGCCAGCGCCGCATCCTGCGGCTTGGCCTGGCAACGCGAGAGCATTCCCAGCAAACGGCCCCGGTCGCGGCTCATGGCGCCGTCAATGGCGGCGCGCTGTTGGCGCAGGCGGGGCGGCGGATTTTTATCGATAGCGTTCATCAATCGGTTCGTTCAAAACTTTGAAAGCGACCAGTCATCGAGACTGATTTACTGTGAAGGCCAACGATTCCACAAGGAGGAACCCCATGGCGAAGACCAAGAGCACGACCAAGCCCAAGACCGGCAAGCAGAAGCTTGCAGCGGCGGCACCGTCGGCACCCAACATCGATATCGGGATCACCCAGGGCGACCGCAAGAAGATCGCCGACGGTCTGTCGCGGTTCCAGGCTGACGCGTTCACGCTCTACCTGAAGACCCACAACTTCCACTGGAACGTGACCGGTTCGATGTTCAACTCGCTGCACACGATGTTCGAGACGCAGTACACCGAGCAGTGGGCGGCGCTGGACGATGTGGCCGAGCGTATCCGTGCGCTGGGTTTCAATGCCCCGGGCTCCTACCGGGAATTTGCTGCGCTGACCTCGATCGCCGAGGAGCCGGGCCTGACCGACAGTGCGGACTGGCGGGAAATGGTACGCCAGTTGGTGGTCGCCAACGAAGCGGTCTGCCGTACGGCGCGTGAAGTGCTGGATGTGGCGGACGACGCCGACGACGCCCCGACCGAGGATCTGATGACCCAGCGCCTGCAGACCCACGAGAAGTACGCCTGGATGCTGCGCTCCCTGCTCCAGTAAGGGTTGAGGGGGTTTCGGCAGGGCTTGCAGCCCTGCACCTGCAGAATCAACGTCAACATCAACGTCAAAAGCTGGGTTTCCTGAGGGTTGGCGGGGTGGGTCCGGTGGCAGGGGACGCCGGAACCTGCTGCTGAAGGTGGGTGCCGACCGTTGGTCGGCACGGGGTTGGATATCGATATCTGACAGATGTGCCGACCAACGGTCGGCACCCACCAACAGCCGCATGAAACTGTCAGGGGTGGGGCGCAGCCCTGCCGAGACACCCCCGCCGGGGTAAACTAGCCGGATGGCTTCCCGTCCCGCGCACGAACTGCTCCAACGCGTCTTTGGTTACGACGATTTCCGTGGTCCCCAGCAGGACATCGTGGAGCACGTGGCTGCCGGTCATGACGCACTTGTCCTCATGCCCACCGGCGGCGGCAAGTCGCTGTGCTATCAGGTCCCGGCCCTGCTGCGCGACGGTTGCGGCATCGTCATCTCCCCGCTCATCGCGCTCATGCAGGACCAGGTCGAAGCCCTGCGCCAGCTCGGCGTGCGCGCCGAATACCTGAACTCTACCCTGGATGGCGAAACCGCCGCCCGCGTCGAGCGCGAGCTGCTGGCCGGCGAGCTGGACATGCTCTATGTGGCCCCCGAGCGCCTGCTGACCGGCCGCTTCCTGTCCCTGCTCTCGCGCAGCCACATCGCCCTGTTCGCCATCGACGAGGCGCACTGCGTGTCGCAGTGGGGCCACGATTTCCGCCCCGAGTACCGCCAGCTGACCGTCCTGCACGAGCGCTGGCCGGATATTCCGCGCATCGCCCTCACCGCCACCGCCGACCCGCCCACCCAGCGCGAGATCGCCGAGCGCCTGGACCTGGCCGAGGCACGGCACTTCGTCAGCTCCTTCGACCGCCCCAACATCCGCTACACCGTGGTGCAGAAGGACAACGCCCGCAAGCAGCTGACCGATTTCCTGCGCGGCCACCGCAGCGAGGCCGGCATCGTCTACTGCATGTCACGGCGCAAGGTCGAGGAGACCGCCGAGTTCCTCTGCGGCCAGGGCTTCAATGCCCTGCCCTACCACGCCGGCCTGCCGCCGGAAGTGCGCGCCAACAACCAGCGCCGCTTCCTGCGCGAGGACGGCATCGTCATGTGCGCCACCATCGCCTTCGGCATGGGCATCGACAAGCCGGACGTGCGCTTCGTGGCGCATACCGACCTGCCCAAGTCGATGGAAGGCTATTACCAGGAAACCGGCCGCGCCGGCCGCGACGGCGAGGCCGCCGAGGCCTGGCTGTGCTACGGCCTGGGCGATGTGGTGCTGCTCAAGCAGATGATCGAGCAGTCCGAGGCCAGCGAGGAACGCAAGCAGCTGGAGCGGTCCAAGCTGGACCACCTGCTGGGCTACTGCGAATCCATGCAGTGCCGCCGCCAGGTGCTGCTGGCCGGCTTCGGCGAAACCTACCCGCAGCCCTGCGGCAACTGCGACAACTGCCTGACACCGCCCGCCGCCTGGGATGCCACCGTCCCCGCGCAGAAAGCACTGAGCTGCGTCTACCGCAGCGGCCAGCGCTTCGGCGTCGGCCACCTGATCGACATCCTGCGCGGCAGCGAGAACGAGAAGATCAAGCAGCAGGGCCACGACAAGCTGAGTACCTATGCCATCGGCCGCGACCTGGATGCGCGCACGTGGCGCAGCGTGTTCCGCCAGCTGGTGGCGGCCAGCATGCTGGAAGTGGACAGCGAGGGCCATGGCGGCCTGCGCCTGACCGACGCCAGCCGTGACGTGCTGACCGGCCGCCGCCAAGTCAGCATGCGCCGCGATGCCGCCAGCACCAGCGGCGGCCGCGAACGCAGCGCGCAGCGCACCGGCCTGTCGGTGCTGCCGCAGGACCTGGCCCTGTTCAACGCCCTGCGCGGCCTGCGGGGCGAGCTGGCGCGCGAACAGAACGTGCCGGCCTTCGTGATCTTCCACGACAGCACCCTGCGCAACATCGCCGAACAGCGGCCGACCAGCCTGGACGAACTGGCCCGGGTCGGCGGCATCGGCGGCACCAAGCTGAGCCGCTACGGCCCGCGCCTGGTGGAGATCGTGCGCGAGGAAGGGTGACCGTTCTGCCGTGCCGTTCTGCGCGCTCGCCGGGCGTGGCCCGGCGCTACCGCATGCGGTGTATGCCGTTGTAGAGCCGAGCCCATGCTCGGCTGCCGTTGCCGCAGAAGCAGCCGAGCATGGGCTCGGCTCTACATTGGTGCGGCTCCAACCTTGAACGCGCCATTCAGCAAGAAGTGCATCGCGCGCCGCTTGCCGCTAGATTGACGCCCATGTCCCTCGCCTCGACCCTGCTCCGCGTCGTGCTCATGCTCAGCCTGTTGCTCAACGGGCTGAACGCGGCCATGGCCAGCGGGCACGAGCAGACGGGCCAGATGGCGCACGCCATGGCCGCCGCAGGCGCGGCCGAGGGCGATTGCCATCACCACGCTGGCATGAAGGCCGAGCCCGCGCCCCAGGCCGAAGCTCCCGCCCACGATGCCCACTGCCAGATCAAGGACTGCGTGCGCAGCTGCGCCCAGCACCCGTTGCTGGCCGTGCAGCCGCAGCCGTTCCTGGCCGGCCCGGCACTGTCGCTGGCCCCGCAGCCGATGCCCGGCGCTGGCCGCCCGGCACCGCCGCTGCCGCCCATCTCACGCCCTCCCATCGGCTGATTCCACGCGTACCGCTGCCGGCGTCCTGCCGGCGCCTTCCCGTGTCTGGAGTCACCCCATGAATACCCGCATTCCCCCCGGCCCGGGCGGCCTGCCCATGCCGTCGCGCCGCCTGTTCGTACAGGGCCTGGCCGCTGGCGGCGTGGTCGCCGGCGCCACCGCCATCGGCGTGCCGCAGCGCGCGCTTGCCGCGGCCAGCGCCACCCCGCGCCTGGCCGGCGCGCCCGCCGTGCTGACCGATACCCGCATCGAGCTGGCCATCGGCGAGTCGCTGGCCAACTTCACCGGCCGCACCCGCCCGGCCATCACCGTCAACGGCTCGCTGCCAGCGCCCATCCTGCGCTGGCGCGAAGGCCAGACCGTAGACCTGTTCGTGCGCAACACGCTCGACCGCCACCCCACCTCCATCCACTGGCACGGCATCCTGCTGCCGGCCAACATGGACGGCGTGCCCGGCCTCAGCTTCAACGGCATCGGCCCCGGCGAGACCTACCACTACCACTTCCAGCTGAGGCAGTCGGGCACCTACTGGTACCACAGCCATTCGATGTTCCAGGAGCAGGCCGGCCTGTACGGCGCGCTCATCATCGACCCGGCCGAACCGGCGCCGTACCACCACGACCGCGAGCACGTGATCCTGCTCTCGGACTGGACCGACATGGATCCGGGCGCGCTGTTCCGGCGCATGAAGAAGCTGGCCGAGCACGACAACTACTACAAGCGCACCCTGCCCGACTTCGTGCGCGACGTGCGCCGCGATGGCTGGTCGGCCGCCGTGGCCGACCGTGGCATGTGGGGCCGGATGCGGATGACGCCCACCGACATCTCCGACGTCAACGCGCACACCTATACCTACCTGATGAACGGCACGGCGCCGGCCGGCAACTGGACCGGGCTGTTCCGCAGCGGCGAGAAGGTGCTGCTGCGCTTCATCAACGGCGCCTCGATGACCTACTTCGACGTGCGCATCCCCGGCCTGAAGATGACCGTGGTCGCCGCCGACGGCCAGTACATCCACCCGGTCAGCATCGATGAATTCCGCATCGCCCCGGCCGAGACCTTCGATGTGCTGGTGGAACCGACCGGGCAGGACGCCTTCACCATTTTCTGCCAGGACATGGGCCGCACCGGCTTCGCCGCCGGCACCCTGGCCGTGCGCCATGGCCTGCAGGCACCGGTGCCGCAGCGCGACCCGCGCCCGCTGCTGACGATGAGCGACATGGGCCATGACATGGGCGGCCACGATATGGGCGGCCACGGTGGCCACGACATGGCCGCGATGAAGAGCATGGAAGGCGGCTGCGGCGCCAGCATGGGCCACGGCGCCCATGGCGATGCGTCCGCCAGCAAGGCACCGAAGCACCCCGCCAGCGAACGCAACAATCCGCTGGTGGACATGCAGAGTTCGGCCAGCGAGCCGAAGCTGGATGACCCCGGCATCGGCCTGCGCGACAACGGCCGCCAGGTGCTCACCTACGGCGCCATGCACAGCCTGTTCGAAGACCCCGATGGCCGCGAGCCGAGCCGCGAGATCGAGCTGCACCTGACCGGGCACATGGAAAAGTTCGCCTGGTCGTTTGACGGCATTCCCTTCGCCAGCGCCGAACCGCTGCGGTTGAACTACGGCGAGCGCATGCGCATCGTGCTGGTCAACGACACCATGATGCAGCACCCCATCCACCTGCACGGCGTGTGGAGCGACGTGGAAAACGCACAGGGTGAATTCCAGGTGCGCAAGCACACCGTGGACATGCCGCCGGGCACCCGCCGCAGTTACCGCGTGCGCGCCGATGCGCTCGGCCGCTGGGCGTACCACTGCCACCTGCTGTACCACATGGAAGCAGGCATGATGCGCGAAGTGAGGATCGAAGAATGAGCCGTCACCTCTCCCGCAGCCTGCTGGCCCTGGGCCTGGCCGCTGCCCTGCCTGCGTTCGCGCAGTCGCATGACGCGCATGCCGGCCATGACATGGCCACGCCCACACCGGCGCCGGTCGATCACTCGACGATGGACCACTCGAAGATGGATCATTCGAGCATGGACCATGGCGCGATGGATCATTCGCAGATGGACCATTCGGCGATGGGCCACGACATGCCCATGCCCGCGCCCAGCGAACCCCGCGAGCCCATCCCGGTGCCCACCGATGCCGACCGCGCCGCCGCGTTCCCGCCCATCGACCATGGCGCCATGGAACACGCCCCGGACATCAACAGCCTGCTGCTGATCGATCGCCTGGAACACTGGGACGGCAGGAACGGAAACGGCCAGGCCTGGGAGGCCACCGGCTGGATCGGCGGCAACATCAACCGCCTGTGGCTGCGCAGCGAGGGCGAACGCAGTGGCAGTCGTACCGAGTCATCATCGCTGGAAGCGCTGTACGGCCGCAGCGTGTCGCCGTGGTGGGACGTGCTGGTGGGCGTGCGCCAGGATTTCCGCCCGGCCGATTCGCGCACCTGGGCCGCCATCGGCATCCAGGGCCTGGCGCCGTACAAGTTCGAAAGCTCGGCCACGCTTTACCTGGGCTCCGGCGGGCAGGTGCTGGCCAAGGCCGAAGTGGAGTACGAGGTGCTGCTGACCAACCGGCTGATCCTGCAGCCGCTGGTGGAAGCGACGCTGGCAGCCAAGGACGAACCGGAACATGGCATCGGCCGCGGCCTGAACAAGGTCGAGACCGGCCTGCGCCTGCGCTACGAGTTCAGCCGCCGCTTCGCGCCCTACATCGGCATCAGCCACGAGCGCAGTTTCGGCGATGCTGCCGACCAGGCCGGTGACCACGCGCGCGACACGCGCTGGGTGGCCGGTGTGCGCATGTGGTTCTGACGCACTGCACGGCCCCGGCAACTGCCGGGGCCAGCTACACTGCGCCGCGTTCCATCCCACACACCGCCATGTCCCTGCAGATCCGCCGCGCCACCCTGGCCGATGCCGAAGCGCTTTCGGGCATCGCCATTGCCACCTACACCGAAACCTGGGGTGATTCGTACCCGCCGCAGGAGCTGGACGTGTTCCTGCAGGACCACTACGGCATTGCGCCGCAGCGCGAGGAACTGTCCGACCCGCGCAGCGCGGTCTGGCTGCTGCTGGAGCATGCGGACGTGGTCGGCTACCTGGCCGCCGGTGCCAACACCCTGCCGCATGCCGATGCACGCGAGGGCGACATCGAGCTGAAGCGGCTGTACATCCTCGCCGCCCACCAGAACGGCGGCCATGGCGCGCGCCTGATGGATGCGTTCATCGCCTGGCTGGACCAGCCCCGGCACCGCACCCTGTGGGTGGGCGTGTGGGAAGAGAACTTCGCCGCGCAGCGCTTCTACGCGCGCTACGGCTGCGAGAAGGCCGGCGAGTACGACTTCATCGTCGGCAGCACGCTGGACCGCGAGTTCATCCTGCGCCGCCCGTAGAGTCGAGCTTGCTCGACTGCACCTGTTCCGTAGAGTCGAGCTTGCTCGACTGCACCTGTTCCGTAGAGTCGAGCTTGCTCGACTGCACCTGTTCCGTAGAGTCGAGCTTGCTCGACTCTACAAACAGCGTCAGAAGTCGAACAGTTCCGACAGGAAGCTCTCTTTCTTCTTTTTCTTGTAACCGTGGCCGTACTGCCCACGGTTTTCATCCTGGCGCTGGCCAAGATGGCGGGTATCGCGATGCATCACCGGCGGCGGCGCAACCTGCGGCGCGGCCTGCACCGGGGCCGGCGGCGGCACTGCAGCGCCGGCACGCTCGATGATCTTGTCCAGCTCCCCACGATCCAGCCACACGCCACGGCAGCCCGGGCAGTAGTCGATTTCGATGCCGTGGCGCTCGGCCATCTGCAGGGTCTGGGTGGTACACACGGGGCACTGCATGGGCGTGGCTCCTGTTGGTCAGCATTCGACTCTACCTGTGCATCGATGACTGGCCGGCAACATGACCGTTGGCGGGGGCCCCGCCCTGCGTGCTGTAACGCCGTCTTAGCCGACCCTGCACGCCGGGATCACCCCACGGTCGAGCATACTTGCGCGCCTTTTCACCAATTGCTGTCCGGAGTTGTCGCGTCATGTTGCTGTCCAAGCGCCACGTAGAGCCCCGCGTCCTGCTGATCGAGGACGCCGAGGAGACCCGCGAGCTGAGCCGCATGGCGCTGGAGAGCCAGGCCTGCCACGTGGTGGGCGTGAGCTCGGCCGAAGCCGCGCTGGGCCTGCTGGCCGCCGGCGAGCGCTTCGACCTGCTGTTCACCGACGTCAACCTGGGCCTGGTCAGCGGCATCGAGGCCGCCAACCACGTGCGCGGCCTGTACCCGCAGCTGCCGATCCTGGTCACCTCGGGCATGGACCAGCACGCGGTGCTGCCGCAGCTGCGCGATGGCATCCACTTCCTGCCCAAGCCGTACAACATGAGCGAGCTGCTCGACGCCATCCGGCTGTGCTTCCGCCACGCCGATGCCGGCGTGTTGACCGGCCCGGACGCGCAGGCCGCCTGAAGCCCTGATCCACGCGTGGCGTGGATCTACTGACACTGAAGTAGATCCACGCCATGCGTGGATGACCGTCGACCAGCCCGGACGCGCAGGCGGCGTAAGGCCCATTGATCCACGCGTGGCGTGGCTCTACCGGACAATGAAGTAGATCCACGCCATGCGTGGATGACCGTCGACCAGCCCGGACGCGCAGGCCGCCTGAAGCCCCGATCCACGC
>NZ_JASGBW010000037.1:0-47997 GCF_030053215.1 Stenotrophomonas sp. PFBMAA-4 | reverse complement strand
CCGCGCCGGCAGCCTGCTGGCCCCGGCGCGCCTGCGCGAACAGCCCGCCGCCAGCGGCAGCACCCGCTACCGCGTGCTGCTGCCAGCCGCCGCCAGCCGCGAGGAGGCGCAGGCCACGGTCAAGCGCATCGTCGCCGCCGGTCTCAGCGATTACTACATCATCAGCCAGGGCGAAGAGAGCAACGCCATCGCCCTGGGCCAGTACCGCAACCGCGAGGGCGCCGAGCGCCGCATTGCCGCCGTGAAGGCCGCCGGCTTCCAGCCGCGTCTGGTGGCCAGCGGCGACGCCGGCCAGTGGTGGCTGGAAGGGCAGCTGGCCGCCGGCAGCGAACCGGCGCAGGCGCAGCAGCGCAGTGGTGCCGCACAGCAGCGGTCGCTGGAATGCACGCGACTGCGCTAGAATCGCCCCACCGCGGCACTGCCGCCGGTGAAGCACCCATGCCGCTTTAGCTCAGTTGGTAGAGCAACTGTCTTGTAAACAGTAGGTCATCCGTTCGATTCGGATAAGCGGCACCAGATCATGGCCGGCCATGGCGCAGAACGTGGCCCTTGGCCCCTGTGAGCATGCCGTGCGCGCTCGTATGGCTACCAGTGTTCAGGCTTTCGGATGGGCTTCCTTCCCGTTTGTACGCGCAGTGGCAGCAGGGCGCGTTTCAGTTCGTCGTCCAAGAGGTGCGTTCTTGTCCAGTCCGCCCTCCCATCGAGAGACGAACTCACTGACCTCCCTGCGGGGCCACCGCCATCCGGAGGGTGTCTTGGCGTCACTACGCCCAGTCGTATGTGAGGAAAGTCCTCTCGAATCGCCCTGAGCACCGGCTCAACGTCGCTGTCATTTGAACAAATAACCATCTGCGCATATCTCCCGGATGCTGCATCCCGATACATCGCCAAGGCGATGTTCACATCCGTCTGCTTCTCCTCAATTTTCCACACCCGTATGCGTTGCTTGCGGTCATAAGGGCCGTCTGGGTTGAAGACTGGAAGCAGTGTTCCCTTTCTCTCCATGCTGTGCCTGCCCAATGTCTTGAGGAATCGATCAGGGTGGAGATGTTCATGCGCGCGCAGGTAGCACGCTTGTGCCGCAACTGAAGCGCCGCCATGAGTAGCAAAGCGCCCCAATGCCATTGCTGTGAAATAGTGCACGTGCGCTAGTTCATTCGTCGGGTTCTGATCGTGGAGCAGGATCTCGAATAGCCTCACGACATCAATCCATTTGAAGCACGTGTTTCTGATGCGGCCGTAGTAGAGGTTGTAGCCGTCCACGTAGACCGCTGTCGTGATCGCCATATTTGCTTCCTGCAAATGTGAAAAAACCGCCTTTCGGCGGTTTTTTCGTCCTGAGCCGTTGAGTCAACCGAATGACGCGGCAAAGGAGGAGTGGTGCGGCCATTTTATATCGGTGCGCGCGTGCCAGTGCAAGGCAGATGCCGACATTCAAAACCCCGCCCACGGCAGCCCAGCCCCTCGCCGCCCCCAGCCGCCTATTCAGTTGAGGCCGCCAGATTCGTCGCATCATGGGCCACGGTCTGCAACGGATGACGGACATGGCACGAAACTGGATTGTGATGGGGGACGTTACCTCCAGCGGCGGTCGGGTGATCACCGCCTCGGGTGACACCGATGTTGCCGGCAAGGGCGTCGCGCGTATCGGGGACAAGGCAACCTGCCCAAGTCTGCATAAAGGCGTCTTCGCGATTGTCGAAGGCGATGCCACGCTGATGGTCGATGGCCAGCCGGTTGCCTTGCATGGCAGCGCGCTTGCCTGCGGCTGCCGGGTGCTGTCCAGCCAGCAGTCCGTGGTGCATGTCACCGGCGGTGGCGGTGGCGGTGGCGGCGCGGCCGCGGGCGGTGCAGGCGGAAGCTCGGGTGCCGCAGGCAAGGTGGCCGCCATCGTGGGCGCCGTGGCGCCGCTCGCCAGCAAGGTGCTGCCTGCGTACGACCAGGCGGTCCGCTTCGTCGGCTCGCAGGGGACACCGTTGGCGAATGTGCCGTACACGCTGCACCTGGCCGATGGCCAGTCCATCAACGGCACCACCAATGAACAGGGCGAAACGGCACGCGTGTCATCCGGCCAGAGCCAGCCCATCGCGCGTGCCGAGCTGCATCCGCCCGAGCAGCCGACCGGCTGCTGCGCACGTACGTCGCCGGCCAGCGCCGACGCCAAGGAGGTCTTCGAGCTTGATGGGGTGATGACCACCTCCGACGAAATGGGCACCTCGGTTGTGCCGGTGAGTGCGCCGGGCCATGAGCGCAGTCTGACCCCGGGCGAGATCGAGATGGCACGGCTGGTGTTCGGCGATGCAGTCGACTACAGCAGCGTAAAGGTCCACAACCACGGCTATTGGCTGTTTTTCGGCTTCCAGGACAAGAACACCGCTGTCACCCCGAACGGCGAAATGTACTTCCCCAAGGGCATCTACCTCGATGACTTCTCCGCCGACAGCATCGGTAACCAGCAGTTCTTCATCCACGAGATGACGCATGTCTGGCAGTACCAGCTCGGCTACAACGTCAAGCTCGTGCGCGGGCCGAGGCCGGGCATGAGCTATGACTACGTACTGGACGAAACGCGCCTGTTCCACGACTACAACATGGAGGCGCAGGGTGACATGCTGGCCGACTACTTCCTCGTCACCTTCCGTGGCTCACAGTCGCGCATGAACAACACCCGATATCGCGCGGTGGCCGGCATCGGCACACAGCTGGAACACACGCTTTCCCAGTTCCTTGCCGACCGCAGCAGCAAGGACAACCTGCCGAGGACAACCCGATGATGCAACTGCGAGTGCCGGTCGCGCTGCTGGGCCTGCTGCTGCCGATGATGGCCAGCTGTTCGTCGCCCGCCGGGCGCTACCAGCAGGCGACCATCCAGGACCGTGGCGGTGTGCCCTGTTTCGGCGTGCCCGATACCCGCGAAACGCGCGCCAACGCGCCGCTCATCACCGGTGTTTCGGTGATGGAAGTCGGCACGGGCGGCGCGCCGATCTGGGAACGTGACTTCCTGCAGTCTGGGTCTGCCGAACCGCCGCTGCCGCCGGGGCAGTGTCTGCCCTACGGGGAAGGCGGACCGCCCGCGCCCGCGCTGCAGAGCGGCAAGCGCTACCAGGTGGAACTCTGGGGGCGCACACCGGGCACGCCGGGCAACAAGGACGAGGCGGAGTCCCGCTGGTTCAATGGCCGCTTCTGCATGGTGGACGTGGCTGGAAAGGTGGTGACCAGGGCCGGTGAGTCGGAGTGCGCCGCCTCACCCCGGCCGTGACTGCAACGCCACATATTCGGCCAGCCCCCGGCAGGCCAGCATGAGTCCTTCGCGCGCGCCGTCGCCGATATCGTCCTTTTCCTCGCCATCCACGCGCACGCGCTCGTTGGCGTGATACAGCTCCAGCAGCGCGACCAACCCGGCGGCGCTGCGGTCCCGGCGTGCATTGTCGACGGCCTGGCCGGGCGTGCGGGTCGGCAACGGCCAGGGCTGTCCATCCGCGGCATCGCCGGCGGCAATGTTCAGCAGGCAGTTGCGCAGGGTGATGGTGCAGGGCACTTCATTTGCGGCAGCGAAGGCGTCCTCCAGTGGCTGGGCCAGATCGGGCGGCAGCTGCGTGGCGGCGTCGCCCAGGGTGGCGGTCAGGTACGGGTGGCGGGATTTGGACATGCGGGCATCCTCGGCAGTAATGGAGATGCCACCGGCTGAGGGTGGCGGACGATGCGTGGCTTCCAAAACCGGGAATGATGAGCCGGCGGGCACAAGGCCCCCACGCACCGCCCGCCATACAGCCGCAGACGGATTGCCAGCCGACGCCGCCACATACAGGCGACGTCGGCTGACAAGCGCAAACTTGCTTCATCACAACACGGGTTTGGAAGTCCCGGCCACCCGATGCGGGTGGCAATTCATCTTGGGCACGCAAAGTCGTGACGCGCCAATCAATTGTTCGGATGAATCCGCTGTTTCCGAAAGGAAAAATGAATTATCGCGATTGGCCTGTTTTTCCGGATCAAATGGCAAAAGCGACAACGTGCGCGAGCGTGTTCGAGGTGTGCTGACGCAATCAACTACATCGCAACGCTTGAAGCCACGCCCCACGTGCACTGCAAAGCTGGCTTAACAGCAGCACCAGGCCATGCACACCCTCAGTGCTGTGCCAAGCACAGCGCTACCGCTGCCCGGTATCGCCCGGCACCAGATGCGCCCACGGGAACACGTTCTTCTCGAAATGGCTGACGTAGCCGCCCATGCCCGCCTGGATGACCATGAACTGCAACCCCGGCCGCAGGGCCTGAAGCGTCTGCAACTGCGCCACGCTGAGCGCACTGTTGCGCAGGCGGAAGGTATGCACCGCCGCGAACGCGTCACTGGCGAACAGCCGTTCGTAGGCGGCAAACGGTGTCACCGCATTGGCCTGCCGCGCATCGGCCCAGGTGAACTGCAGTTCGGTGGATTCGCTGAAATCCAGCAGGCCCAGTGCCGGCAGGTTGCGCGATGCGGCCAGGTGCTCGATGAAGTGCTGGGTGTCGTAGCCGCCGCCAATCTGCAGCACGTTCAGGTGGCGCAGTGGCACGTCGAAGAAGCGGGCATCCGGCGCGTTGGGCACCACCAGTTCGGTCAGGTGCGGGGCACGGCTGGCGAAGCGGGCGATCTCGCCCGCCTCTTCCATGATCGAGCCTGCGCGCTGGATCAGCGAGGTGTTGTGGTGCTCCGGCGATGTGGGGCTGATGACCAGCGAGCGCAGGCGCGGGAACTGCACGTTGCTGTCCAACAGGGTGGTGAACGCCCATTCGCGGCTGCCGTTGGCACCTTCATCCCCGCCGGTGAAGCGCAGCGACATGACCGCAGCGGCCACGCCTGGATCAGACAGACAGGCCAGCGTCCATTCGAACGGTTCGTCCCACGGGTTGCCGAAAAATTCCACGTGCAGGCCGCCGTACAACGGTGCCACGGTCAGCCGCGTCTGCAGCGCCAGCCACAACGGCCCGGCCGGGTCGTCGATGTCCAGCGCGTACTCGATGGCGGTGTCCAGGCTGAAGGCGTGGATGCGCTGCTGCAGCGCCAGCAGGATCTGCTGGGCGGGGGCGAAGCTGGAGGTGGCCATGCGGGTGGTCCGGTCGTCCTTGGGGTGCCCGGATGATAGCGCCGGCCCGTGACGCACCGGCCCCGCGATGGCCGATCGAGGTCTTGATATTCCTCACGGACCGGCGCGCCCCTCCCGACGCATACTGTCGCCATCCGCCCATCCGGGCCGCCTTGGGAATCCATCATGCGTCGCCACGCTGTTTCCCTTACCGCTGCACTGTTGTGCGCCGCCTTCGCGGCCCCGGCCATGGCCGCCGTGCCGTTCTTCAACGCAAGCTGCCCCGGTGGCCTGGATGTGCACGCCGACGAGGGCGGCCCGGTCTACGTGCAGGGGCGGGAGGCGGCGCTGAAGCGCTTCAACGACCGCTATTTCGAAGCGCGTGATGCGCAGAGCGGCGTGACCCTGTCGATCACCCGCGGTGACGACGGCACGCCGCAGATCAGCTACACCGGCCGTGGCGGCGCCAACGGCATCTGCCAGGTCAGCGGCAGCGGTGCACCGGCCGCGACAGAGCGGCACGACCGCCACCACCACGATGACGATGAGGGTGCGGCGCTGCCGAGTGAGGTCACCTGCGAATCCACTGACCAGCGCCAGGTGTCGTGCGGGATGGACACGCGCGGCAACGTGGAAGTTGCCCGCCAGATCAGCCGCACGCGCTGCGAGCAGGGCCAGAACTGGGGCCTGTCGCGGCACTCGGTGTGGGTGAATGGCGGCTGCCGCGCGGTGTTCCGCAACACCTCGCGCGCCGCGTACAGCGCACCCAGCGGTGGCAACGCGCTGGGGGCCTGCAACACGCGCAAGGGCGCACAGGGCACGCTGGTGACGCAGGTGCCGGTGGGCAGCGATTACCAGGAACTGATCATCGATTACCCCGATGGCCGCTTCCTGTGCATGCTGCGCAACAGCGGCGAGGTGCAGAGCGTGACGCCGGTGCGGCACCGCTGATTGCCGTTGCCCTGCTGCACCGCCGCGAGTGGTGTCACATGCCTCTGGCTAGACTGTGCTTCTTTTTCGCCTGCAGGAGGCACCCATGGCCCATCCCATTTCCGTAACCCTCATCGGCGTGCCCACCGACGTGGGCGCGGGCCATCGCGGTGCACGGCTTGGCCCGGAAGCCCTGCGCGTGGCTGGCCTGCCGGAGGCGCTGGAGGCGCGCGGCGTGGACGTGCGCGACTTGGGCAACCTGGACGGCCCGCGCAACCCGTGGACCACGCCGGTGCAGGGCTACCGCCACCTGGACGAGGTGGTGGCCTGGAACCGCGCGCTGATGGACGCCAGCTACGCTGAACTGCAGGCCGGGCGCATGCCGATCATGCTGGGCGGCGACCATTGCCTGGGCATCGGTTCGATTACTGCCGTGGCCCGCTGGTGCCGCGAACAGGGCAAGACCCTGCGCGTGCTGTGGCTGGATGCACATTCGGATTTCAACACCAGCGATGTCACCCCGTCGGGCAACATCCACGGCATGCCGGTGGCCTGCCTGTGCGGGCTCGGCCCGGACGCGCTGACCCAGCTGGGCGGCAGCAGCCCGGCCATCACCCCGGCGCAGATGCACCAGATCGGCATCCGCTCGGTGGACCCGGACGAGAAGCGCCTGATCAAGACCCACAAGGTCGATGTGTACGACATGCGCTACATCGACGAGAACGGCATGAAGCGCACCGTGGAAGCGGCACTGGCCGGCATCGACGAGAACACCCACCTGCACGTCAGCTTCGATGTGGATTTCCTCGACCCGAGCATTGCCCCGGGCGTGGGCACCACGGTGCCGGGCGGGGTGAACTACCGGGAGGCGCAGCTGGTGATGGAGATGATTGCCGACAGCGGCCGCATGGGTTCGTTGGACATCGTTGAACTGAACCCGCTGCTGGACAAGCAGAACGCGACCGCCGAGCTGGCCGTGGACCTGGTGGAAAGCCTGTTCGGCAAGTCCACGCTGATGCGCGACTGAGCGTCAGCGGCCTGCACCTGAACGGCCTGGAAGCCTGTTCACACTCGCTGCACGCGGCAGACGCCAGATTGCACTTCACGCAAGGCCACTCCACTGCGGGAATGGCCAAGCGCGATGAAAACCATGTAGTGGCGAACCCCAGGAGAAGACCATGAAGCGTGTAGTTGCCCTGATGCTGTTGTCGATGTTCTCGGTGGCCATGCTGGCTGGCTGCAACACCGTTGCCGGCGCCGGCAAGGATGTGCAGAAGGCAGGCCAGTCGGTTGAGGATGCCGCCAAGGGCAACTGAGCCCGGGGTGGTGCCCAATGAAAGAGGCCGGGACATTGTCCCGGCCTTTTTTGTGCGCGCTTTCCAGGGTGCAGGCGGAGTGAACCATTCAAGCAGGTGAGCACGCTTTTCATTGCGGGTTGACCGCTGGCCAACAGCCGATGCGCGAAGCTGGAACCACGGTAAGAACGCCGTTGCAACCAAGGGTTCCAGCAATGAACAAAGACATCATTTCCGGCAAGTGGTCGCAGCTCAAGGGCAAGGCACAGGCCAAGTGGGGCGATCTGACCAACGACGATTTCGATGTGGCCGAAGGCAACGCCGAGTATCTGGCCGGCCGTCTGCAGGAACGCTATGGCTGGGCCAAGGACCGCGCGGAGAAGGAAGTGCACGAGTTCTCCGACAGCGTCCGCAAGGATTATCCGGACTTCAAGTAAAGGTCCGTCGCGCTTCCCCCACAGCGCGCCCCCACAGCCCGGCGCCCGTACCGTGATGGTGCGGGCGTCGTGCTGTCTGCCTCAGCGCGAGGGCGGGTCGGGCACGTAACGGTTGGGGAAGGCCTGCGGCTCGCGCGGCAGGCGCGAGGGCGCATCCAGCACGATGCCGCGTGCGCGCAGGTTGCGTGCGCTGTCGTAGCGCAGTTCGCTCACGTAGGACGGATCGCGGCTGGCGCGGTCGAAGGTGGTGTCGCGCACCTGCGAGGTCTCGCGGTCGCCGTGGCCGGTGCCCAGTGCCGGTGCCTGCGACTTGGCCGCGTAGCCTTCGGCACGGCTGGCACGGGCGCTGCTGTCGGCGGCTGCGGAGGCTTCAGCCATGGGTGCGGGCGACGCCGGCCGGCGCAGGATGGGGCGCGGCTCCGGCCGCCACTGGGTGCGCTCGTTGAACACCGCGATACCGATCACGCCCACGTTGTCCGGCCGCCCGGTGCGGCTGGCATAGCTGTTGCCAGGGCTGCTGAACACGAACTGGGCCACCTCGTCCTGGCTCTTGCGCCAGCCGGTGATGTCCGCGCGCTGGCCGGGGTTGAGCACGTAGCCGGTCTGGGAGGGGTTGGCCTCCTCGCCGGAAATGGCATTGATGCCATCCACCGACAACACCACCAGCACCCGGCGCGGGCTGTCGTTGTACAGGCGCACCGCATAGCGATGGCCACGATCGCCGGCCACCCAGCGCTGGCCGTCGGCCGGATAGCTGCGCAGTTCGGTGCCGCGGTCGCGGTCGACCAGGGTCATGCGGACCGGGCCGTCCTGGGCGACCGGCGGCGGCAGCGGGGCCGGGCGGAAGCCGGCCAGGGGCAGGATCAGCAGCAGGGGCAGCAGGCGTTTCATCGGGCGTCTCCAGCGGGGTTGGGTGAACAAACGCGCCGCAGGCCCTGACGGGGTTGGTCACGGGCGCGGTAAACTGGCCCCGTTCATCGAAGGTTACCCCCACGCAGTCATGACGACCCGAGTCCTTACCGGTATCACCCCCTCCGGCACGCCCCACCTGGGCAACTACGTTGGCGCCATCCGTCCGGCCATTGCCGCCAGCCGCGCCCCGGACATCGAGAGCTTCTTCTTCCTGGCCGACCTGCACAGCCTGATCAAATCGCAGGACCCGCAGCGCACCCAGCGCGCGACCCTGGAGATCGCCGCCAGCTGGCTGGCCTGTGGCCTGGACCCGGAACACGTGTGGTTCTACCGTCAGAGCGACATCCGCGAGACCACCGAGCTGATGTGGTTCCTCACCGCCATCGCCAGCAAGGGCACCCTCAACCGCGCGCATGCCTACAAGGCGGCGGTGGACAAGAACCGCGAAGAGGGCGTGGATGAAGATGCAGGCGTCAGCGCCGGCCTGTTCATGTACCCGGTGCTGATGGCCGCCGACATCCTCATCTTCAAGGCCAACCAGGTGCCGGTGGGCCGCGACCAGATCCAGCACATCGAGATGGCGCGCGATTTCGCCCAGCGCTTCAACCACGTTTACGGCAAGGAATACTTCCCGCTGCCGGACGTAGTGATCGACGAGCAGGTGGCGACGCTGGCCGGCCTGGACGGCCGCAAGATGAGCAAGAGCTACCACAACACCATTCCGCTGTTCGTGCCGCGCGAGGAGCTGAAGAAGCTGGTGTTCTCGATCCTCACCGATTCGCGCGCACCGGGCGAGCCGAAGGACACCGAGGGCTCGGCGCTGTTCCAGATGTACCAGGCCTTCGCCACCCCGGAACAGACCGCTGAATTTGCCAAGGCCTTTGCCGCCGGCATCAGCTGGGGCGATGCCAAGCAGCAGCTGTTCGAGCGCATCGATGGCGAGCTGTCGCCGCTGCGCGAGCGCTACAACGCGCTGATGGCCGAGCCGGAAAAGATCGAAGCGCTGCTCAAGCGCCGTGGCCAGCAGCTGCGCGAGCAGCTGGCGGCACCGCTGCTGGAAGAGCTGCGCCATGCGGTGGGCCTGCGTGACCTGTCCAGCGCCGGCGACATCGCCAGCGAGGACGCCGGCGTGGCCCGCGTGGCCCCGCCGCTGTTCAAGCAGTACCGCGAAAAGGACGGCCGCTTCTACTTCAAGCTGACCGCCGGTGACGGCACGCTGCTGATCCAGAGCGAAGGCTTCGATTCGCCGCGCGATGCCGGCCAACTGATCGCCGTGATCAAGCAGGCCGAGCAGGGCGACCAGCTGCAGAGCGAGCTGTTCAAGCTGGAAGCCGAAGTGGATGCCGTGCTGCACGCGCTGGCAGCGCTGCGCGCCGAATGACGGGTAGTGCCGGCCGCTGGCCGGCAACCGCACGGGACATGCCGGCCAGCGGCCGGCGCTACCACGCCTCACCACCCATGGCATGATGGCCGCGCGCCCCCGGCGCGATGACATGGAGTCTGCGATGGCCTGGTTGTCGCTGCTGCTGTTCCTGCCCTGGTTCCTGCTGCTGGGCAGCCTGTACTGGCTGTTCCCGCGCCAGCCGCGCACCGCGCGGCGGCGCCTGTTCGATACCACCACCCTGGCGCTGGCCTTCGCCCTGAGCATCGGCTCGATGCTGTGGGGCTATCACATCGGCCGCGTGCAGCCCGGTGCCGGACCCATCTGGCCGCAGGTGCTGGCCGTGCTGTATGCCTACGGCGCGTTCCTGGCGGTGCTGGTGCTGGCGTTGCTGCTGCGGCCACGCTGGCTGCAAAGGTAGAGTCGACCGTTGGTCGACTGCTCTCCTGTCGGGCATCGCCAAATTCCGCGCTGCGCGCGAAGTCGACTGACAGTCGACTCTACCCGCCGCCGACCCGTCCACAACCGGCCGGCGGCCGGCACTACCCGACCAAAGCCGCATCGAACCGGGCCCGCGCTGGCGCCTACCATGGGGGTCTGTTCCTGATCCTGCCAGGTGCGTGCCGATGACCGCCGATCCCAGCATCCACACCATCGATACCGGCTTCCAGCGTCCCGATTTCGACGCCGCCTACCTCATTGTCGAAAACGGCCGTGCGGCCTTCGTCGACTGCGGCACCGGCCTGTCCGTGCCGGCCATGCTGCAGGCGCTGGCTGATGCGGGGCTGGGCGTGGAGGCAGTGGACTGGCTGCTGCTGACCCACGTGCATCTGGACCATGCCGGTGGTGCGGGCCTGCTGATGCAGCAGCTGCCCAATGCAAAGGCCGTGCTGCACCCGCGCGGTGCGCCGCACATGATCGACCCGACCCGGCTGATTGCCGGTGCCACCGCCGTCTATGGTGCCGAGGAAATCGCCCGCAGCTACGGCCGCATCGAAGCGATTGCCGAGGCCCGCGTGGTGGTGGCCGAAGATGGCCACCGCATCGACCTGGCGGGCCGCGAGCTGTTGCTGCTGCACACCCCCGGCCACGCGCAGCACCACTACTGCGTGTGGGATGCACGCAGCCGCAGCTGGTTCACCGGCGATACGTTCGGCATTTCCTACCGCGAGCTGGACAGCGCGCAGGGCGCCTTCATCTTCCCCACCTCCTCGCCGGTGCAGTTCGACCCGGAGGCGATGAAGGCCTCGATCCAGCGCATGCTGGGCTACGGCCCGCAGGCGATGTACCTGACCCACTACGGCCGCGTGCAGCAGGTCGAAAAGCTGGCCGGCGACCTGTTCGAGCAGATCGATGCGATGGCGGCGATCGGCCGCCAGTGCGATGGCCGCGCCGACCGCCACCGTTGCCTGCTGGCCGCGCTGCAGGCGCTGTACCTGGAACGCGCGCAGCAGCACGGCTGCGCACTGGACCAGGCGGCGGTGGCCGAGGTGCTGGCGATGGACATCGAGCTCAACGCGCAGGGCCTGGCGTGCTGGCTGGACCGCGCACGCCGCTGACCGGCACGGCTGCGCCGTGGTGTCACGACCACGTTACACTCTGGTGACTCCCCTTCCTGCCGTGGTATTGCCGTGAATCCGATGCGCGTGTTGCTGCTGTCGTCCTGCCTCTTCGTCGGGGGCCTGGCCCATGCGGCCAACGACCTGCCCGGCGGCGGCATCGATCCGCAGGCACTGTCGCGCCACGTGCGGGTGCTGGCCTCGGACGAGTTCGAGGGCCGCGCACCGGCCAGCGCAGGCGAAGAACGCACCGTGCAGTACCTGATCGAGCAGTTCCGCAGCTACGGCCTGCAGCCCGGTGGCACCGATGGCAGCTGGGTGCAGCCGGTGCCGCTGGTGCGTGCGCAGCTGGATGGCCCGGCCAAGGCCAGCCTGCAGCTGAAGAAGGGCAAGCGCACGCTGGCCAACGGCGTGGACGTGACGCTGCAGAGCCTGCAGCCGCGCAAGCGCGTGCAGATCAACAACGCGCCGCTGGTGTTCGTCGGCTACGGCATCGATGCACCCGAGCGCCAGTGGAACGATTACAAGGACGTGGACCTGCACGGCAAGATCGCCGTGGTGCTGATCAACGACGCTGATTTCGAAGCCGATGCACCGGGCGCGTTCGACGGCAAGGCAGTGACCTACTACGGCCGCTGGACCTACAAGTTCGAGGAAGCCGCACGCCGCGGTGCCGAGGGCGTGCTGATCGTGCACGAGACCGCACCGGCCGCCTACGGCTGGGCCACGGTGAAGAGCTCGGGCACCTCGCCGCTGTTCGACATCGAACGCGGCCAGGCCGAAGCGATGGCCCAGCACACGCCGCTGCGTGGCTGGATGCAGCGCGAACTGGCCGAGGCGATCTTCGCCGACGCGGGCCTGGATTTCGACGCCGAGAAGCGCAAGGCCATGCAGGCCGATTTCCGCCCGGTGGTGCTGGACAACGCGAAGCTGAGCGTGGATTTCGCACTGAAGCGCGAGCAGGTGGTGACCCGCAACGTGGTGGCCAAGCTGCCCGGTGGCGAGCATGGCGATGAGGCCGTGATCTTCTCGGCGCACTGGGATGCCTTCGGTATCGGCCAGCCCGATGCCAAGGGTGACCGCATCCGCCACGGTGCCATCGACAACGCCACCGGCGTGGCCACCGTGCTGGAACTGGGCCGTGTGTTCGCGGCCGGCCCGCAGCCGCAGCGCAGCCTGTACTTCGTGGCCCTGACCGCGGAGGAGAAGGGCCTGCTGGGTGCGAGCTACTACGCCGCGCACCCGCTGGCGCCGCTGGAAAAGACCGCCGCCGTGCTCAACATCGAAATGTTCAGCCCGGACGGTGCGACGCGTGACATCGCCTCGTGGGGCAAGGGCCGGGTGTCGCTGGAAGGCGACCTGGAACGCGTGGCCAAGGCCCGTGGCCGCAGCTACAGCCCCGACCCGAACCTGGAAGCGGGCTTCTTCTACCGCGCCGACCACTTCGCCTTCGCCCGCCTGGGCGTGCCGGCCATCACCATCGGCCCGGGCCTGGACAAGCTGGACGGCGGCGTCGAGGCCGGCCGCGCGCTGCGCGAGAAGTACTTCGCCGACTGCTACCACCAGGCCTGCGATGCCTGGACCCCGAGCTGGGACCCGGCCGGCCACGCCGCCGACACCCTGCTGGTCTACGACCTGGGCGTCGAACTGGCCAACAGCCGCCGCTGGCCGCAGTGGGAGAAGGCGTCGGAATTCCACGGTGCCCGTGAGAAGAGCGACGCCGCCCGCCGTTGAGGGTAGTGCCGGCCGCTGGCCGGCAATCCGGTGCGACGACGGAGGTAGAGTCGACCGTTGGTCGACTACGCGCGCAGCGCGGGATTCTTGGCAGCCTGATCGAAGAGCAGTCGACTAACAGTCGACTCTACCGGTCGCCGGTCGCCCGTTGCCGGCCAGCGGCCGGCACTACCGGCGGCGGCGCAGCAGCCTCCACGCGCCCCAGCCGCTGGCAGCAAGCGCGGCCAGATAGCACGCCACCATCGTGCGCATGCCCATCGGGTGCAGTTGCCCGCCGCGCGGGTGGGTACTCATCGCCAGGGAGCTGTGGCCGTTGCCCAGGTCCACCGCCAGCTGCAGCGCCAGTGCGGCACAGAACACCAGCAATGCCACCCCGAAGCCGATACGCGGCCACGCGGCCTGCGCACTGGGGCGGCGCAGCAGCCAGGCCACTGCCGTGGCTGCAGCCAGCACCACCGCCATCCACATCAGCGGCGACGCCGGAGACGCAGCAGCCACCGGCATTGCACCGGTGGCCGCCATCAACACAGCGCCCTTACTTGCGGGTGCCGTCGAGCCAGTTCGGGCCCTTGTTGGTGAGGAAGAAGACATAGACCACCAACGATACCGCGATCGTGGCGGTGACGTAGATGGCGAACCAGTCGACGTGGCCGGTCTTCAGCGCGCCCTGGTACAGCAGCGGCGCGGTACCACCGAACAGCGAGTTGGCCAGCGCATAGCCCAGGCCCACGCCCAGTGCACGGATGTGGGTGGGGAACAGTTCGGCCTTCACCACCGCGTTGATGGAGGTGTAGCCGGTGAGGATGACAAAGCCCAGCGCCAGGGTGAGGAAGGCGAGGGTGGCATCGTGCTGGTGCGGCAGCTGGGTGATCAGGTACCAGCTGTACAGCACGCCGCCCACGCCGAAGAACACCAGCAGGCTCTTGCGGCCGATGATGTCCGACAGCCAGCCACCGACCGGCTGCAGCACCATCAGGAACGTCAGCACGCCCAGGTTGACCAGGGTGGCGGTCATCGGATCATCCGCGGCGAAGGCGCTCTGGATCATCTTCGGGCCGTTCACCGAGTAGGTGTAGAAGGCAATGGTGCCGCCGGCGGTGATCAGGAAGCACAGCAGCAGCGGGCGCCACTGGTGCACGAACAGCTCGTACATCGAGCCGGACTTCTTCGCCTTGCCTTCGCGCGCGGCCTCGATCGACGATTCTTCCATCGTCTCGTCCATGCCACGGCGCAGCCAGAACACCACGACCGCGGCGATGCCGCCGATGCCGAAGGCGATGCGCCAGCCGAACTCGGAGATTTCCGGCTTGCCCCAGAAATTCAGCATCAGGAACAGCGTGAGCTGCGCCAGCACGTGGCCACCGACCAGGGTGACGTAGTGGAACGAGGACAGGAAGCCACGGCGGCCGGGAATGGCAGCCTCGGACATGTAGGTGGCGCTGGCGCCGTACTCGCCGCCGGTGGCGAAGCCCTGCAGCAGGCGCGCGAACAGCAGGATGATCGCCGCCCAGATGCCGATGCTGGCCGCCGTGGGCGTGATGGCGATGAGGAAGGAGCAGACGGCCATCAGGGTGACCGACACGGTGAGCGCCAGGCGACGGCCGTGGCGGTCGGCGAAGCGGCCAAAGAACCAGGCGCCGATCGGGCGCATCAGGAAGGTGGCGGCGAAGATCGCCCACACGTACATCGTGGAGTTCTTGTCTTCGGGCGAGAAGAACTGCGATTCGAAGTACACGGCGAACACCGAGTACACGTAGACGTCATACCACTCCACCAGGTTGCCGGCGGAGCCTTTGAGGGTATTGGAGATCGAGCGGCGCAGCGCGGCGCCGTCGGTGCTGGGGACAGCAGGTTGGGACGTGGTGCTCATCTGGGTGAGGATCCTCGATGCGGTGCTTCCATGCGGGAAAGATCGGTGCCAGGGGCGCGCGTGGGCGCTGCCAGCCAGCCTCCTAGGTACTGCATCCCACGTCAACGCCGGGTGCCGGAGGGGCGGGCAGGGCATGGGGACCGCACAGGGTGACAGCGGCGCGCAGGGGGGACCATAGCTAGATCGTCGTACGCGGTGTCGCATGTTGCGCGTTCAGCCGCGCCGCACAAGGCCCGCGCGCCTGCCGGAAGCAGGGTTATTTCCACCGGCCGAACCTTCTAGAATCCGTTTTCCCCTGCCTGCTGGTGTGTCATGTCGGCTTCCCCTGTTCCTTCTGCGGCTGCCCCCCGGGGTGGCCTTGTCGCGCTGGCGCTGCTGCTGGTCTACGTGGTCTGGGGCTCGACCTACCTGGGCATCGCCAAGGCCCTGCACGGTGGCGCGCTGCCGCTCACGATGGTGTCCGGCAGCCGCTTCATCATTGCCGGCGGCCTGATGTACCTGGCCCTGCGCCTGTTCTGGAAGATGCCGCGGCCGACCCTGCGGCAGTGGCGCAACCTGGTCATCATGGGCGTGACCATGCTGGTGCTGGGCAACGGCATGGTGGTGCTGGCAGAGCGCGAGGTCTCCTCGGGCCTGGCGGCCACGGCGGTGGCCTCGGTACCGCTGTGGATGGCGCTGTTCTCGGCGCTGCGCGGCCAGCACGCCAGCCGTGGTGAATGGCTGGGAATCGCGGTGGGCTTCATCGGCGTGGTCTGGCTCAACGCCGGCAGCAGCCTGACCGCCTCGCCGACCGGGCTGGTGCTGCTGCTGATCGCACCGGTCGGCTGGGCCTTCGGCTCGGTGTGGGCGCGCGGGCTGGACCTGCCCGGCCCGTTCATGACCGCCGCCGGGCAGATGATCTGCGGCGGCGTGCTGCTGGTGCTGATCGGCCTGGCGGTGGGCGAGCGCCCGACCACGCTGCCCGATACCAGCGGCCTGCTGGCGATGGCTTACCTGTGTGTCTTTGGTTCCATCGTGGCCTTCACCGCTTACGTCTGGCTGCTGCACAACGTGCGCCCGGCGCTGGCCGGCAGCTATGCGTACGTGAACCCGGTGATTGCGGTGCTGCTGGGTGCGGCACTGAACGGTGAGCATTTCGGCTGGCGCGACTTCCTGGCCATGGCGGTGATCCTGCTGGGCGTGGTGGTGCTGACCATGGCGCGGACCTGGAAGAAATGAGCATGGACGAACAAGAACAACGCCGCGGGTTGCTGGTTACCGCTTCGACCTTCGTGTTGTGGGGGCTGGTGCCGGTGTACTGGCATCTGCTCAACGAGGTGCCGTCGTTCCAGATCATCGCCCACCGCATCATCTGGTCAACGGTGCTGGTGGTGGCGTGGCTGCTGCTGAGTGCGCGCCTGGGCTGGTGGCGGAAGATCGCCGCGCAGCCACGCGCGCTGCCGATCCTGGCGGTATCCAGCCTGACCATCGCTTTCAACTGGGGCCTGTACATCTGGGCGGTCAACGCCGGGCACGTGATTGAAACCAGCCTGGGCTACTTCATCAATCCGCTGGTGAACGTGCTGCTGGGCGTGCTGGTGCTGAAGGAACGCCTGCGCCGCCTGCAGTGGGTGGCGGTGGCGATGGCCGCCGTGGGCGTGGCCTGGCTGACCATCGATGCCGGCACGCCGCCGTGGATCGCGCTGGGGCTGGCCTGCTCGTTCGGCCTGTACGGCCTGCTGCGCAAGCTGGTGTCGGTGGATCCGGTGGCCGGGCTGGGCGTGGAAAGCCTGTACCTGTTCCTGCCGGCGCTGGCGTTTGCGGTGTGGGCCGAGAACGGCCATGGCGGCGCGTTCTTCCATGGTTGGGGCTGGCGCAACGACCTGCTGCTGGTCTTCGGTGGCGTGGTCACCGCCGTGCCGCTGATCGGCTTCGCCTACGGGGTGAAGCGCATTCCGCTGTCGCTGGTCGGCATCCTGCAGTACATCGCGCCGAGCCTGCAGCTGCTGCTGGGCGTGTTCTTCTTCCACGAGGCATTCGACACCGGCAAGGCGATTGGCTTTGCGGTGATCTGGGCCGGGCTGGTGCTGTTTGTCGGCGAGAACGTGCGCGCGATGCGGGCGGCGAAGCGGTAATCGCGAAGGGATCCAACCCCGGTTCCGGCAAAAAAGAACGGCGCCCCGAGGGGCGCCGTTCTGCTTCCATCTCCGGCCAGGAGAGAGTTGGCCGGAACGGGAACGCGGGTGCAGGCTTAGAAGCGCTGCTGGTACTTCATGTACATGAAACGACCGATGTCGAAGCCGCCGTAGTAGACGAAGCTGCTGTTCGGCTGGCTGTACATGACCGGACCCTGGTGGTCGAACACGTTGTTCAGGCCCAGCGAAACGGTGCCATCCCACGGCAGGCTGTAACGCACCTGCAGGTCGTGGAAGGTGTTCGAGCCCACCTTGTTGGTCGGCGAGGCATCGGTGTAGGCCGAGCTGAAGCCCGGGATGTTGCACTCGTCCATGTAGGAGCACTTCTCCTTCATGCTGGAGTAGTAGCGCGCGGTCCAACCGATGCCCAGGTTGCCGTACTGCCAGTCCAGGTTGAAGGTCGAGCGCACGCGGAAGTTGCCACCCCAGCTGGTCAGCTGCTCCACCGGCGTGGTGGCGGCGTTGTCGTTACGCTGCTCCAGGTAGTCGGTGTAGGTGGTGTTCCAGGTGACGGCGAACTTGCCGAACGCGGTTTCCGGCAGGCGGTAGCGTGCGCTGATGTCATAGCCGGCGGTTTCGCGGTAGCCGGCGTTGACCAGCGAGCGGTCCAGCCCGTTGACCTGGCCGTTGCTGCCGCGGGTGAAGCGGCCGCAGGCGGCATCCGAACCCTGCACGTAGCACTGTTCCAGGATGCTGGTGGCCGACTCGCCGACGATGGCGTTGTCAATGCGGATCTTCCACCAGTCCAGGCTGACGTCCAGGCCCTGCACGAAGTCCGGGCTGTAGACCAGGCCCACGGTCCAGGTCTTGGCGGTTTCCGGCTTCAGGTCCGGGTTGGAACCCGAGCTGAAATCGGTGGTGGCCTGTTGGCCCGGCTTGCTGGCGACGGTGCCGTCGCTGTTGAGCTGGCGGAAGTTGGCCGGCACGTTCAGGGCCTTGCAGCGTGCAGCAACCGCAGCGCTGGTGGCGGCGGTGCCGAACGAGGTGTCGCACGGATCGGTGAACGAGTCACGGCTGCTGACGGTGCCGCCGTACAGATCGTCCACGGTGGGCGCACGGAAGCCGGTGCCGTAGGTGGCGCGCACCAGCAGGCTGTCGATCGGCTTCCACTTCACGCCGAACTTGCTGTTGGTGGTGGAGCCGAAGTTGTTGTAATCCGAGTAGCGACCGGCCACGTCCAGCGACAGCTCACGGGCGAAGGCCATGTCGGCCAGCAGCGGCACCTGCAGTTCCAGGTAGACCTCGTTGAGCGAGTAGTCGCCCTGGGTCGGCTTGCCGCTGGTGCCGGCGATCTGGCCGTTCTGCACCATCAGGTCCGGGGTGTAGCGTGCTTCTTCGGTGCGGTGCTCGAAGCCCATCGCGGTCAGCACGTCGCCAGCCGGCAGGGTGAACAGCGAGCCGGAGATGTTGGCACTGGCCACCTTGGTGGTGGTCTGGCTCTTGTCCACGAAGCGGGCGAACAGGTAGTCCTGCACGTCCTGGTTGCTCAGCGAGCCCGGGCCGGTGTAGCCCATCGGCGCAGCCGGGTTCCACGGCACGCAGCCGGCGATGATCGCATCGGTGGTACCGCAGTAGGCCACGCCATCCTTGATGAAGGACGGGCCGACGGCCTGGTTCACGTTCGGCTGGAACATGCTGCCCGTGCCGATGCGCTCGCCTTCATTGCGGTTGTAGGTGTAGTTGACGTTCCAGTCCCAGTAGCGCGAGCCGGTCTCGAAGCTGCCTTCCAGGCCCAGGCTGCCGCGCTTGGTTTCCAGGTTGTTCTCGGTGCCGCGCAGCAGTTCTTCGGTGCGGTGCGAGAACAGCACGTCCTGGCCCCACAGGTTGAACGCGCTGTCCTTGGACAGGGCGGCACGGGCGCCGCTGCGGGCCTGTGCGGCGGTGACCGAGTACGGGTAGCCGGCCAGGTGCTTGCTCGATTCGCGCTTGCTGTACAGCGCGTCGGCGACGATGCGCAGGTTGTCGTTGACCGAGAAGCCGCCGTTGGCGAACACCGAAGTGCGCTCCAGGCCGGTCAGCAGGCTCATGTTGGTCTTGGTGTTGGCACCATCGGCCGGGTTCAGCGTGTGGAAGTTGGCTGCATCGGTCGGGTCGCCGCCCGGGCCGACCGTCACCGGCTTGCCGCCGACGGTGACGCTGCCCCACGGCGTGGTGCCGTTGAGGCCGTCGTTCGGGTGGCGCGGGCCGTTGACGTAGCGGCTGAACTCGCGCGCGCCGCCCATCACTTCGTCTTCCTTGGTGCGCTCGGCACCGACGCTGAACCAGCCGCGGTCGAAGGTCTTGCCGAAGGTGGCGCTGTAGGAGCGCTTCTGGCCGTCGCCTTCACCGTACTGGCCGACGTAGACGCTGGCTTCGCCACCGTCGAAGTTCTTGCGGGTGATGATGTTGACCACACCGGCGATGGCGTCCGAGCCGTACAGCGCCGAGGCACCGTCGGTCAGCACTTCCACGCGCTCGACGATGGCCGAGGGGATCGAGGCCAGGTCGGAGTAACCGCCGGCGCTGACGCCCATGCGGCGGCCGTCGATCAGCACCAGGCTGCGTTCCGGGCCCAGGTCGCGCAGGCTGACATACATGCCACCAAAGTCGCGCGAGGAGGTCAGCGAGGACGCGCGGCTCATGCTCGGCGAGCCGGCAGCGGTCACGTCCTGCAGGATGTCGGCGACGTTGACGTAGCCCTTCTTCTCGATGTCGGCGCGGTTGAGCGCGACCACCGGCTGGGCGGTCTCGACACTGGCCTGGCGGATGCGCGAGCCGGTGATTTCGATGCGGTCGAGGTTGGTGGTGTTGTCGCCCGCATCCTGTGCGAAGGCGGGGGTGGTGCAGCTGGCAGCCAGCGCGATGACGATCGCGTTGCGCAGCGGGGTGGTCTTCAGGGACATCCGTGAAATCTCGTGTTTCAGAAAAAAACATGCGCCCGTTCTGTGGGCGCGTGGGGTACTGCAAACCAACGTGGGGGGCGGGATTCTAGAGTGTTTTCATTCGTAACTGTTTGTCCCTGCGTGTTTCATCGCGTTGAAGATGAATCGCAACCAACAATCCACAGGACGGCTGTGCGCAGTGTCACGCGCGCGCTGTTTTCGATGCGCAGAGGCACCGATAACGGCCGCAATCGCATGATCTGTAATGCGCGGAGTGTGCGGACGTTCATCCACGCATGGCGTGGATCTACTGGAAGGCGGACACCCGCGCGATCGACAGGCGCGCCGGTAGATCCACGCCATGCGTGGACAAGGCACCAGTAGATCCACGCCATGCGTGGATGAAGCACCAGTAGATCCACGCCATGCGTGGATGAAGCACCGGTAGATCCACGCCATGCGTGGACAAGGCACCAGTAGATCCACGCCATGCGTGGATGAAGCACCGGTAGATCCACGCCATGCGTGGATGAAGCACCGGTAGATCCACGCCATGCGTGGATGAAGCACCGGTAGATCCACGCCATGCGTGGATGAAGCACCGGTAGATCCACGCCATGCGTGGATGAAGCACCGGTAGATCCACGCCATGCGTGGATGACGCACCGGTAGATCCACGCGATGCGTGGACAGGGCACCAGTAGATCCACGCCATGCGTGGATAGGGCACCAGTAGATCCACGCCATGCGTGGACAGGGCACCAGTAGATCCACGCCATGCGTGGACAAGGCACCAGTAGATCCACGCCATGCGTGGACAAGGCACCAGTAGATCCACGCCATGCGTGGATGAAGCACCGGTAGATCCACGCCATGCGTGGATGACGCCCAACAAAAAAGGGCGAAGCCTTCGCTTCGCCCTTCCACATCCATCACCGCACACACGTGTGCGCTGATCAGGTTTCGCGCAACGCCGTGGTGATCGGCAGGCGCGCCGCGCGCAGTGCCGGGAACAGGCCACCGACCAGGCCGATGCCCAGCGCCCACTTCAGCCCATTCCACAGCAGCTCCGGCGACACATGGAACTTGAACACCACCGCGCTGAAATTGCTGCCGATGGTGGACACGCTGTACCCGTTGAACAACAACCAGGCCACGGCGCAGCCGAGCAAGCCACCCAGCAGCGCCAGCAGCATGGTTTCCAGCATCACCGCAGTCACCACCGGCAGGCCGCGGAAGCCGATCGCGCGCATGGTGGCGATCTCGCGTGCACGCGTGGCCACGGCGGCATACATGGTGTTGAGCGCGCCGAATACCGCGCCCACCGCCATGATCGTGCCGATCACCTTGCCGAGGATGTCGATCAGCGTGGTCAGGCCGCCGCCCTGCTTGCTGTAGTAGGCGCGCGTGGTTTCCACGTCCAGCTTCAGGCGCGGGTCGGCAGCTACCGCCGCCTTGAACTGCTCGAAGCCCGCCTTGCCATCCGTGCGCACGCTGATCGACTGCCATGCACTGCGCTGGTAGGTGGTGGCCAGCGTATCGGCGTCGGTCCACAGTTCCGAATCATGCGCATCGCCGGTGGCGAACACACCCACCACGGTCCAGGCCTGGTTGCCCAGGGTCAGCGTCTTGCCCACCTCCAGGTTGCGGAACTGGCCCTGCGCGCCCTGGCCGACCACGATCTCGCGCAGGCCGGTGGCGAACTTGCGGCCCTGCACGATCCTGACCTTGTCATGCACCGCCCACGCCTGTGGGCCGACGCCGCGGAACTGCGCATTGACGTCGGTGCCATCGGCCCGCGACACCAGGTTCACTACCTGCGAGAGTTCCGGCGACAGCAAGGGCCGGCCTTCGCCATCGCGGGTGATGCCGGGCAGGGTGGACAGCGTGGGTACCTGTTCGCGGGTGATGACCGAGTTGGTCTCGGCCTGCGAGCCACCCCGCAGCACGATGGCGGTGGTGTCATCGCCGGTGTTGTTGAGCGTGGCCTGGAAGCCTTCGCCCATCGCCAGCATCGCCACCAGCACGCCGACCACGCCGGCGATGCCGACCACGATCACCGAGGAGGCACCCCAGCGCTGCGGCAGGCTGGCGATGCCGATGCGGGTGGCCGCCAGGGCCAGACGGCCGCTGCGGGTCAGCAGCAGCCACAGCGCCACCAGCACGGCCACGGCCAGCACGCCAAACCATGGCAGGCCGATCCACAGCACCAGGCCCACCGCCAGCAGCAGCACGGTCAGCGCGTTGCCCAGCCACTTCTTGAGCTTGTTCATTGGAAGTCCTCCTCAGCGGCCGGCCAGCGCATCGACGATCTTCAGGCGCTTGGCCCGCAGCGCAGGCAGCAGGCCGACCACGATGCCGATCACCACGATCAGGCCCACGCCCACCAGCCAGGTGGGTGTGGGTACGTGCGGCGGCAGCATGCCCATGCTCTTCGGCGCGATGGCCGGCAGCACCAGCGCGGCCAGGCCCATGCCGATCAGGCCACCGAGGCCGATCAGCAGCACCGACTCGACCATCACCAGCGTCAGCACGGTGCCATCCTTGAAGCCCAGCGTCTTCAGCGTGGCCAGTTCGGGAATGCGCTCGCGCACGGCCTGGGCCATGGTGTTGCCGGTCAACAGCAGCAGGGTGAAGAACACCGCGCCCATGATCGAGGTGACGATCATGCCGATATCCGCGAACTGCTTGACGAAGGCCTGCTGGAACGCCGATTCGGTCTGGGTCTTGGTTTCGTGGTCGGAGTTGGCCGAGATCGCATCGATGGCCTGGGCCACCCGCGAGGCATGGTCGGGGTTGTCCAGGGTGATCGTGTACCAGCTCACCTGGTTCTTGATGTAGTCGTTGGATTCGTCGAAGTACTTCCAGTTCATCATCAACTGGCGTTCTTCGTTGCCCGCCTGCGCGCGGTCCTTGGAACGGAAGATGCCCTTCAGTTCCAGCGGCCAGTCATTGCTGCCGCCGCGCGGGAAAATGGTGGCCTGCAGCGGGATGGTGTCGCCGATCTTCCAGCCGAACTGGTTGGCCAGGCTCTCGCCGACGATGGCACCGGTGCGGGTCTGCTTCCAGTCTTCCAGCTGCGCCGGGTCGATCTGCAGTTCGCGGTAGACATCGAAGTAGTTGGGCGACACCGAGAAGTTCGGGAAGAAGTTCTTCGGGTCCTGGTAGATGCCGCCGAACCACATGCCATAGGCCACGTCGCGCACGCCGTCGACCTGGCGGATCTGCGTTTCCAGGCGGATCGGCAGCGACTGGGTGATCGACAGGCGCGATGCGGTGACCAGGCGGTTGGCACCTTCCACGCTGCCGCCGGAGTTGAATGCCACGCGTACCGAATCGAGCATGCCGAACAGCAGGAACGCGGCGACCACCGAGAGCAGGGTCAGCAGGGTCCGGGTGCGGCTGCGGAACAGCTGCGCCCAGACAAGGGAAAAATATTTCATCGCCGGGGCCTCCGTCAGTGGGCCAGCGGGGCGTCGGCCAGCTCGCCCTTGTCCAGGTGCACCGTGTGGGTGGCGTACTCGGCGGCCTTCGGGTCATGGGTGACCATGATGATGGTCTTGCCGTGTTCGCGGTTGAGCTGCTGCAGCAGGCCCAGGATCTCCTCGGCCGACTGCCGGTCGAGGTCGCCGGTGGGTTCGTCGCAGATCAGGAAGGTCGGGTCGGAGACGATGGCGCGGGCGATCGCCACGCGCTGCTGCTGGCCGCCGGACAGTTCGTTGGGGCGGTGGTTGCGGCGGTCGGCCAGGCCGACCAGGGTCAGCGCGATCTCGGCATTGCGCCTGCGCTGGGCGGCGCTGAGGTGGGTCAGCAGCAGCGGCAGTTCCACGTTCTTCTGCGCGGTCAGCATCGGCATCAGGTTGTAGAACTGGAAGACGAAGCCGACGTGGTGGCTGCGCCAGGTGGACAGCTGGCCGCCGCTCATCTGGTCGATGCGCTCGCCTTCGATGCTGATCTCGCCGCCGCTGGGGTTGTCCAAGCCGCCGATGAGGTTGAGCAGGGTGGTCTTGCCCGACCCGGACGGGCCCATCAGCGCGACGAAGTCGCCGCTGGCGATGTCCAGGTCGATGCCGTGCAGCACCTTCACTTTTTCCGGGCCGCGTTGGTAGGTCTTGGTGATGTTGCGCAGTGAAACCAGGGTCGACATGGGTGGTTCTCCACGGAAGGCGGGAAACGGGGCACTGCGCCTGCGGTAGCCGCAGGCGTGCGTCGAACGGTGCTGCCGGCGGCGCCACGCGGGCGCCTGGCCGTTACTGCGCTTGTTTCTGTTGCACCTTGGCGCCATCGCGCAGGGTCTGCGGTGGGTTGACCACCACCGGTTCACCCGCGCTCACGCCCTTCAGGATCTGGCGGTCCTTGCCCATCGCCTGGCCGGCCTGCACGGCGCGCTGCTGCACGCGGTCGGCATCGCCCAGCACGAAGGCCACGCTGGCACCTTCGCGCTCGACCACCGCCGTGGCCGGCACGCGCACGCCCTGCGGCCTGCTGGCGGCGGCCTGCGGCTGCGCCTGCTCCAGGAAGCTGACCCGCACGCCCATCTCCGGCACGATGCGCGGGTCCTTCACTTTCAGCGCGACGCGCACCTTCACCGTCGCCTTGCCACGGTCGGCGGTGGGAATGATGGCGATCACCTCGCCGGGGATCTTCCATTCCGGGTAGGCATTGAGCGTGGCTTCCACCGGCATCTTCGGCTGCACGCGGCCGATGAAGGCTTCGCCCACTTCCACTTCGATTTCCAGCGAATCCATGTCGACGATGGTGCCGATGCCGGTACGGGTGAAGCCGCCGCCGGCCGACAGCGGCGAGACGATCTCGCCCGGCTGCGCGGCCTTGGCGGTGACCACGCCGGAGAACGGCGCGCGCACGATGTTGTTGTCCACGCCGAGGTCGGCAATGGCGAGCTGGTCGCTGGCCACCTTGACGTTGCGCTGGGCGGTATCCAGCTGTGCACGCACGCTGTCACGCTGGGCCACGGCCTGGTCGTACTGCGAACGCGAGACCAGCTGCTGGCCCACCAGTGCCTGCAGGCGGCTGGCTTCGGCGGCGGCCTGGCGCTGCTGCGCCTGCAGGCCGGCCACCTGCGCACGCGCGGCCTGCACCTGCGACGCGGACAGGCTGCGCTGTGCATCGGCATCGATCGGGTCCAGCGTGGCCATGATCTGGCCGGCCTCCACCCGCATGCCTTCCTCGATCATCACCTCGCGCACCTTGCCGGTGATCTTGGCCGACACCGTGGCCATGCGCCGGGCCACCACGTAGCCACTGGCGTCGAGCACCGAACTGCTGGCACTGCCCTGCTGGATCGCCACCGCCGGTGCGGTCTCGACCTCAGGCGCCGGCTCGCGGCCGAACAGCAGGAAGGCGCCGCCGGCCAGCAGCAGCACGATGACGACCAGGGCGATCCACAGCCAGCGGCGGCCGCCCGGGCCATCCCCGGAGGACGGCGGCGGGTTCTTGCGGTCGATGCGGAGTTCCTTCAACAGCTCGGCAGAAGCGTTCATTGCGTTCCATCACAGGCGATCGGGCGGGTATGGCCGGAAGGGCGACAGCGGCGGTTCCGGTGGGCAAGCGTGCAGCACAGCATGCAGGTGGGACGGGGCGGGATGGCAGTGACAGCTGTCACCCGATGGAGCTGACGGCGGCCACTGCGAAACGTGACCGGCGCGGCACAGGATGGCAACGTCCCCGCTACCGGTACCGCACCGATGGATCCGACCGCAGCTCCCACTACGGCCCAGCTGGCCCGCCTGCACCAGGTGCAGGTGCATTACGCCGGCCATGCCGCACTGCAGGGTATCGACCTGCAGGTGCGTGCCGGCCAGGTCCTGGCCCTGCTGGGCCGCAACGGTGCTGGCAAGAGTACCGCGATCAGCGTGCTGCTGGGCCTGCGCCGCGCCGATGCTGGGCAGGTTGAACTGCTCGGTGGCGATCCGCAGCAGCGCGCCAGCCGCCTGGGGCTGGGCGTGATGCTGCAGAGCACCAGCCTGCCGCCGATGCTGCAGGTGGATGAACTGGTGGCACAGGCCAGCGCCTGCTATGCCGCGCCGATGCCGTTGGCGGAGGTGCTGCAGCGCACCGGACTGCAGGATCTGGCCCGCCGTCGCTATGGGCAGCTGTCCGGTGGCCAGCAGCGCACGGTGCAGTTCGCCATCGCGCTGTGCGGCCGCCCGCGCGTGCTGTTCCTGGATGAGCCCACCACCGGCCTGGACATCCAGGCGCGGCAGGTGATGTGGCAGGCGATCCGGCAGCTGGTGGCCGAAGGCTGCGGCGTGCTGCTGACCACCCATTACCTGGAGGAAGCCGAAGCACTGGCACAGCAGGTGGTGGTGCTGGAACAGGGCCGCGTGCTGGCCGATGCGCCGCTGGCCGAACTGCGCCTGGCCGACCGGCCGCGCCGCATCCGCTGCCGCAGCAGCCTGGCGGTGGAGGACGTGCAGCGCTGGCCGGGCGTGCAGCAGGTGCAGCGCGATGGCGCGCACCTGCACCTGTTGGCCAGCCCGGCCGAACCGGTGGTGGCCCGCCTGCTGGCCGCCGATGCGCAGCTGCAGGAACTGGAAGTACAGGGCGCGGCGCTGGCCGACGCCTTCCTCGACATGACCCGGGAGGCTGCATGAACACCGTGACCCGTTCCCTCGCTGCGCCGCGCCTGTCCGTGCGTGCCGTCCTGCGCCCCTACATCGCCGAGCTGCAGGCCGAACTGCGCCGGGCTTGGCGCACGCCGGCCTTCGCCGTGCCCTCGCTGCTGTTCCCGGTGCTGTTCTACCTGTTGTTCGGCGTGCTGCTGGGGCGTGGCCATGCGCCGCTGTACCTGCTGGCCACCTACTGTGTGTTCGGCGCGATGGCACCGGCCCTGTTCGGCTTCGGCGTGCAGTTGGCGCTGGACCGCGAGGGTGGCCTGCTGACCCTGAAGCGCGCGCTGCCGATGCCGGCCGCAGCGCCCCTGCTGGCGCGGCTGGCGATGGCGGTGCTGTTTGCGCTGCTGGTGGCCGGGCTGCTGGTCACCGTGGCCTGCACCCTGGGCGGCGTGCATCTGCAGGCGCAGCAGATCCTGCAGCTGCTGGCGGTGGCGGCACTGGCAGCGCTGCCGCTGGGCGCCATCGGCCTGCTGATCGGCAGCCATGCCAGTGCCAGCGCGGCACCGGCGATGGTCAACCTGGTGTACCTGCCGCTGGCCCTGCTGTCGGGGCTGTGGCTGCCGCTGTCGGCGCTGCCGAAGCTGTTTTCCACGATGGCACCGCTGTGGCCGACCTGGCACCTGGCCCAGCTGGCACTGCCCGTGGTGGGGCAGCCGGCGGTGGGCAGCATCGCCGGGCATCTGCTGGTGCTGCTGGGCGTGACTGTGGCGGCGCTGCTGCTGGCGCGCCGTCGCCTGCGCCGGGTCGGCTGAACTGGCATGATCGGCAGCGAACGTTCCCGCCTGGATCCGCCCGTGCCATCGAACCGGCTTGCGTCGCTGCTGCGCCCCGCGCCGGATTCGGCCGTGGCCGACCTGCTGCGGCGGGGCAAATCGCCGTGGAGCGGTGCGATCCACCTGCTCTGGTCGGTGTGGATCTTCCTTACCCCCGCGCTGGGCAACGGCTTCACCCTGCGCTGGCTGTTCCTCACCCTGGCCAGCTATCCGCTGTTCCTGCTGCTGTATGCGCGGGTGATGCTGGCGCCGCGCCACCACGGCCCGCGCTATGCGCTGGCGATGGTCGCGCTGTCGCTGGTGCTGCTGCCCTGGTATCCGTCCGGCCTGAGCTACTTCGTGTTCGGCTGCGTGATGATGCGCATGAGCGGGCGCAGTGGCTGGTGGATGTACCTGCTGCAGCTGACCGCACTGAACATCGTGTTCTGTGCCGCCGCGCTGTACTTCGGCTACCCGTGGCAGGCGCTGGTGTGGATGCCGGCGGTGTCCTTCATCGTCGGCCTGGTGGTGAACGTGGAGGCGTTGAGCCAGCAGCGCGACGTGGCCCTGCAGCTGTCGCAGGAGGAAGTGCGGCGGCTGGCGACCACGGCCGAGCGCGAGCGCATCGGCCGCGACCTGCACGATCTGCTGGGCCACACGCTGTCGCTGATCACGTTGAAGCTGGAACTGGCGCGCAAGCTGTACGACCGCGATGACGCGCGTGCGCGGCAGGAGATCGGCGAGGCCGAGGCCATTGCCCGCGAAGCGCTGGCGCAGGTGCGCAGCGCGGTTACCGGCATCCGCGCCAGCGATCTGGCCGGCGAGCTGGCCTCGGCGCGGCTGCTGCTGGAATGCCAGCAGGTGCACCTGCACTACACGGTGCCGCCGCCGATGCCGGTGGAGGTGGAGCGCGGCCTGGCGCTGGTGCTGCGCGAGGCGGCCACCAACATCGTGCGCCATGCGCAGGCGACCCAGGCACGGGTGGAGTTCATGCAGGAAGGACGGCAGCTGGTGATGCAGATACGCGATGACGGACGCGGTGGCCTGCAGGCCGAGGGCAACGGCATGTGCGGCATGCGCGAGCGCGTGGCCGCGCTGGGCGGCCAGTTGCAGGTGCAGTCGGGCAAGGGCGAGGGCACGCTGTTGACCCTGCGCGTGCCGCTGGCGGCGGCCACCACGCCGGTCCCGCCGGCGTCGCTGGCACAGGGCGGTGCGGCATGATCCGCATCCTGCTGGCCGAGGACCAGGCGATGGTGCGCGGCGCGCTGTCGGCGCTGCTGGGCCTGGAACCGGACATCGAGGTGCTCGGCAGCGCTGCCGATGGCGAGGCGGCCTGGCGCATGCTGCAGCAGCTGCAGCCGGACATCCTGGTGACCGACATCGAGATGCCCGGCCTGACCGGCCTGGAGCTGGCCCAGCGCATTGCCCGCCACGAACTGCCGATCAAGGTGGTCATCGTCACCACCTTCGCCCGCGCCGGTTTCCTGCGCCGCGCGCTGGAAGCGGGGGTGCTGGGCTACCTGTTGAAGGACGCCCCGGCGGAGAACCTGGCCGACGCGCTGCGCAAGGTGCAGCAGGGCATCCGTGCGATCGACCCGCAGCTGGCGATGGACGCGTGGTCGCAGGCCGACCCGCTGACCGACCGCGAGCGGCGCGTGCTGCGCCTGGCCGGTGAGGGCCGCACGGCCAGCGAGATCGCCGAGCAGCTGGGGCTGTCGCACGGCACGGTGCGCAATTACCTGTCCGAATGCATCGGCAAGCTGGGCGTGGCCAACCGCATCGAGGCGTACCGGCTGGCCCGGCAGAAGGGCTGGCTGTAGAGCCGAGCCCACGCTCGGCTGCGGTTCGTCGCTGCGCGCCGCCGCCCGAGCAGGGGCTCGGGCGCTACCGGATGCCGGCTTTGCTCAATCCTTTCCACGCGCCATCGCCTGGAACACGCCCAGCACATACGCTTGTAGAGCCGAGCCCACGCTCGGCTGCGGTTCGTCGCTGCGCGCCGCCGCCCGAGCAGGGGCTCGGGCGCTACCGGATGCCGGCTTTGCTCAATCCTTTCCACGCGCCATCGCCTGGAACACGCCCAACACGTACTGTTGTAGAGCCGAGCCCACGCTCGGTTGCTGTTCGTCGCTGCGCGCCGCCGCCCGAGCATGGGCTCGGGCGCTACCGATTCGCGTCGCTCAATCCTTCCCGCGCGCCATCGCCTGGAACACGCCCAACACGTACTGTTGTAGAGCCGAGCCCACGCTCGGCTGCTGTTCGTCGCTGCGCGCCGCCGCCCGAGCATGGGCTCGGGCGCTACCGGATGCCGGCTTTGCTCAATCCTTTCCGCGCGCCATCGCCTGGAACACGCCATCGCGGCGCACCCACAGGTGGAACAGCGCCGCGCCCACGTGCATCAGCACCGTGGCGAACAACACATACGCCAGCAGGCTGTGCGCGTTGCGCAGGGCCGCATACAGCGCCGGGGTGTGCGGCACGATCGGCGGCAGGTGCACGCCGCCCCACAGGGTGATCGGGTAGCCGCCGGCCGACAGCATCGCCCAGCCGATCAGCGGCATCGCCAGCATCAGCCCGTACAGTATCCAGTGCGAAGCCTTGGCCGCCAGCGCTTGCCACACCGGCAGGTCGGCCGGCAGCGGCGGCGGGCGGTGGCGCAGGCGGTTGTACAGGCGCAGCAGCACCAGCACGAGGATGGCGATGCCCAGCGGGCGGTGCAGGTCGATCAGCATCGGCCGCAGGTGCAGCGAGGCGACCATGGTGACGCCGACGAACAGCATGGCCAGGATCATCACCGCCATGGTCCAGTGCAGGATGCGCGCGAGCAGGTTGAAGTGGCCGTTGCCGGTGTTCATCGTGCGGCCTCCTTCTTCGGTTGTTCGACGTTGCCGGCGGCGCGTTCGCGTTCGCGGCGGTTGAAGGACTGCGAGTACACGGCCGAGCGCGCGGCCAGGATCGGGTCGTCACTGCCGCGCACGCCGCTGGGCAGGATCAACGGGTCGAAGTTGATCTGGCCGCAGGCGCCTTCCTCCTGCGATTGCATGCGGTCCAGGCTGAGCACGCCGGCCACCACCTGGTCGCGCGTGTCCGGCCACGGCGTGGACGGATCGTCGATGGCATCGCCGGGCGCGGCGGTGCTGACCACCAGGTTCCACTGCACCGGCCCCTTGGCCAGGCGCTGCTGCAGTTCCTGGCTGAGGAAATCGACGCTGGCCTGCTTGCGCGTGTCCGCATCCATCTCCACCACCGGTGCCAGCGGCTGCCAGCGCCAGCGCACCGCGCGCTTCTGTCCCTGCGCGTTGGTGAACCAGAAACTGTTGACGCTGTTGTAGGTGGTGTCGGCCCAGCTGCTGGTCCACGGCGCAGTCTTCGCCCATTGCTGGAAGGCCTGCGCGCTGGGGTACCTGGCCAGCACGGCCGCCATCTTCTGCGGGTCGGGCTTGCCGGTGGCCGGGTCGGGGATGGAAGCGCGGGTCTGCTCGTAGAACGCCTCGGCGTCGGGCACCGCGAAGAACGGGAAGCTGTTCATCGCCATCCGCCATTCCTGGCCATCGTCGCTGACCATCTGCACGGCCATGCTGCGCACGCGGGCGGTGTTGTCGGCGCCGTACGGGTCGCCGCCACCGATCGACAGGCGGCCCATCACCGGCACGCGGGCCTGCGAGAACACCCGCGCGCTGGACAGGGTGGGTGCCTGCGCGCTGGGTTCGAACCAGCCGCTTACGCAGATGCCCTTGCTGTGCGCGCGGCGGAAGCCCGGGTGGGCCGGGCCGGTGGCTTCGATGGTGTCGGTGAAGCGCTGCGCGGTGAGGCGGTTGCCGATCCAGCCGGCCAGCCAGGCGAAGGCCAGCGCGACGCCGCCCAGGATCAAGGCGATCAGGGCGATCCAGGGCAACGGGGAATGGGCGCGCGGTGCGCCGGGCGTCTGGCCGGCGCGGGTGTAGCGGAAGAGCGACATGGTCGGGTTCCTGCCTTCACGGATCGTGTGGGTGGTCGACCCGCACATCCTCGCAGAACCCGGCCGGGGCCGAAATTCAATTTTTCGTCAGATTTGCCAGCCCCGGCCCCGGCCCCGGCCCCGGCAGCGGTAGAGTCGACCGTTGGTCGACTGCTCTCCGACCGGCCCTGGAAAATCCCGCGCTGCGCGCGATAGTCGACTGACAGTCGACTCTACCGTGGAGCGCGTGCCGCCGCCCCGCCGCCTCACCGGCCAGGCCGGTGGGGCAGGGGAGCGCGCAGGCTCAGGCGTACCGCGCCTTCAGCATCGCCCAGGCCGAACGCAGGGCCAGGGCCTCGCCACCGGCCGGACGGCCCGGGCGTTCGCCGTCGTTCCAGGCGTACACGTCCAGGTGCGCCCAGCGCTGGTCATTCTCCAGGAAGCGTTCCAGGTAAAGCGCGGCGGTCACCGAGCCGGCCATGCGCGAGCCGGCATTGGCCAGGTCGGCCACGCCGCTGCTCAGGTAACGCAGGTACGGGCGCCACAGCGGCATGCGCCACACCGGGTCGCGGGTTTCATCGCCGGCCTGCAGCCACTGCTGGGCCACCGTGTCGTCATTGCTGAACAGCGCCGGCAGGTCCGGGCCCAGGGCAATGCGCGCCGCACCGGTGAGGGTGGCGAAATCCAGCACCAGGTCGGGCTTCTGCTCGCCGGCGAAGGTCAGTGCGTCGCACAGGACCAGGCGGCCTTCGGCGTCGGTGTTGTCGATCTCGATGCTCAGGCCCTTGCGCGTGGCGATGATCTCGCCCGGACGGAAGGCATCGGGGCCGATTGCATTTTCCACCGCCGAAATCAGCAGGGTCAGGCGCACCGGCAGCTTCTGGGCCATCACCAGCCCGGCCAGGGCCAGTGCGTGGGCGGCGCCGCCCATGTCCTTCTTCATGTTGCGCATGCCGTCGGCCGGCTTGATGTCCAGGCCGCCGGTGTCGAAGCAGACGCCCTTGCCGACCAGCGCCAGCGCCGGGTCGCTGTCCTTGCCCCAGCGCAGCACGATCAGGCGCGGCGCACGGTGCGAGGCACGGCCCACCGCATGGATGGCCGGGAAGTTCTGCTTCAGCAGTTCATCGCCGGTGATCGCTTCGACCTGCGCGCCATGGGTGTCGGCCAGCGCACGCGCGGCGTCTTCCAGCTGCTGCGGGCCCATGTCTTCGGTCGGGGTGTTGACCCAGTCGCGCACGCGCAGGCTGGCGGCGATCAGGTCGGCCACTTCCGCGCCGGGGCTGGCCAGCAGCTGCGCCGGCGCACGGTTGCGCTTGCGGTAGCGGTCGAAGCGGTAGCTGCCCAGGCCCCAGCCCAGCTGCAGCAGCGCCTGTTCGGCGGCCGGCAGTTCGGTGGCCAGCTGCCACACGCTGCCTTCGGGCAGGGCGTGCGGGGCATGTGCATAGGCGTAGGCATCGGCGCGGTCGCCCACCCCGATCACCGCACCGGCCAGGCCGTTCTCGCCGGGCAGCAGGGCCACGCTGTGGGCGCCGGCGGTGAAGCCCTGTGCGTCCAGCCATGCCTGCTGGGCGGCCGGCTGGGCGGCCTTCCAGCGGGCGAACTGGTCGCGGTCCAGCACGTGCAGCGGCAGTGCGGCGGTGGCAGTGGCGGTGAAGCCGGTGATCTCGCTCATGCGTCAGTTACTCCGGTGTTCGTCGGCGGCATCAAGGTTGGCGTCCAACCAGTCGGCCAGGCCGGTAAGGGTGTCGAACTGCAGGTCCGGCTGCAGCTGCGGATGGGTCCAGGTGGCGGCGTCGCGGTTGATCCAGCAACCGCGCAGGCCAGCGGCGATCGCCCCGGCCACGTCCATCTCGACATGGTCGCCCACGTGCAGCACCTGCGCCGGGGCCACGCCCAGGCGCTGGCAGGCGGCATGGAAGATGCTGGCCTCCGGCTTGGCCGCGCCGTGTTCGCGCGCGCCCAGCTGGAAGGCGAAAAGATGCGACAGGCCGATCCGCTCCAGGTCGGCGTTGCCGTTGCTCAGTGCTGCCACCGGCACCCGCGCGGCGATGCGCGCCAGCGCCTCCAGCGCGTCGGGGTAGCATTCGACCTGGTTGCGTGCGGCATAGAACACTTCGTAGGCCGGCTCCAGCAGGTCCAGGCTGGCGCCGCTGTTCTGCAGCGCCTCCTGGATCGTCAGCCGGCGCAGTGCGCTCAGGTCGAAGTGCAGGTGCGGGTTGTCGCGGAAGGAGCGCTCGCGCAGTTCGCGCATCGCCGCCACCGGGTACATGGCAGCGGTGGCGGGGCTGTGCTCGCACATCCATTCGTGCAGGACCACGTCGATGCGGGTGCCGATCGGCGCGAACGGCCACAGCGTGTCGTCGAGGTCGAGGGTGATGGCTTGGACTGGAAATTTCACCCGGCCATTCTACGCCTGCCCGCCGGGGCTTTCATTCCAGCAGCCGCGCCCAGCCCTGCATGCCTTCCAGGCGGGCCAGCACCAGCTTGATGCAGACCAGCAGCGGCACCGACAGCAGCAGGCCGACCATGCCCCAGGCCCAGCCGAACACCATCAGGGCCAGGATCAGCACCAGCGGCGAGAGCTTCATCTGCCGGCCCAGCACGATCGGGGTCACCAGCTGCCCTTCCAGCGTATGCAGGCCCAGGTAGGCCGCGGCCGGCAGCAGGGCCTGCAGCGGGTCGCGGAACTCGACGAAGCCCATCAGCAGCATCATCGCCACGCCGATCAGCGGGCCCACGTACGGCGCGAAGTTCAGCAGCGCGGCCACCGTGCCCCACAGCAGCGCCTCCTGCAGGCCGATGCCCAGCAGCATCAGCACGCCGGCAAACACCAGGCCCACCAGCGTGTTGATGACGCTGATGGTGAGCACGTAGCGCGAGACCTCGCGTTCGATCGAGCGCAGGATGTCCGTGGTGAACCGTTGTTGCTGGCGGTTGGGGAACAGTGCGATGGCCGCGCGCTGCAGGCTCTCGCCATAGATCATGAAGAACAGGGTGAGCAGCACCACCGCCAGCACCGATGCGGCGAGCTTGGGCGCCCGGGTCAACATGCGGTAGGGGTCGTCCAGCTGGGTGCGGATGACCTGGATCCTGCGGTTGCTCTCGCCACCGGCCGCGCGCGCGAAGTTCTCCGCCGCCAGGTTGGCCTGCTGCACCGGCTTGGTCAGGTCCTGCACCTGGCGGGCGACCTTGCGCAGCTGCTGCGGTGCTTCCTGCGCCCAGTCCATCGCCGGTCCGATCAGCTGCACGCCCAGCGAGGCGGTCACGCCCAGGCCGGTGCCGAGGATCAGCAGCGCACCGATCGCGCGCGGGATCCACAGCCGGCGCAGGAAACGCAGGATCGGGTTGCCCACCAGCGCAAAGAACATGGCCAGCAGCACCGGCAGGATGATGTCCTGCGCGGCCCACAGGGTGAAGGCCACGGCGAGGGTGGCCAGCACCACCAGCGACATCGGCCCGCGTGGGCGCGACGGCGGCGGCAGGGGCGCCGCGTTGTCCGGTCGGGGTGCCGCAGGGGACAGCAGGGACTCGCTCATCGACGCACCAACCGGGAAGGGAGGCCCATTATCAGCCCGCCGCGATCAACGCGGCGGGTGTGTCGAGTCAACGCTCGGAGACGTCGGTGGCCGCTTCGGCCGGCTGTGGTTCGCGCAGTTCCGCTTCGGGCGTGGCAGCCGCGCGCGGGGCAGGGCGGGCTGCGGCCTGCGGGGCCATCTGCTCGGCCGCCTCATCGGCCTGGTCGGCGGCTTCATCAGCCGTATCGGCCGCGTGTGCGGCCATCGCGGCGGCAAACGCCGCCTGGCCACTGGCAAACAGGTTCGATACCGAGCCGATCATCTGCAGCCAGCGTGCGCCGTTCACCTTGCCCGGTACTTCCAGCTTGCCGGCCAGGAAACCGCCGGCCAGGCCGACGGTGATGATGCGCAGCGGCGACCAGCCCTGCCGCCAGACCTGGCTGAGTACGGTCCAGTTGTCTTCGGTTTCGGCCATGCGCACGGCCATCACCTGTTCGCAGCGCTTCACCCGCCGCTGCAGCGCGCCGAACTTCATGGCTTGCCCTCCGGAATCTGCACCTCGGCATCGGGGTCGTCTTCGCTGGGTTCGTCGAACAGGCCCAGCTTCGACAACTGGCGCCGCGTGGCATGCATGCCGGTGTGGTGGAAGAAGTAGGAAACCCGCCAGATCGCATAGCCGGTCACGGCCAGGCTCAGCAGCGAGGTGATCAGCAGGGCCTGCAGCCAGCTCAAGCCCCAGCTCTGCAGCAGGGCGATGAGGGTGGCGGCCATCAGCAGCCAGGCCGAGGCCCCGAAGACGATGCCCACCCCGGCCCAGGCCAGGGCGCGGCCGAATGCGCTGCGGGCCAGGGCGAAGTCGGCCGAAGCCAACCGCCGCAGCGAGCGCAGCGAATTCCTGGCCGAATCGGCGGCGGCCTTACCTGCCGCGCCGACCTGGCGGATGCTCTCGTCCAGCGGCGGGGTCGCCGCCGGATCGGGTGCTTGCGTGGTCTCTTCGCTCACGCCGCAGCTTACTTGTCGCTGCTGCTGGCCAGCTTGGCGATCAGCCAGCCAGCGGCGAAGGCCACGCCGAACGACGCCAGCGGACGCTCGCGGATCAGCTCGGCGGCGCTGTCGACCAGGTCCTTGCCCTTGTCCATCAGTGCGTCGACCTGTTCCTTGGCAGCGGCACCGCCGAATTCGGCAGCGGCCAGGCCGGACAGCGCGCTGTCGGACAGTTCGGCCTTGACGTTGGCCTTGCCGATGCGCAGTTCGTCACCGGCGGCGCCGGTTGCACCCTTGATCGCACCGCCGGCAGCGGTGGCGGCCTGCTTCAGGTGGGAACCGGCTTCACCCAGGTGTTCCTTCAGGTTCTCGGTATTGGTGGGGCTCATCGAATCACTCCTGTTGCGATGGGGGGACGAACGAAGGGTTCGGCCGATAGGGCGTACAGCAATAGCATCGGCCGGGTATAGGGGGTGTTACGGCGGGGCGATCAGCGCATCACCAGCTGGCCCTGCTGCTGGCCATTGTTGCGCAGGATGCGCAGCACCAGGTTGGCCGGGCGCTGCTGGAAGTTGGCACGCCAGCTGGCCAGGTCGGCGAATTCGCCCACCGTGGCCTCGGCGATGATGTCGCCCTGCTGCAGGCCGTTGCTGGCCGCGCGGCTGCCGCGCTTGACCTCGCTGACCAGCACGCCGCCCACGCCGGACTGGCGCAGCGACTCGGGCAGGTCGGTGAAGGTGGCGCCGGTCAGGCGCGGGTCCAGGCTTTCGCCGGTGACCGATCGTGCCTGTTCCTTCAGCGTGGCCTTGATCTGCACCGCTTTGCCTTCGCGGCGCACGTCCAGCGCCAGCACGCTGCCGACGGCGGCCAGGCCTTCGACGTTGTGCAGCGCTTCGGCGCTGTCCACGCGCTGGCCATTGGCCGACACCACCACGTCGCCCGGCTTCAGCCCGGCTGCAGCGGCAGCCGAACCGGCCAGCACGCGGGTGATCAGCGCGCCACGCGTTTCACCCAGGCCCAGGCCCTGGGCGATCTGCGCGCTCAGGTTCTGTGCTTCCACGCCCAGGGTGCCGCGCACCACCACGCCGTGCTTGACCAGCTGGTCGACCACGCTGCGCGCCAGGTTGGACGGGATGGCCAGGCCCAGGCCGATGTTGCCGGCCATGCTGCCCTGCGGGTTGAAGCTGGCCGTGTTGATGCCGACCAGCTGGCCCTGCAGGTTGACCAGCGCGCCACCGGAATTGCCCGGGTTGATCGACGCATCGGTCTGGATGAAGTTCTGGTAGCCCAGGCCGCGGATGCCGGTGCGGCCCACCGCCGAGACAATGCCCGAGGTCACCGTCTGGCTGAAACCGAACGGGTTGCCGATGGCCACCACGAAGTCGCCCACCCGCAGCTGGTCGCTGTTGCCCAGCTTGATGTCGGTGAGGTTCTGCGCCGGGATGCGGATCAGGGCGATGTCGGTGTCGCGGTCCGAACCGAGGAATTCGGCCTTCACCGTGCGCCCATCGGCCAGGGTCACCTGCACGTCGTCGGCGTTGTCGATGACGTGGTGGTTGGTCAGCACCAGGCCCTCGCTGGCATCGATGATGACGCCCGAACCGAGCGATTCGTTGATGCGTTCCTGCGGCACGTCCGGGAACAGGCGGCGGAAGAACGGGTCGTTGAAGAACGGATTGCGCACCCGCACCACCTGCTTGGTGTTGACGCTGACCACCGCCGGCATGGCCTTTTCCAGCATCGGCGCCAGCGACGGTACCGCCTGCCCGGCAACCGCGGCCGGCAACGCGGCACTGGTCGTCAGCGCGGCGGGAAGCGGCGCGGCATCGGCGCGGTTGTCCAGGTGGGCGTTGATGCCGGTGGCGACGAAGCCGCCGAAGGCAGCCGCGATTGCGAGCGTGAGCAGGGTGGGAAGCGGTCGCATGGGAGTCGGTTCGCTGGCGGTGGAGTGGGGCCGTAGGGCTATACGGTAGAACAAGCTGAATGAGTGTGTCGCGATCCGGATAAATGGCCCATGAAAAAAGCCTGGCTCGCGACGCGCATATCGACCCTGCAGGCGTGCCTCCGCCGCGTGCCGACACGTTCCGATACTTGCGCAGTTCGGCGCATCCTGGCGTTGCCATGGCGCTTGCCGCGCATCTCTTGCACGGGCCATGCAGCGCCATGGGCGGGATGCCCGTGCACACGCGGGCATCATCGCGTAGCACTTAAATAAAGGGGTTTTCTGAATGAAGGTCGGCCTGGCACTGGCTGTCGCTTACACCAGGGCCGTCGCATCCGATGCGATTGGATATGTGCGCCCCGTTCCACGATGGACAATGTCGGTATAGCATCGCCCCGTTTTGACAATCCAGGCCCCCAGGAGGGCAACATGAGCAACGGTAATGGTGTGTCGGTCGTGACCGACGCCGTCGAGAACGTTAAAGAAACCGCCGCCAACGTTGGCGAGACCATCGCCCACGCCGCCGAAGACGCCGTGAAGTCGGTCAAGAAGACCGTCAAGCGCGCCACCAAGGCTGCCGGTACCCGCGTTGCCAAGGCCAAGAAGGCTGTGGCCAAGGTCGAGAAGACCGTTGCCAAGAAGGCTGACAAGGCTGCCAAGTCGGTCGGCAAGACCGTCGCCAAGGCCAAGCAGAAGCTGGAAGCCGCCAAGAAGAACGCCAAGGCCGAAGCCGCTGCCCTGAAGAAGGAAGTGGCCAAGAAGAAGGCTGCTGCCGGCAAGGCCGTGACCAAGAAGGCCGCTGCGGCCAAGAAGACCACCAAGGCCGCCACCAAGGCTGCCGGCAAGAAGGTCGCCACCGTGAAGAAGGCCGCCACCAAGAAGGCTGCCGTCGCCAAGAAGACCGTTGCCAAGAAGACCGCGGCCGCCAAGAAGGTTGTCGGCAAGAAGGTCGCTACCGCCAAGAAGGCTGTGGCCAAGAAGGCTGTGGCCAAGAAGACCGTCGCCGCCAAGAAGGTTGTCGGCAAGAAGACCGCCGTTGCCAAGAAGGTCGCCACCAAGAAGACCGCCGCTGCCAAGAAGGTCGTCGGCAAGAAGGTTGCCGCCACCAGGAAGGTTGCCACCAAGAAGACCGCTGCTGCCAAGAAGGTTGTCGGCAAGAAGGTCGCCGTCGCCAAGAAGGCCGTCGCCAAGAAGGCTGCGCCGCTGAAGAAGGTTGCCGCCAAGAAGGCTCCGGCCAAGAAGGTCGTCGCCAAGAAGGCCGCTGCCAAGAAGGCCCCGGCCAAGGCCGGTCGCAAGGTCGCCAAGCGCAAGTAATCGCGCGGTGACAGAAGGCCCTTCCGCCCCCAGGCGGGAGGGCCTTTCGCATTCCAGGGGCAGGCTTTGCGGCAAGATGCGGGTTCTTCCCGCTGGAGCCCCGGGCATGCGCGGTATCGATTTCAGTTCCTGGCAGGGCGTACTGTCCACCCTGGCCGGCCTGGTCCTCATCACCCTGCTGGGCGTGGGCATCCGCCTGCTGGTGATGCAGACCCTGCAGCAGCGCCGCGAGCGCGAGAACCGGCAGATCAACGAACGCCTGCGCACGCTGATGGCGGCCTACAAGACCCTGGGCGGTTCCTTCACCGGCGAACTGGGCGTGGACCCCACCCATCGCCGTGACCTGCGCCAGCGCGAAGAAGCCGAAGGCATCGCTGAGCCACGCTCGGACCGCGCCCGGCGCATCCGCGATGCGGTCGAAGCCGCCCTGTCCGACATCCTGCTGCTGGGCACCGACGAACAGGTGCGCCTGGCCGCGCGTGCCGCCGAGGAACTGGCACAGGGCCGGCCGGTGCACACCCACGAACTGGTGATATCGCTGCGCGACTTCGTGCGCGAGGCACTCGATCTGGCGCCCATCCCGAGCGATCTGCGCATTCCACCGCAGGGGCCCACCCGGCCCGGTGGCAGTGGCGGTGGCAGCGGCAAGGGGCGCAACGACGGCGATGCCAAGGGCGGCCGCGGCGGTGGTGGTGGCATGGGCGGCGGCATGGGTGGCATGGGCCTGGGTGCCGGCGCCGCGCTGGGCGCCGGCCATGCGGCCGGAACTGATGACACGGACGCGCGCTGAGCACGCGCGCCCGGCCATCGGTGCTCAGGCGGTCAGTTCGTAGATCGGGATGAAGCCACCGTAGATCATCCGCGCACCATCGAAGGGCATCGGGTTCTTCGCCGGATCCAGCCGCGGGTCTTCCATCATCTTCTGCATGCCGGCATCGCGGGTGGCCTTGTCCGGCCACTCGATCCAGGAGAACACCACTGTTTCCTCCGGCGTGGCCTTCACCGCACCGAAGAAATCGGTGGTCTTGCCGTGTGGCACATCATCGCCCCAGCACTCGACCACGCGCAGCGCGCCGTACTCGATGAACACCACGTCGCCGCTGCGCGCGTGGGCGAGGAATTTTTCCTTGTTGGCGGTGGGCACCGCCAGGACGAAACCATCGATGTAACTCATCGCTTGCCTCCGAGGTGGGCCGTGCCACATGCACGGCCTTCAATGACCCGACGAACCAGCGTGGGGGAAATCGACAACGGTGCTGGCAACACGCGGCAATCACGCCAGAGCTGCGTTCGCGACCGCGCGCGTATGCCTGAAAGAGCCTGAATCAAGGCAAAAAATTCAGCAATGCGAAGGTCGCTGTTTTCAGGGAGCGTTGTGGCGAATAACGGAGAATTTACATTCCCGATGCGATGGCGCCCTGGCGCTGCTGCACAACATAAGAAAGTAAAGGTGTACCCCCATGAAGAATTCGCTGATTGCCCTGGCGCTGGCCGCTGCCCTGCCGTTCACTGCCTCGGCCGCCGAGAACCTGTCCTACAACTACGCTGAAGCCGACTACGCCAAGACCGACGTCGACGGCATCAAGGCCGACGGTTGGGGCGTCAAGGGTTCCTATGGCTTCCTGCCGAACTTCCATGCCTTCGGTGAATACAGCCGCCAGGAAATCGACCACACCAACCTGAAGGTTGACCAGTGGAAGATCGGTGCCGGCTACAACGTTGAAATCGCCCCGTCGAGCGACTTCGTTGCCCGCGTTGCCTACCAGAAGTTCGACCCGAAGCACGGCCTGGACTTCAACGGCTACAGCGCTGAAGCCGGTATCCGCACCGCCTTCGGCCCGCACGCCGAAGTCTACGGCCTGGTCGGTTACGAAGATTATTCGAAGAAGCACGGCGTCAATCCGGAAGGCCAGTGGTACGGCCGCCTGGGTGGCCAGGTCAAGCTGAACCAGAATTGGGGCCTGAACGGCGAGCTGAAGATGAACCGCCACGGCGACAAGGAATACACCGTCGGCCCGCGCTTCAGCTGGTAATCGCACCACGGCGCGCCTGCGCGCTGGATGTGCATCGACAGGCCCGGCATTGCCGGGCCTGTTGCGTTCTGGCGAACCGGAATGAAAGGTGACCGTTGAACGGCTTGCCTGTTGCATTGCAATAAATTGGATTCCGCTGCTGGCGGCGCGCACCTACGGTGTGGGTGCTGTGCAACAGGACCGCCGCAATGCTACCTGCGCTACCTCCCTTGCTTTCCGATCAGCCGCGTCGCCTGGCGCTGCTGGACCCGCATCCGGTGCTGCGGCTGGGCGTGGAAGTGTTGTTGAGCCAGCACAGCGGCGTGCTGGTCTGCGCCAGTCATGCCGACCCGGCACGGCTGCTGGCACAGCTGCAGCGAGACCCGCAGTCACTGGACCTGCTGGTGGTGGATGCGTTCGCGCTGGGCGATCGAGGCGATGGCCTGGCCCTGCTGCGCGAGCTGGACCAGTGCTACCCGCACCTGCCCGTGCTGGTGCTGTCGGCCCACTGCAATGCCAGCACGGTGGCCACGGCCATGCAGGCCGGTGCGCGCGGCTTCATCTCCAAGGCTTCCTCGCCGGACGTGCTGCTGCGCGCGTTGGACACGCTCTCGCGGGGCGGCCGCTTCGTGCCGCCGGAGCTGCACAGGCAGCTCAACCGATCGCGCACGCAGCGTGCGGCCGCGCTGGCGCTCACGCCTCTCAGCCCGCGCGAACGCGAAGTGCTGCGGCTGGTACTGCAGGGCTGCAGCACCGGCGAAGTGGCACGGCGCTTCCAGCGTTCGGCCAGCACCATCAGCACGCAGAAGAAGACGGCCTACCAGAAGCTGGGCATCCGCAGCGATGGCGAGCTGTTCCGCATCCGCCACCTGCTGGACGCCAGTTGAAGCGCAGGCTTACTCGCCCTGGTACTGCTTCTCTTCCACCAGCGCCGAGCCGGCGACGCGGTTGATCTCGTTCTTCACCACGATGCGTTCGCCATTGGTGCCGTAGACGCCGCGGGCCAGCTGGATGAACGCATCATCGAACACCTGCGCTGCTTCCTTGTCACGCAGCTGGTCCTGGATGTCCCACATGCGTTCGTTGATGGCCTTGAGCTGGGTGCGCAGCGCGCCCAGCGCCGGCTGCGCCTGCAGCTGCTGCTGCAGCAACGGCAGCAGGCCGTCCAGCTCGGTGCGTACGTTGGCCAGCTTGGCGGCATCGTCGATGCGCTCGGCCTTGATCTCGAGAATGGTGATCTTGTCGATCAGCTCGCCGATCGATACCGGGGTCAGGATGGCGTCCACGCGGTTGGTTCCTGGAAACAGGGGGCCATGATACCCCGGCTGTTGCCGGCGCCCGGTCGCTTTACGGTGAATTTGCGCGTTGGGCGTGGCTGCGCCATCGATCCGTTACGGCGCTGCCGCCGACACTGCCGTCCCGGCGGCGCGACCGCCTTCGACGAGGAACACCACGCAGTGGACAGCAAGGGGATGAGCGCGGCCGTGGCCGCACTGGTGGCCGGCCTGCTCGGCATCGGCAGCGCGCAGGCGCAGGTGCAGGCCAGCGGCAACATGGCGGTGACCAGCGATTACGTGTGGCGCGGCAGCTCGCAGACCGGCGGCGACCCGGCGGTGCAGGCCGGGGCGAAGCTCGCTCTGCCTTCAGGCCTGTATGCCAGCGTGTGGGGATCGAACGTGTCGTTCACCCCGGACAGCGGCGCGCGCAGTGAATTCGATCTGGTGGCCGGCTGGTCCGGCGCGGTGGCGCAGGACTGGACCCTGGATGCCAATCTCACCCGCTACCTCTACCCGGGCACCGGCCGTGCACTGGACTGGACCGAACTGGGCGCCACGCTCGGCTGGAAGCAGCGGGCCTGGTTGCAGCTGGCCCATTCCAGCGATGCGCTGGCCGGTGGCCATCGCGGCACCTATGCGCAGCTGGGGGCACGCCTGCCGTTGAACGAACGCTTCCGCCTGGAAGCGGCCGTCGGCCACTACTGGCTGGCCGACGCACAGGGCCCGGACTACCTGCATGGCCAGCTCAGCGCCATCGCCACCCTGGCACCGGCGTGGGAACTGCGGGCCACCGTGCATGACACCGACAATGCCGCGCGCCGGCTGTTCCCCGGCAATGCCGGCGGGCGCTGGGAGCTGGCCCTGCAGGGCAGCTTCTAGCGGGCGATGGCCGCCTGGCGCGCACGCCACGCGCCGGGCAGCCACAGCAGCAGGGCCAGCACGGCCACTGCGGCACCGGCCACGCATACACCGGCCCAGCCGAAGTGCTGGTAGACCTGCGCCGACAGCAGCGAACCCAGCGAACCGCCGATGAAATAGCCGGTCATGTAGCCGGCGTTGAGGCGGTTGCGTGCTTCCGGCTGCAGCGCATAGATCAGGTTCTGGTTGCTGACATGCAGCAGCTGCGCGGCCAGGTCCAGCACCACCACGCCCGCCAGAAGCGCCAGCAGCGAGTGCGCCGACAGGCCCAGCGGCAGCCACGACAGCAGCAGCATCAGCAGCGCGATGGCGGTGGCGCGGCCGGTCTGGCCGCGGTCGGACATGCGCCCGGCCAGCCCCGCTGCCAGCGTGCCGGCGGCACCGACCAGGCCGAACAGGCCGATGGTGGCGTCGCTGTATTCGTAGGGCGGCTGTGCCAGCAGGAAGGCCAGCGGCGTCCAGAAGATGGCGAACATGGCGAAGCTGCAGGCACCGAGCAGGGTGCGCTGGCGCAGTACCGGTTCCTGCACGAACAGGGTGCCGATCGAACGCAGCAGGGCGAAGTAGCCCAGGCCGGCGCTGTGGTGGAAGCGCGGCAGCCCGCGCTGCAGGGCCAGTGCGGTCAGCACCAGCACGGCGGCGGCGATGGCATAGACCAGGCGCCAGTCGCCCAGGCTGGACAGCAGGCCGGCCACGGTACGCGCCAGCAGGATGCCCAGCAGCAGCCCGCTCATCAGCGTGCCGACCACCCTGCCGCGATGTTCCGGTGCGGCCAGGGTGGCGGCGAACGGCACCAGCACCTGCGCCACCACCGAGAACAGGCCGGTGATGGCCGTGCCCACCAGCAGCCAGGCCAGCGACGGCGCACAGGCACTGATGACCAGCCCGGTGGCCGAGAGCAGGCTCATCACCACGATCAGCCGCCGCCGCTCGAACAGGTCGCCCAGCGGCACCAGCAGGATCAGGCCGGCGGCGTAACTCAGCTGGGCGGCCGTCACCACCATCCCGATCTGGCCGAACGGCACGCCGAAGGCATCGGCAATGGTGTGCAGCAGCGGCTGCGCGTAGTAGTTGCTGGCGACCGCCACGCCGGTGGCCACCGACATCAGCAGTACCTGCCAGCGGTGCAGGGGAGGGAGGGACGGGCTCACGGGGCATTCCAGAACGTGGGGAGCACAGTGTCCTCCTGCTGCATTGATGATGGAAATGAATCATCATCATCCTTGGCATCTGGAAACCAGATGATGATGCGGGGCGGCACGCCGTGAACCTCAAGCAGCTTGAATTCGCCGTGGCCCTGGCCGAGGAGGGCAACTTCACCCGTGCCGCCGCGCGCTGCCACGTGGTGCAGTCGGCGCTGAGCCACCAGATCGCGCATCTGGAAGCAGAACTGGGGACGCCGCTGTTCGAGCGGCTGCCGCGCCAGGTGCGGGTCACCCCGGCCGGCGAGGCGCTGCTGGTGCATGCGCGGCAGGTGCAGGCCAGCCTGCGCCACCTGCGCGCCGATGTCGCCGCGGTGACCGGCACGGTACGCGGCACGCTGGCGATCGGGCAGATTTCCTCGCTCACCGACATCGACGTGGTGGCCATCCTCGCCACCTTCCGCGAGGCCTACCCGCAGGTGGAATTCCAGCTGCGCGTGGACAAGAGCGAAACCCTGATCGCGCAGGTGCAGGCGCGCGAACTGGATGTCGCCCTGGTCGGTCTGGCACCGTCGGCCAGCCTGGATGGCGTCTGCCACCAGATGCTGCAGGAAGAGGACCTGGTGGCGGTGGTGGCGCCGACGCACCGGCTGGCCGGGCAGGCGCGGTTGCCGCTGGCCCTGCTGCAGGACGAGGCGCTGGTGGATTTCGCGCGCGGGACCGGCGCGCGCCGGCAGACCGACGATGCGTTCGCCGCGGCCGGCCTGCCGCACCCGGTGCGTTTCGAGGTCAACCAGATGGAGCTGATCGAGCGCTTCGTCCGCCATGGCCTGGCGGTGGGCATCGTGCCGGTGCTGATCGCGCAGGGGTTTGAAGGGGTGGTGCGGATACCGCTGCAGCCCACCCCGACCCGGCGCGTGCACCTGGCCTGGCAACGCCTGCCCACGCCGGCGGCGCGGGCCTTCGTCGATGCCGTGCTCAGCCGCGAACGCGCAGGCTCAGGCCCTTGAGGAAGTTGCGCAGCATCTGGTCCAGGCAACGCCGGTAGTTGGTATGGCCGGGCTGGCGGAACAGCGCGCCGAGCTCGGATTTGGACACCTTGAAGCCGACGCTGGCGAAGATCTCCATCAGGTCCACGTCGCGCAGCTGGAAGGCCACGCGCAGTTTCTTCAGCACCAGGTTGTTGTCGATGCGGGTTTCCACCGCGCGCAGCGGCTGGCTCTCGTCGCGGCCCCGCAGGTGCACGATCAGGCCATCCAGGAAGTGCGCCAGCGCGCCATCGTTCATCGGTTCGAAGCCCGCCTCGTCGTCGCGCCGCAGCCAGGCCTTCACCTGCTCGGCATCGACCACGAAGGCCGGGTCGGCCATCTGGCACAGGGTCACCACGTGGTGGTCGCCCAGGTCCAGCGCGTAGCGCACGCTGCGCAGTACATCGTTGTTGATCATGGCCCATTGTACCGGCCTGGCGCGTGTCACCGGACTGTCATCCCGTCGTAGCAAAGTGTGCGCACTTCCGCTGAGACTTCGCCGATGCGCCGGTTCCTCCTGTCCGCCCTGCTGGTCGCCAGCAGCTTCGCCGCCACCGCCCAGGACCGCTTCGTGCCGGTCGAACAGCGCCTCACCGCAGCCCAGCTGGCCGAAGTGGGGCTGAGCCCGGCACAGCTGCAGGCGCTGAACCGGGTGATGCGCGAGGCGGAAACCGCAGCGCCGGCCCCCGCAGCCCTGGCCACCCGACCGGCGGCGCCCCTGCCGGCAAACGTTCCGGCCCCGGCCGCCATGCACCTGGGCCTGGAAGAAGGCCCGGTCACGGCGCGGGTGGTGGGCGATGTCGCCGGCTGGGAACCCGGCACCGTCTTCACCCTCGACAATGGCCAGCAGTGGCAGGTGATGAAGGGCCAGATGAAGCTGCGAAAGACCCTGCAGGCACCGCAGATCGAAGTGATCCCGGGCATCGCCGGGCGCTGGTTCCTGCAGGTGGACGAAGACCTGCCCAAGGCACGCGTGTTCCGCCTGCGCTGATCCCGGGCTGGGCACCCCGGCCTGATCCGGCAACGCAGGCATCGGTCGACGGTGCCAGAATGGGGGTCTGGTTCCCCACGGAGTTGTCTGCATGACCCGCACCGTCCTGATTACCGGCGCCACCTCCGGGTTCGGCGCCGCCGCCGTCCATCGCTTCGCCCAGGCTGGGTGGAAGGTGATCGCCACCGGCCGCCGTGGCGAACGCCTGCAGCCGCTGGTCGACCGCTATGGCAAGGACGTGGTGCACGCTGCCGTGTTCGATGTGCGTGACCCGGTGGCGATGGAAGCCGCCTTGCTGGCGCTGCCGCCGGCCTTCGGCGATATCGACCTGCTGGTGAACAACGCCGGCCTGGCCCAGGGCACGGCGCCGGCGCAGAACGCCAAGCTGTCGGACTGGACCACCATGATCGACACCAACATCACCGCCCTGGTGACCCTGACCCACCGCCTGCTGCCGCTGCTGGTCGAGCGCAAGGGCGCGATCATCAACATTTCATCGGTGGCCGGCGTATACCCGTACCCGGGCGGCAACGCCTACGGCGGCACCAAGGCCTTCGTCAGCCAGTTCTCGCTGGGGCTGCGCTCGGACCTGCACGGCACCGGCGTGCGCGTGACCACGATCGAGCCGGGCATGGCCGAGACCGAATTCACCGTGGTCCGCACCCATGGCGACCAGGCCGCCTCGAACAAGCTGTATACCGGCGCCAACCCGATGACCGCCGAGGACATCGCCGAGCAGATCTTCTGGGTGGCATCCCTGCCGGCGCACCTGAACATCAATCGCCTGGAACTGATGCCGGTCAGCCAGTCGTTCGCCGGCTTCCAGGTCGCCCGCGAAGGCTGACCGCCGTCGTATCGCTTCTTGTAGAGCCGAGCCCACGCTCGGCTGCCGTTGAATGCAGCCGAGCATGGGCTCGGCTCTACCGAAGCAAAAAAAAGCCGGGCAATGCCCGGCTTTCTTCATGCGGTCCCGCAGAACGTCACTGCGCCTTGATCGCCATCGCCTGCAGCCCGGTGCCATCCAGCTTCTGCTTGGCTTCGGACAGCTCGCCGGCGCTGCCGTAGGGCCCCATGCGCACGCGGTACACGGTCTTGCCGTTGATCTGCGCCGATTCCACCCGTGCCGCCAGGCCCATCATCGCCAGCTTGGCCTTGGTCGCTTCGGCATCGCCGGACGCCCCGAAGGCGCCGGCCTGCAGGATGTAGCGCGCGTTGTCGGCGGCTGCGGCCGGTGCGGCAGCGGCCGCCTGCGCGTCCTCTGCACGTGCGGCCGGCGTGGTCGCAGCGGTGCTGGTGCTGGCCGGTGCCGCCGCCGATGCCGACGGCGTGGCCGG
>NZ_JASGBW010000036.1:0-50457 GCF_030053215.1 Stenotrophomonas sp. PFBMAA-4 | reverse complement strand
GTGGTGGAGCCAAGCGGGATCGAACCGCTGACCTCCTGCATGCCATGCAGGCGCTCTCCCAGCTGAGCTATGGCCCCACGTCGCTGAGGAGCGAAATAATAGCTGTGCCCCCGGGGGTTGGCAAGCGTTTGTTGCACTTTTCTTCACGTCCGTTGCGTCGCCGATGTCAGCCGGGCGGCAGGCGCTGTGTGCGCAGGCGCAGCGCGTTGCTGATGACCGATACCGAACTCAGGCTCATCGCCACCGCTGCAAGCATCGGCGACAGCGAAATGCCCCACGGCACCAGCACGCCGGCCGCGACCGGAATGCCCAGGCCGTTGTAGAGGAAGGCGAAGCCGAGGTTCTGGCGCATGTTGCGCACGGCCGCACGCGACAACTGGCGCGCACGCAGGATGCCGCGCAGATCGCCCTTCACCAGCGTGACCTGTGCGCTGGACATTGCCACGTCGGTGCCGGTGCCCATGGCGATGCCGACGTTCGCACTGGCCAGGGCAGGGGCATCGTTGATGCCATCGCCGGCCATCGCCACGACGCGACCCTGTGCCTGCAACTGCTGCACCAGTGCGGCCTTGTCGGCGGGACGGCTTTCGCCGTGTACTTCGTCCAGGCCGAGCGTGGATGCAACCGCCTGTGCGGTCAGCAGGCCATCACCGGTGGCCATGATGATGCGCAGGCCGTCGCGGTGCAGTGCGGCGATGGCTTCGGCGGTGGTGGATTTGATCGGATCCGCCACGGACAGCAGTCCGGCGAGCTGGCCGTCCACCGCCAGGTACATCACGCTGGCACCGCGTCGGCGCAGGGCATCGGCCTGTTCCTGCAGGGCGGCCACCTGCACTGATTGCCCAGCCATCAATGCCGTGTTGCCCAGCCACATCGCGCGGCCCTCCACGCGACCCTGCACGCCCAGCCCGGTGATCGAATCGAACTCCTCCACCGCCAGCAGCGGCAGGCCACGGCTGCGCGCAGCGGCGACGATGGCTTCGGCCAGTGGGTGTTCGCTGCCCTGGTCGAGACTGGCGGCCCACTGCAGCACCCGCCCATCCTCGAAACCATCGCTGGCATGCACGGCATCGAACGCGGGCCGACCCTCGGTGAGCGTGCCGGTCTTGTCGATCACCAGCGTATCGACCTTGCCCAGTGCTTCGATCGCTTCGGCATCGCGGAACAGCACGCCGTGCTGCGCGGCGCGCCCGGTGGCAACCATGATCGACATCGGCGTGGCCAGCCCCAGCGCACAGGGGCAGGCGATGATCAGCACCGCCACCGCGCTCAGCACGCCATGTGTCCACGACGGCTCCGGTCCGAACAGGCCCCAGCCGAACAGCGCCAGCGCGGCCACGGCCAGCACCGCCAGCACGAACCAGTACGCCACCTTGTCAGCCATGCGCTGCATCGGCGCGCGCGAACGTTGCGCCTGTGCCACCAGCTGCACGATCTGCGCCAGCATGCTGTCGTCGCCCACGCGCTCGGCTTCGATCACCAGCGCGCCCGAACCATTCAGGGTCGCGCCGATCACGCTGTCGCCGGCCTGCTTGGTCACGGGCACGGGTTCGCCGGTCAGCATCGATTCGTCCAGCGTAGAACGGCCTTCCAGCACGCGGCCATCCACGGGCACTTTCTCGCCGGGGCGCACGCGCAGGCGGTCACCGGCCTTCACCGACGCCAGCTCCACGTCATGCTCGCTGCCATCGGCATCGATCCGCCGCGCGGTCTTCGGTGCCAGGCCCAGCAGCGCCTTGATCGCCGCCGAGGTCTTGGCCCGTGCGCGCAGTTCCATCAGCTGGCCAAGCAGGGTGAGCGAAATGATCACCGCCGCCGCCTCGAAATACACGCCCACGTGACCGTGCTGCTGGAAAGAAGGCGGGAACACGCCCGGTGCGACCGTGGCCACCACGCTGTAGCCGTAGGCGGCGATGACGCCGGTGCCGATCAGCGTCCACATGTTGGGGCTGCGGTTGCGGATCGACTGCGCCCAGCGTTCGAGGAACGGCCAGCCGGCCCACAGCACCACGGGCGTGGCCAGCGCGCCTTCGATCCACACCCGCAGCGTGGGCGACAGTGCATGCAGCAACGGGGTCATCGCCAGCATCGCCAGCGCCATCGTTGCCACGCTCAGCGGCAGCGAGACCCAGAAGCGGCGACGGAAGTCGGTCAGTTCCGGATTCTCGCCATCGTCCAGGCTGGGCATCATCGGTTCCAGCGCCATGCCGCAGATCGGGCAGGTGCCGGGGCCTTCCTGCACGATTTCCGGATCCATCGGGCAGGTGTACAGCGTGCCTGCAGGCACCTCCGGTGCGACGTAGGACGACGGATCGAGATAGCGCTGGGGGTCGGCGATGAATTTCTGCCGGCAGCCGCCGCTGCAGAAGTGGTAGTCCTGGCCCTGGTGGTGGGCGTGGTGCGCGGTGCTGGCAGGATCCACGTCCATGCCGCAGACCAGGTCCTTCACCGTGGCGGTGCCAGCGGCGGGCGCCGCATGCCCGCCGCAGCAGCCACCGGCCTTCTTTGTGGCGCTGGCTGCGGGCGTGCTGCCGTCGAAGGCGGCAGGGTCGGCCAGGAAGCGTTCGCGGCAGCGTGCCGAGCAGAAATGCCAGTCACGGCCATCGTGGTTTGCGTGGTGGGTGCTGGTGGCCGGGTCCACGTCCATGCCGCAGACCGGATCCTTCACTGCCAGTGGCGCCTTCTTCGCGCCACCGCAGCAGCTGCCGCCGCCCGTTGCCGCGCCGTGGTGCGGGTGCCCGCTGTTCATGCGTTGTCCTCGGTCAGGGCGGCGAGGATGGGGCATTGCTTCAGGTCGCCATGGCCCGGGCAGGCGTCGACCAGCTGTGACAGCGCGGCGTGCATGCGCTGCAGCTCGGCCATGCGCTGCTCGATGTCGAGCAGGCGGGCCTGTGCGGTATCGCGCACGCTGGCCATGTCCTGCTGGTGGCGATCGCTCAGCGTCAGCAGTTCGGCGATTTCCTCCAGGCTGAAGCCCAGCGCCTTGGCGCGGCGGATGAAGCGCAGGCGGCGCAGGTCCTGCTCGCCGAAGATGCGGTAGCCGCCGGCGGAGCGTGCTGCGGTGGGCAGCAGCTGCTGGCGTTCGTAGTAGCGGACGGTGTCGATCGGCACCCCGGCCTCGCGGGCCAGCTGTCCAATGTTCATGGCGCACTCCTGGATGACTGGGGCTATTGTCAACCCTGGAGTCTGGTCAAGAGTAAAGGGTTTATCCGTTTCCCCCATTCAGGTCACTTTGCAACTTTCTTCATAGCCCCGCTGTTGGGGCAGTTCCTACCCTTCGCCTGAACTGGCCGCTCGACGGCCTGAACGAATGGAGGAGGGGAGTGTGGAGGGACTGAAGAACGAGGGCTTCGTCGAGGTTGCCGTGGTCGAATACCCGGGAGGAGATCCTTCCGCGGCCTCGGTACTGGCTGAAATGGCCCACGTGGCCAACCGTCTTGCCCAGCAGCAGCGGCGCCCCAGCGCGCGCGTGCTGGTCACCCGCTGGATCGTGCCCGCCAGCCACCGCGGCGTGAACCGGGTCACTGGTGCCGACATGCTGGATGCGGCGATTCCTGCGGTGATTGCCCTGCCGGGCCAGGTCAGCCCCGTGGTTTCGGTGCGGGCCGAGGAAGTGTTGCTGGACTGGCTGCGTGCACATTACGACGGTGGCAGCCTGCTGTCGGCGGCGGCTGACGGCGTGGGCGTATTGGCACGGGCGGGTCTGCTGGCCGGGCGTACCGTGGCGGGCCCCGACCTGCGCCGGCACCCGGGGCTGCAGGGCCAGGCCGCCAGCTGGGCGCCCAGCGAGCGCACGCTGGTCGATGATGGCGACCTGCTGACCGTGGCCGGCCCGCAGGCGTGGCGCTATCTCGGCCTGCGCCTGCTGTACCGCCTGCACGGGCAGGGCGTGGCCAGTGCGGTGGCGCAGCAGCTGGGCATTGTGGTGCCGGCGGGCGTGCAGCAGGACCTGGAACGGTTCAGTGCCAATTTCGCCCACGGCGACCGTGACGTGCTCAAGGCCCAGCGCTGGCTGCACACCACGTCGGCCCGCGGGGCGACCCTGCCGTCCATCTGCGAGGTCTCCGGTCTGGAGCCGCGCACCCTGCAGCGTCGCTTCCTGAAGGCCACCGGGCTGCGTCCGATCGAGTACTGCCAGCGGCTGCGGGTGGCGAAGGCGCAGACTCTGCTGCAACAGGGCGCCAGCATCGACGAGGTGGCCTGGGGCGTGGGCTATGCGGACCAGAGTGCGTTCCGACGCCTGTTCCTGCGCATTGTCGGCATGACGCCGGCCAATTACCGCCGTCACGTGAGCTGCAAGCGTCGAGAACGCGCACTGCCGGCGCCCGCTGCGATGGCCACTCGTGCCTTGCCGGTCGTACCGGTCACCGGGCCGACGCTCGACGCCGCCTGACCATGCAGGCCTCTGGAATGTCGTGCAGGTGATGCAATGCCAAGTGTGGGGCCGGTGCCGATGCCGGTTGTGGTGATCCTGGTCTGTCTGCTGCTGGCGATGGGCATCGCGCGGCTCTGGTCGTCGCGCCAGCCCGTGCCGCAGCGGCCCTCAGGCGCGGGCCGGGTGCTGGACATGCTGCTGGTGGGCCTGCTCTGTGGCCGCGTGTCCTTCATCGTCGCCAATTTCGCCTTCTATCGCGAAGCGCCGTGGAGCATGTTGCAGATTGCCGATGGCGGCTATCACGTGCCCGTGGTGATGGTTGCAGCGCTTGGGTGGGGCCTCTGGAGCCTGCGCCGGCATCCTTCGCTGCGTGTTCCGGTCCTGTGCAGCGCCCTCGCAGGCGCAGTGCTGTGGGGCCTGGGCAGCTACGGGCTGGCGCAGTGGCAGGCCAACACGTTGTCACTGCCGGCGGTGCAGGTGGTGGACCTGCAGGGCAAGCCGCTGGACCTGTCGCAGTTCCATGGCAAGCCGGTGGTGCTCAATCTCTGGGCAAGCTGGTGCGGCCCATGCCGGCGCGAAATGCCGGTTCTGGCCCAGGCGCAGCAGGCACACCCTGAGCTGCAGTTCGTCTTTCTCAACCAGGGCGAAAGCCTCGATGAGGTCCAGCAGTTCCTGACCGCGGAGCGCCTTGCGCTGCGCGGCGTGCTGCTGGATGAGCCTGCCGCTGCCTCGACCGTGCTGGGCGTGCGGGCCTATCCCTCGACCCTGTTCTTCGATGCGCAGGGGCGCCTGCAGGATCTGCACCTGGGGGAACTGACCCACGCCGGTCTTGAACACAAACTGCGCAGGCTGCGGTAGCCTGCGCGGGCATTTCCCTCTGGAGTTCACATGCTGTCGATTTCCCTGCGCACCGCGCCTGCGGTCCTGATCCTGCCGATGCTGCTGGCCATTACCGCCTGCAGCCAGGCACAGACGCCGCCGGCCAAGACGCCTGCCGGGACTGCTGCGGCGGCCCCAGCGGCAGGCAAGGGTGAGCGTCCTGCGGTGCTGAAGGGCATCGAGAAGCACGGCTTCGAAGTCATTTCCGAGTTCGATGCGCCGGGCGGCCTGCGCGGCTTTGCCGGCGTGGTCGGCGGCCAGCAGCCGGCGGCGGCCTATGTCACCGCCGATGGCAAGCATGTGCTGGTGGGCAGCCTGTTCGATGCCGAGGGCAACGACGTGGCCGCCGAGGCGGTGGAGAAGCTGGTGGCCGCGCCGATGTCGGCCAAGATGTGGTCCAAGCTGGAAGGCAGTGCCTGGGTACGTGACGGAAAGGCCGATGCACCGCGCGTGGTCTATACCTTCAGTGACGCAAACTGCCCGTATTGCCACAAGTTCTGGGAAGCGGCTCGTCCGTGGGTGGATGCAGGCAAGGTGCAGCTTCGCCACATCATGGTTGGCGTGATCCGCGAGGACAGCCCGGCCAAGGCCGCAGCCATCCTGTCCGCGAGCGACCCCAGCGCCGCGCTGCTGGACAACGAACACCAGTTCGACCGGGGTGGCATCAAGCCGCTGCCGAGCATCAGCCGCGAAGTGGCGGGCAAGCTGGATGCAAACCAGGTGCTGATGGTGGAAATGGGCTTCCAGGGCACGCCGGGCATCCTGTTCCAGAATGAGCAGGGCAGCGTCGAACGCCGCGCCGGCCTGCCGCAGGGCGATGATCTGCAGAAGGTGCTCGGCCCGCGCTGAGGACGTTCCCGCACCGCAATCGAATGACAGCAGGCCCGCATGGCAACGTGCGGGCCTGTTGCGTTCTGTCACCCGGCCTGGTGCAGGTAGTACTCCACGGGCACCACCAGTTCCTGCGGCGCGTTCATCTCATCGGGAATGGGCGGCAGTGGTTGTGCGCGGCGGAAGGTCTGCAGCGCGGCTTCATCCAGCAGTGGCTGGCCGCTGGACTGCTCCAGGCGCAGGGCAAGCAGGCTGCCTGTGCGGTCCAGGCTGACCCGTACCCAGGCCGTGCCCTGCTGGCGCCGTGCGCGCGCGGTGGCGGGGTAGAAGCGATAGCGTTGCAGTCGCGCCATCAGCCGGGCCTCCCACTGGTCGCTGGCGGCGCCGGCCTGCAGGTCCGCAGGGGGGGCGTCCGGTGTGGGCGGTGCGGCGGCGACCGAGGCCGTGGCCGGCGCGGCGTTGGTGCTTGCGGCAGGCGGGGCAACCAGCAGCGGCTGGCGACCGCTGCCGCCGGTTTCGCTGGCCGCACGTTCGCCCTCGCGCGCAGCGGTGGGCAGCGGCGGCGGTGGCGCTTTGCTGGGCTGCGGCGCACTGGCCTGCTGCGCCGGGCGGGGCGTATCGGCGTGGCGCTCCTCCACCGGCTGCGGCGGCGCGGCCGGTGCCAACAGGCGCAGGCTGATGCGCATGTCCTGCTCCGGCGGCGGCAGTGCCGTCGGGGTTGCCACCCAGTGCACGAGCAGCAACAGCGGCAACAGGTGCAGGCCGACGCTGATGGCGACGGCCTGCCAGTGGCCGCTGCGCTCACTCATCGGCGGTCACCCACAGCAGATCGGCGTCGCCAACGTCGAGGGTTTCGCCCGGCGCGGCCAAGGCGATCACCAGCGCCGGCGTGGCCGGCGGCAGGTAGCCGGGCACGCCGGTGCCGCGCAGCACGTGCCAGCGGCCGGCGACCAGCAGGGCGGGTGCGGGCGACGTCGCCAGTACCTGGGCCATGCGCCTGTCGCGTGCCTGCTGCACGGCAAGCATGCCCTCCAGCATCGGCGCGGCCCCGGCATGCTGGGCCAGCACGACTGCGGACAACCGCTGCCGCGCGTCGGCTACCGGGAACCGGACCGGCTCAGCCGATGCCAGCAGCGCATCGACTTCGGCGCGCGACAGGTTGCCGCCGTGCAGGGCAATGCCTGCAGCGCAGGCGTCCTGCACCAGGCCGCCATAGGCCTGCCAGGGCCAGCGGCTGTCCCAGCCCAGCAGTTCCTGCAGGCGGCTGCCGTCGGCCCGGTTGCCCTTGGCCAGCCAGCGTTGCACGCGCTGCAGGCGCGCCTGGCGTTCCTGCGCGATCATCTCCAGCACCAGCGCGCCCTGTGGCCGCTGCCGCTGCAGGGCCGCGAGCAGCCAGCGCTGCGCGGCGTGATCGGCCTCGACATCGTGGCGCTCGCCCAGCAGCACGCGCTGCGCCCCGGCCACGCGCTGCGTGAAGCCCGCCTCATCCAGCGCCTGCCCAGTGGCCAGGTCGACGACGCGTCCCGGCATCGGCTGCGCCCCGGCCATGCCCGCCAGCGCGAGCAGGCACAGCAGCAGCCAGCGGCGCTCAGAACGCCACATTGACGCCCATCGAGACCGTCCGTCCACGGCCGTTGCCGCGATCCAGGATGGGGCTGAAGATGCTGTCGATCGAGGCATTGTTGTCATAGGCTTTGTTCTGCAGGTTTTCGATGTTCAGCCACAGCGTGGTATTGGCCTGGGGCTTGAAGCTGGCGTAGAAATCCAGCAGCACGCCGGTGCCGCCGGTCTTGCGGGTCTGGAAGAAGTCGTAGCCTTCCTCGGTGGGGCCGGAGTACTCGGCACGCACGCCGGCCTGCACGCGCTGCTGCCACCAGCTGCCACCCACGTCCAGCGTCCAGTAGCGGTCGGGCAGGGCGGTGATGTCTTCCAGGTTGACGTATTCGATGGTGGGCGCGCTGGTGTGCGACCGGGTCCAGCTCAACGTGGCGTGGTAGTGCTCGCTGGCGTAGTGGGCTTCCAGTTCAATGCCACGCATGCGCACGATGCCGGGCTGGTTCATCCAGCGGGTGGTGGTGGTGAAGTCATCGGCATCGAGTACGTCGGTCCAGGCGCTCAACTGCTCGTCGCTGTCGATGGCCACCACCCGCGGTGCCACTTCCGGCGGATGCACCACCAGCAGGTACTGCGGCTTGATGTAGTCGCGGATGCGGTTGTCGAAGCGGGTGACCCGCAGCTGGGCCAGGTCGCCGTCGACCAGCAGCGAGTCGGTACTGAGGTTGGCGCCGAACTGCAGGTTGCGCGAACGCTCGCGGCGCAGGAACGGGTTGGCGCCCACGCCATCGGCATCGCTCATGCCTTCCAGCGGGATCTTCTCGAAGAACATCTCCTGCACGCGCGGCGCGCGCGAGGTGCGCGAGGCTTCAACGAACAGCTGCAGCCAGTCGGTGGCCTGCACCGAGAACGCGAGGCTGGGGCTGAGCGCATGCTGGGTGCGGCGCACGTCGATGTCGCCGCCGCCGATGTCCGCACACTGGCCCGGCACGTCCGAACAGACCGGGATGTGGCCGCTGATGCCATACCGTTCCTGGCGCAGGCCAGCGGTCAATGCGTAGCGGTCATGCTGCAGTTCAAGCGTGCTGAACACACTGTCCAGCTGGCTGCGGCCCTGCGGGTTGGCACCGCGCAGGGTGGGCGTGTCGGCCACGAAGATGTCCGACTGGTGCTTGATGCCGGTGTTCCAGCGCGCCTGCACAGGGCCGATCTCGAAGCGGCTGGTGTTGTCTGCGGTCCAGCTGCTCAGGCTGCTGTGCGTGCGTCGACCGATGTAGCTGGAATCCTCCACCGGCGGGTAGTACAGATGCGTCTTGTTGCCGGCGAAGGTGACACGCACGTCCAGCCACGGCGTGTAGGGCGTGTAGTGGTAGCTGGCGCGCTGGTTGCGCGCGGTAATCTGCCACGGGTAGTTGTGGTAGAAGTCGTTTTCATAGTGCATGTGGCTCAGGTCCAGCCGGTGCTGGTCGCTGGGCTGCAGGCGCGCCTTCAGCAGCCAGCTGCTGGGTTGCTGGCTGGCCGGGTCGGCGCTGTTCTTCTGTCCATTGGCGGTTGCGTATTCGCCGCTGCGGCTGCTGCTGGCCGCTGCCAGCAGGCCGAACTGGCGGTCGCCACCGTCCTCGCTGTGGCGCCAGGCGCCGGCGAACGTACGGCCATCGCCGTAGCCGTTGTTGCCGTGGCGGTAACCGGCACGCAGGCCCCAGTCGCGGCCTTCGGCCAGCAGGTCGTCGATGTCCAGCGTGCGGAAGTTGGCACTGCCGGCCAGCGTGCCGGCGCCGTCAGCACCGGCCACCGCGCCGCGCTGCACGTCAACGCCGGCCAGCAGGAACGGATCGACATAGGCGAACGGGCCGCCGGAGCCATGCCCGGCGTTGTTGCGGAAGGTCTGGGTCACGCCGTCGATCATGGTGTTGACCCGGCCGGCGCCGGTCATGCCGCGGATGTTGACCTGCAGCCCCGGCTGGCTGCGGGAGTGGAAGGTGTGGCTGCCGGGCATCGAGCGCAGCAGGCTGTTGCCGTCCTGGCGCTCGGCCATGGCAACGCGCTCGCTGCCGACCTTGGGGGTGAAGCCGTCGGCGAGGGGGGCGACGTACTGGCTGGTGCCGGCACCGGCAGCCGGCCCGCGCGAGGTGTCGCTCTGCACGCGCAGCGGACCGGTACGGCGGCTGCCGTCGTCGCGCTGGGGCGGCGCGGGTTCGAGGGTGGCATGGCGGGCATCGATGAAGCGCGACCGCAGGGGGCTGCCGGCCAGCAGGCGGGTCAGCGCCTGGGCGTCATCGAAGTCACCCTGCAGGGCGGGGGCCACATGGCCAGCGGGGAGTGCGGTGGCCATCACCAGATCCACGCCCGTGAGGCGGCTGTAGGCATCCAGTGCCTGGGCCAGCGGCTGCGCGGGCAGATCGTAATGGCGTGTCGCTGCCTGTGCGCGGGCGGGTGCAGGCAGCAGTGGCAGGACGCCGGCGCACGCCAGCGAGAGGGCAAGAACGAGGGGGCGGTGGCACAGCATCGAAGGCTCCAGGGGATGACGCAGGGCGTCGTTCACCTGGGTAGACGCGGCGGCAGGGCCGATGTCAGGGTGCATCGTGCGGCTCGTCGTGCGGCGCCACCCAGACCTGCACGTCACCGGGCAGGCGCAGCACGCGCACGTGCAGCTGCGTGGCCAGCTGGTCACGGCTTTCGGCAGCGCCATCGGCATTGCCGAGCAGGGTCACCGGTTGCTGGCGGAGTGCGGCGCCGATGATCCAGGTGTGGCCGCCGTGCCAGGCATCCAGGCCCTGCGCGACCTTGGCCAGCGGTGCCGACACCCAGTGCAGGCGTCGCTCGCGCCAGGCCAGTGCGCCGCTTTCCATGTCGGTCGCTGCGCTCGTGCCGTTGCCATCGAAGCGCATCTGCTGGCCTTCCTGCGCCTTGGCGTGGCCCGGGCCGCTGTCCACCCGCACCGTGTGCTCGGTGACGACGACCCTGCTGGCGTGCTCGCCCACGGCGACATCGAAGGCGGTACCCAGCGCGGTGACGGTGCCATGGGGTGTGTGCACCTGGAAGGGCCTGCCGGTGTCGGTGGCGACCTTGAACCAGGCCTGGCCGTGCTGCAGTTGCAGCTGGCGACGCGCGCCATCGATGCGCACGTGTACCTCGCTGCCGGGCGCAAGCTGCAGGTGCGAGCCATCGGGCAGGATTTCGTCACGGATCTGTCCGGCGGCCGTGCGCACCACCTGCGCGGCGGGCGGGGTCACATGGCGGCTGTACAGGCCCAGCGCACACAGCAGCAGGACCGCGATGCCGGCGTCGCGCAGGCGGCGACGCTGCCGCCGCTGCTGCTGCCGCTGCATGCTGGGCAGGCCCGTGCCGGCCTGCCAGAGCGCCTGCAGGTGCTGGTACTGCGCGGCGTGGCGCGGGTCGGCCGCATACCAGCGGGCGAAGGCATTCTCGTCGCGGTGGCCGTCGTGGCCATCCAGCCACCAGCGGGCGGCTTCCTGGGCAATGGCGTCGTGGCTCACGCCTGCGGTACCTGCTGCACGGCGACCAAGGCACGCAGCAGGTGGCCGTGCGCGGTCTGCCGGGTGATGCCGAGCAGGCGCCCAATCTCGGCCAGTCCCATCTGCTCCACCCGGGCCAGCAGGAAGACCTGGCGTGACCGCGCCGGCAGGGCGGCGATGATCGCGTCGAGATGGCGCAGCTGCTCGGCGTCGAGCAGGCGCTGTTCGGGCAGCGGCGCGGGGTCGGCGATGGCCAGCAGCTGGGCGTCGTCCAGTGCTTCTTCGCGACGGCGCGCGCGCTGCCGGTAGTGGTCGGCGATCAGGTTGTGGGCGACGCGGTACAGGTAGGCGCGGCCGTTGCCCAGCAGTCCGCTGGCCGCGACCTTGATGACGCGCAGCCAGGTTTCCTGGACGACGTCATCGGCGTCGCTGCGTTGCGGGAGTTTGCGGCAGACGTGGGCATGCAGCGGCCGGTAATGGGCTGCGCACAGATGCGCGACATCCGTCGGTTCGACAGGCGTGGACACAGGGCGGGCGGGGGCAGTGTGGAGGAACAGCCCGCGGCGGCAAGGGCAGCGGCTGCACCTTACAGTAAAGAAGAATCATTTGCATCATCGCGACCTGGTCTGGCCTGGCCGGGTGCGGCCGGGCGCCCGGTCAGGACCTGCGGCTGGCGCTTCGCAGCTGCAGCAGCAGGCGGTGCGCCGGGAACGTGCGCAGCGTTGAGTGCCGGGATCGGTAGTAGGCGTTCCAGTAGCTCGCTGCGCGCTGGATGCAGCGATCCACGAAGGCAGGGTTCGCTCGGACCAGGGGCAGGTAGGCAGCCAGGCCGATCTGCTGCGCCTGCTGTTCGACGGCTACGGCGATCTCCTCGACGTACTCGCCCAGCAGCGCAAGGTGGAAGGCCAGGACCCACGGTGCCGATGCCGCGCCCAGCGTTTCAAGCGCGTGCTGGCGCAGATGGCCGTCCGGGTGGCGCGTCGCCAGGCAGAGGCACAGCAGGCGCGCGTCGCCCTGCAGCAAGGAGGCGAGGCGCATCAAGCGTGTGCCATCGGCATAGAGGCGGCAGGGGAAGCGCAGCGCTTCTCCGTCGAGCTGGATCTGGTGCTGGGCAAGGTTCGGGTGGGGCGTTGCCTCGATGCGGCGCAGGCGGTGCTGCAGATCCGTGGCGATGTCGCGCAGATGGGCGGGTACGTCGAGCATCGGTCGAGTATCGCCGCCCATGACGGCCGGGCCAATGGCCACGCCAGGCCGTTCAGAGCGGCCGGTACTGGATCTGTGCCGCCAGCACGCGCAGGCCATCGGCGCCACTGGACAGGATGCGCTCCTCGCCCACGCCCTTCAGGCGCTGCAGCTGGAAACCTTCTTCGGCGGGCAGGCGCGCGGCGAGGGCGTCCAGATGCTGCAGGGCGCCTGGGCCCTCGCAGTCGAACCGGCCCCAGTACTGGCCGTGGCGGTGGATGGTCAGGCGGTAGTGCATCACGGGGTCTCCGGCAGGTGCTGCAACCACTGCGCGAACATGGCGTTGGCTGCAGCGGCCAGCGGCGCGCCATAGCGACGGGCCTGCGCGCGCAGGTCGTTGGGGTCGATGCCGGCCTGGGCCAGTTCGAGGGTGTGGCCGATCAGCCAGCGCTCGAACTGGCGGGCATCCAGTTCCGGATGGCATTGCAGGGCAAGGGCATGGAGGCCGACCGCGAAGGCTTGGTGGCGGCAGGCCGGCGTGCTGGCCAGGCGCTGCGCGCCCTCGGGCAGCTCGAAGGCTTCGCCATGCCAGTGCAGCACCGGGATGCCCTGCAGGGCCTGCAACGGCGAGCGTTGGCCGTCTTCGGTCAGCAGCAGCGGGGCAAAGCCGATTTCCTTGCCGCCACTGGCCGCGACCGTGGCGCCCAAGGCGCGTGCCATCAACTGCGCGCCCAGGCAGATGCCCAGCGTCGGCCGCTGCTGCTGCAGGCGGAGTTGCAGCAGGGCGATGCTGTCGGCCACGAACGGGTAGAGGGCCGTGTCATTGACGCTGATCGGGCCGCCGAGCACGACCAGCAGGTCCGCATGTTCGGCGGGCTCCAGCGGATCGACGCCGGCCTGCAGTACCTGCACGGCCCAGCCCTGCGCGTGCAGCAGGGGCTGCAGCGTGCCGAGGTCTTCGAAGGCAACGTGCTGCAGCACGACGGCGTGCCTGCCGGCAGCGGTCGTCATGCGGGCTCCCCGGCGCTGGGCCAGTAGAAGCTGTCCGGTGTCGCGCGCGCGCCGAAGATAGCCTGGCCGACGCGGACCACGGTGGCACCTTCTTCGATGGCGACCTCGAAATCACCGGACATGCCCATCGACAGCTGCGACAGGTCGATGCCTGCCGGTGCAGTCTGCTGCAGCTGGTCGCGCAGTTCGCGCAGGCGCACGAAGCAGGCGCGTACGCGTTCGATCTCGGGGGTGAAGATGGCCAGGGTCATCAGCCCGCGCACGCGCAGGCGGTCGAAGGCGGGCAGCTGCTGTACGAAGGCCGCGACGGCATCCGGTTCCAGGCCGTACTTGCTGGGTTCGGCCGAGGTGTTCACCTGCACGAACACATCCAGGACGCGGTCTTCCAGCTGCAGCCGTTGCTGCAGTGCCTCGGCCACGCGCAGGCTGTCCAGTGCCTGGAATTCGCTGGCGAAGCGGGCGACATAGCGGGCTTTGTTGGTCTGCAGGTGGCCGATGACCGACCAGTGCACGCCGAGGTCGGCCATCGACTTGGCCTTGCGCTGGGCTTCCTGCACCTTGTTCTCGCCCAGCGCGTGGCAACCGGCGGCTACGGCCATGCGGATGCGGGCTTCATCGACGGTCTTGCTGACTGGCAGCAGGCGTACGCTGGCCGGGTCGCGGCCGGCGCGGCTGCAGGCCGTGGCGATGCGTTGGCGCACGGTGACCAGGTTGGCAGCGATCTGTTCGACGGACTGGGCGACGGGCCAGTCGGCGGCGGCAAGGGGCATGGGGGACCTCCAGTGCGGGTGGCCAGGGTGGGATACACTGGCACAGGACAAGGCTTAGTTTGGCATAGGACAAAATGAAAATCACCGGGCGTAGCGCCGAGGCCATCTTCGACAGCATCCGTGAGGGAATCGGCAGTGGCCAGCTGGCGGCGGGCAGCGTGCTGCCGCCGGTGCGTGAACTGGCCGAGCGGCTGGGCGTGAACCGCAATACCGTGGCGGCCGCCTACAAGCGGCTGGACGGTGCCGGCCTGGCCAGCACTGCCGGCCGCCGCGGCACGGTGGTGCGCGGGCCGGCACAGGCCATGGCCCGTGAGGGCAGCGCGCCAGGCCTGGCTCTGCGCGATCTGGCCGGCGGCAACCCGGACCCGCGCCTGCTGCCGGCGTTGCGCCTGCAGGCTGCTGCCCCCCGGCTGTACGGGGCGGACACGGTGGATGCGCGGATGCAGCGCCTGGCCCGTGCCTCGCTGGACCCGCATTGCCCGGCCGGCTATGCGCTGGAACTCACCCATGGTGCGGTGGATGGCATCGAGCGCCTGCTGGCGGCGTGGCTGCTGCCGGGCGACCGTATCGCCGTGGAGGATCCGTGCTTCCTCGGCAGCCTGAACGTGCTGGCGGCGGGCGGGCATGCGGTGCTGCCGGTGGCGGTGGACGCGCACGGCATGCAGGTGGAGGCGCTGCGCGCTGCGCTGGAGGCCGGTGCACGGGCGGTGCTGCTGACCCCGCGCGCGCACAACCCCACCGGCGCCAGCCTGGATGCGAAACGGGCGCGGGCGCTGCGCCAGCTGCTGGCGGGCTACCCGCAGGTGGCGGTACTGATCGACGATCACTATGCACTGCTTTCGCAGCAGCCCTACCACTCGGTGTTGCCGGCCGATGACCGCCGCTGGGCGCTGCTGCGTTCGCTGTCCAAGGCGCTGGGGCCGGATCTGCGCCTGGCGTGGCTGGGCTGCGACGCCGCCACTGCCAGCCGTCTGCGCCTGCGCCTGGCTACCGGTACGGGCTGGGTCAGCCATCTGCTGCAGGATGCGGCCAGTGCCGTGCTGGAATCGGCGCCGCAGCGGGCGAAGATCACGGCGGCGGGCGAGCGGTACCAGCAGCGGTTGCAGTCGCTGCAGGCACAGCTGCGCGAACGCGGGATGCAGACGCCGCTGTCGATGGAGGGGCTGAACCTGTGGCTGCCACTGCCGGATGACAGCCACTCGCAGGTGCTGGCACTGGCAGCGCGCGGCTGGCACGTGCGCGGGGGTGAAGTGTTTGCGGTGGCGGCGCCGGCACATGGGCTGCGCATCACCTGCGCGGCGCTGGGGACGACCGAGCTGCGCAGGCTGGCCGATGACCTGGTGGCGGTGTGCGGCTTGTAGCGTCGAGCTTGCTCGACTTCGTTTGGATTGTAGAGTCGAGCTTGCTCGACTGGCTTCTGCCAACAGAAGTCGAGCATGGCTCGACTCTACAGAAGCGGAAGTCGAGCAAGCTCGACTCTACAGAAACATTTCCGGGCGATCAGGGCGCTGCGTTGGCGCCCGGCCGCACGTAGTAGGTCTGGCCGGTGTCGTCCAGGAACACCAGTTCCGGCTTGCCCTGCCACGAGGTGAGCATGGCGCCGGTGTTGTTCTGGTGGCGCACCATCAGGCTGGCACCGCGATCGGGGTTGGCCACGACCTTGAATACTTCAGTGGTGCCACTGGCATCGTCCAGGGTCAGCAGCGCTTCGCCACCTCGGTCGCTGGTGCCATAGGCGCCGCGTTCGGAACCGTCCGGCCCGAGCAGGATCATGCCCGACAGTGCGGTGGCACGCGGGCTCCGCGGTTTGCCCTTGCTGAGCGGGTCGGGCACGGGAGCGCCGAGGATGACGCGCGCCTGGCCCTTGTCATCGTGGATGACCAGGCCACGGGCTTCGATCACCCGTTGTGGCGATTGGCTGTGATGCAGGTTCCAGGCGGTCCAGCCGGAAACGAGCAGGGCGAGGGTCGAAACCCCCAGAGTGGTCAGCATCAGTGCGCGGGCCATCGTTCGTCCTTCCTTGGATGTGCCGACGATAGCGGATGCAAAAGCGGATGGGTAGGGCCGCCCGGTCAATGGAAATCGCGGCTGTGGCTGCGCAGGCCCTGCAGCAGTTCGTCCAGGCACAGCATGCGCTGCACGATCACATGCTGCACGCCATCGACGCGTTCCAGGCGGCCGTCGATCTGCATCAGCTGGGTATCGACCAGCACGCGGTGCTGGCGGTCGGCCACGTGCCGCCAGACCACGGCGTTGACCATGCCGGTCTCGTCTTCCAGCGTGAGGAACGTGACGCCGCTGGCGGTCTGCGGGCGCTGCCGCATGCGTACCAGCCCGGCGATTCGGACGCGGCGGCCATGGCCGTGGCCGCCCAGCTGTGCAGCGTCCAGGCACCCGCGGCTGCGCAGTTGCGCGCGCAGGAAGCTGATCGGGTGGCGGCCGAGCGTGGTGCCGGTGCTGCGGTAATCGGCCTGCATGTCTTCCCACGCACTGGGCAGCGGCAGCGCCACGCGTGCCTCGGCGGTGGCACGGGCCTGGTCGAACAGCGGCAGCCGGTTTTCCACGCCGGAAATATCCCAGCGCGCACGATGCCGATGCCCGCTGAGCCCGCGCAGCGCGCCAGCGTCGGCCAGCAGCCCCTGCTGGCGGCGGTCCAGCCCGGTGCGCTGGCACAGGTCGCCGACATCGTCGAACGCGCGCCGCGCGCGCTCGCGCATCAGCGCCTGCACGGCGGCTTCGCTGCAGCCATCGACCAAGCGCAGGCCAAGCCGGATCGCCGCCGGGCCCTTGCTGAAATCCAGGGTGCAGTCCCAGTCGCTGTGGCGTACGTCCACCGGCAGCACCGTGATGCCATGCCGGCGCGCGTCCTGCAGCAGCTGGTCGGGGCTGTAGAAGCCCAGCGGCTGGCTGTTGATGAGGCTGGCGGTGAATGCAGCCGGGTGGTGGCACTTCAGCCAGCAGCTGGCATAGGTGAGCAGGGCGAAGCTGGCCGCATGGCTTTCGGGAAAACCATAGCTGCCGAAGCCCTTGATCTGCTCGAACAGGCGCTCGCCGAACTCCAGGCTGTAGCCGCGGTCGAGCATGCCGGTCAACAGCTTTTCGCGATGCGGCTCCAGGCCGCCATGGCGTTTCCACGCGGCCATCGAGCGGCGCAGTGCATCGGCCTCGCCGGCACTGTAGCCGGCGGCATCCACGGCCAGCTGCATCACCTGTTCCTGGAACAGCGGCACGCCCAGGGTGCGCGCGAACACGCGTTCCAGCTGTGGCGGATAGAGTGGGTTTTCCGGGTCGTTCAAGGCTTCCGGGCCCTGTTCGCGAAGGATCCGCCGGCGCTCCAGGTAGGGGTGCACCATGTCGCCCTGGATCGGCCCCGGGCGCACGATCGCCACTTCGATCACCAGGTCGTAGAAGGTGCGTGGCTGCATGCGCGGCAGCATCGCCATCTGCGCGCGCGACTCGATCTGGAACACGCCGATGGTTTCCGCGGCGCAGATCATGTCGTAGGTGGGGCCGTCCTCGTCTGGAATCGCATCCATGCGCCCTGCGTGCAGGCCGTGCTGCTGCAGCATGGCCAGGCACTTGCGGATGGCGGTGAGCATGCCCAGCGCCAGGCAGTCGACCTTCATCAGGCCGGTGGCATCGAGGTCATCCTTGTCCCACTGGATGACGGTGCGCCCGGCCATGGCCGCGTTTTCCACCGGTACGAGGGTGGACAGCGGGTGTTCGGAAATGACGAAGCCACCCGGGTGCTGCGACAGGTGGCGGGGGAAGTCGATCAGCTCTTCGGTGAGTGACAGCAGCCGGCGCATCAGCGGCGTGTCCGGATCGAAGCCGCGTTCGCGCAGGGTGTCCGGCAGCGGGATGTTGCCGCCCCAATGATCCATCGCCGCGCCCAGCTCGTTCACCTGGTCCATCGGCAGGCCGAGCGCACGGGCGACATCGCGGATCGCGCTGCGGCCGCGGTAGCTGATCGCCACGGCGGTCAGCGCGGCGCGCTCGCGGCCATAGCGGTTGAACACGTACTGCAGCACTTCCTCGCGGCGCTCGTGTTCGAAGTCGATGTCGATATCCGGCGGCTCATCACGTTCATCGGAAATGAAACGCTCGAACAGCAGGTTGCTGCGCGCCGGGTCGATCTCGGTGACGCCGAGCACGAAGCACACCGCCGAATTGGCTGCCGAGCCGCGCCCCTGGCAGAGGATCTTCTGCTCGCGGGCGAAGCGGACGATGTCCTGCACGGTGAGGAAGTAGGAGGCGTAGTTCTTCTTGGCGATCAAGGCCAGTTCGTGCTCGATCTGCTTGCGCTGCGCCGGCTGGATGCCCCACGGCCAGCGCTCGGGAATCCCCTTTTCCACCAGCGCACGCAGCCAGCTGTCCGGGGTCTCCCCTTCGGGCACCAGCTCGCGCGGGTAGGTGTACTGCAACTGGTCCAGGGTGAAGTGGCAGCGCTCGGCGATGCGCAGGGTCTCGGCCAGCAGCTCGGGCGGATACAGCCTGGCCAGCGCGCTGCGTGGGCGCAGGTGGCGCTCGCCATTGGGAAACAGCCGCCAGCCGGCTTCGGCCACGCTGCAGCGGTGACGGATCGCGGTCAGCGTGTCCTGCAGGGCGCGGCGGCGGCGCACGTGCATGTGCACATCGCCGCTGGCCACCAGCGGCAACGCGTGGCGTTCGCCGAAGGCCTGCAGCTGCTGCAGGCGGCGCACATCGTCGTGTTCGTGGTGCAGTTCCACCGCCAGCCACAGGCGGTCGTTGAAGGCGGTGCGCAGCGTCTGCAGGTGGCTGGCATCGGGCTGCCGGTCCAGCCACAGGCACAGCAGGCCGTCGGCCAGGCCGTGCAGGTCTTCGCGCAGGCAGCGGTATTCGCCCTTGCCTGCGCGCCGCCGGCAGGTGGTGATCAGCTGGCACAGGCCGGCATAGGCATCCTGGTCGGTGCACAGCAGGGCGATCTTCGGCCCGTCCTCGACCTGGAATTCGGCGCCGACGACCAGCGCCACGCCGTGCGTCTTCGCCGCCTGCCAGGCCCGCACGATGCCGGCCAGCGAACACTCATCGGTGATCGCAACGGCGCGGTAGCCCTGGCCGGCGGCGCGCGCGAACAGCTCGTCGGCGGTGGACGCGCCGCGCTGGAAACTGAAGGCCGACAGGCAGTGCAGTTCGGCATAGGCAGGGGAGGCGGCGTGCATGGCGGTTCAACCGAACCAGCCGTGCAGCATCCATGGTGCATGCGGGTCGTTGCGCGGGCGGAAGGCCCAGCCGCGCTGGCCGTGCGCGGTCTCCACCACGTAGTAGTCACGGCGCGCATCGGCGTGGTCCCACCAGCCCGATTCGATCCGCTCCGGTCCGGCGACGATGCGCAGGCGCGGGTCGCGCAGTGGCTGCGGTGCCTCCAGCAGCCAGCCGGGGCGCAGCGGCCAGTACGCAGGGGGCTTGGCCGCCGGCTGGGTGCCGCTGGCACATTCCGGGCGATGGTCGGCCTGCACCGCCAGCGGTTGCACGGCATCATCGCCAAGGCGCGCCCGCAGCCGCTCGCGCAGCTGGTTCCACGGCATTGCCTGCGCCGGGCGGGTGTCGAACAGATCGCGTGCGGCCGGCACGAACGGCGGCAGGTGTTCGGCCTGCAGGCGCAGCGCCCGGCTGCCGGCAGGCAGGGCAAAGGCCTCCATGCGGTTGCGGGCGATCTCGAACAGCAGCGCGGCATCGCGTTCGGGCGCCAGCAGGCCGATGGTCAGCACGCTGGCCGGCAGCAGGTCGTGTTCGAAATACAGGTCGAAGCGCTGCACGCCGCCATCGCGCGAACACAGGAACGCAGCCAGGTCCAGCAGCAGGCGGCGCAGCGGAAACAGCAGCGCCTGGCTGGATTCGATCTCGTACTCGAATTCGATGCGTGCATCGAAACGGTCAGGAGGCTGGTAGTAGCGCAGTGGCGCGGTGGGCAGGCCGCGCAGCGCATCCAGCTGCTGCAGCACATCGGGGGCAAAGCGCCGGGCCAGGCTGTCGCGCGGCAGTTCGAGCACCGCGCCCAGCGTGCGCAGGCCGGAGCGGCCCAGCACGGTGACCGCCTCGGCGGGCAGCCCGCAGCGTGACAAGGGCAGCGGCGCCAGCAGGGCCGGCAACTGCTGCGCATCGATGCCCAGGCCGTCGTGCACGTTGGCCAGCACGCGCGCGGCATGCGGGGTGGGCGCAGCCACCAGGCGGTGGCGGAAGCCCAGCTCGTGCAGGCCATCGCGCAGGCGTTTCTCGATCTTCAGCCAGTCACCGAACAGGGCACGGCTGGCACCGATTTCCATCACCAGCGCATGCGGAAAATCGAGGCTGACCTGCGAACTGTAGGCGTAGGCCCAACTGGCCAGCAGCTGGCGGGTCTGCTGCTCGGCGCTGGGGTCGTAGTCGTGCAGCTGCATGTCCTGCACCAGCACCTGTGCGGCCGACAGCAGCATGCCCGGGCGCAGGCCGGCCGCGCGTGCTGCCGGGCTGACCGCGCGCAGCACGCGGCGCTGCGCCGGCCCCTGCAGCAGCACCAGCGGCCGCTGCGGGTCCGGCTGCAGGCGCAGCACGCTGTCCAGCGCCAGCTGCGGTAACAACAGGCAGGCCCAGTGCATGGCGCGGCCTCAGTGGGCAACGGCCAGCGGCAGCGGTTGCGCCGGTGGCAAGCCGCCGCGGCACTTCAGCACCCGCACCTGGCCGTGGTCGAGCTGCAGGCGCAGGCTGGCCGGCGAGGGATTGCGCGCAGCGCGCACCTCGCGGAACACGAAGCCAAGGCACTGGCCGCTGTCGGCGGCAACCTGCAGGCGGCGCAGCGAGCGGTCATCGGCCTGCTGCGGCTGCGGCCAGCACAGCACCGCCGCACAGGCGGCCGAGCGCAGGCATTGTTCGGCCGCCCACAGGGCCTGCTTCGGCGTGGCGTGGATGATCTGCAGCTGGGCCAGGTCCAGCCCGGCCGCGGCCCAGGCCGGGGCGTGCGGGCGGTAGGGCGGGGCGACCAGCACGATGGGCCGGTCGCGCTGGCTCAGCCTGGCCAGCGCCGGCCAGACCAGGGCCAGTTCACCCACGCCGGGGGCGTTCTGCAGTACCTCGCACAGGCCGCTGGCGGGCCAGCCGCCGCCGGGCAGGCGGGCATCCAGCGCCGGGTGGCCGCTGGCCAGGTGGTCGCTGGCCGGCCCGTTGCGCGCCGGGCCACGCCACAGCTGTCGGCCGTCCAGCAGGCGGTCGAGCGCGACGACGGCACCCATCAGCTGGTCCCCCGGGGGAGGGGCCAATCAGGCTGGAAGCGACAGGAATGAACGGAAACGGCTGGCATGGAGCGAGTGTCGGCAGACCGGCATCAGGGGCTGGGACCAGACATGCTACTCGCCTTGTGAGTAGAATTACTAATGAAATTGGAGGGTCGGGTTTCAGGTTGCTGAAGCGGTAAAGCATCCACGCATGGCGTGGATCTATCAGGCCGATGAGTAGATCCACGCCATGCGTGGATAGGCAAAAGGCGACCGAATCGGTAGATCCACGCCATGCGTGGATAGGCAAAAGGCGACCGAATCGGTAGATCCACGCCATGCGTGGATGGGCAAAAGGCGACCGAATCAGTAGATCCACGCAATGCGTGGATAGGGCAAAAGTGCGCCGCCGCCGACCCGGGCCGGCGGCTACCCGCTCATCGGTGCTGCCTGGTTACGGGTGGACCGGCAGCGCAACCGGACGCAGCGGCGCGGCATCGCCGCCGCGGATCTTCAACGGGCCGCCGATGAAGGCGAACTCGTAGACTTTGTCGCGGGCCAGTTCGTCCAGCGCCACCAGTTCGATGATCGGTGCGCCCTGCTGGGCCAGCAGGTAGGTGTGCAGCGGCACGTAATCGTCGGATACCTCAGAGGGGAAGGTCTCGAAGCTGAGGTTGTCGGCACCGACGATCATCGCGCCGCTGTCTTCGACCAGGAAGCGCGCCGCGTCCAGGCCCATGCCTGGCGGGTTGGCCATGTACGCCTTCGGCTGTTCGAACAGGCGCATGCGGCCGGTGCGGATCAGCACGATGTCACCCTGCTGCAGCTTCACCTTCTGGCGTGCCAGCGCATCCTTCAGGTCCTGGCGGGTGACCCGGTAGCTGTCCGGCAGCATGTCCATGCCCTTGGCCCCGGCCACGTCGATCAGCACGCCGCGCGCGATCAGTGGCGGAAATTTCTCGATGCCGGTGACGTTCCAGCCGCGGTCGCCGAGATGCTGGTCGGCCTCGAAGCCGTTCCATATCTTCCCGTGGATGCCGAAGTGGTTCAGCGCATCGATGTGGGTGCCGGTGTGGCTGTACATCGAGAATGCGGTGCCGGTGTAGCTGCGGGTGAGGTTCATGGTCTCGCCCACACCCATCGGGTCGTCCATCACCGTGCCGCGCGGGGTATGGGTCATCCAGAACTGGTAGTGCGGGTCACCGGCGTCCTGCCAGCTGGGCATGCCGACGTAGTACTCGGTAGCCAGGTCATAGGCCTTGCCGCCGCTGACCCGCGACAGGATCGCCGCGCGTGAAGCCTCGGTGATCAGGTTGAGGCGGCCGATCTCATCCTCCGGCCCCCAGGGGCTGGTACCGACCTGCTGGCCGGAGGGAACGCGTTCATGCGCGTGCACGGTGGTGGAGGCGGCGGTGCCGGCCAGCAGCAGGGCCAGCGCGGTGACCAGGGGACGTGGGGTCATGGGGAATCTCCTTGCAGGGTGGGGGAAGGTGCGGCTCAGGCCGCGACCAGAGGGGCCAGGGCCTGGCGCAGCTGCGGCAACGGCAGGGTCTGCAGGCGCAGGCCGTTGCCGCCGATTACGGTGGGAATGGAGCGGATGCCTAGGGCAGCGGCTTCGCTGCGGTCGGCCTGCACGCGCCGGCGGACTTCGTCGCTGCGCATGTGGCCGGCGAAGGCGCCGCGCGGGTGGCCCAGCGATTCGGCGATATCCAGCAGCACCTCGGCATCGCCGATGTTGCGGTGCTGGTGCAGGTGCGCCCACTGCACGGCATCGAACATCGCGCCATGGGCCTCATTGCCGCCCAGCCGCCCTGCAGCCTGGCAGGCCAGTGCGCCGAGCCAGCCGGAGGGATACTCGAAATCCTGTGCGCGCATGCCTTCGATATCGATGCGCGCGCTGTCTTCATGCGCGGCGCAGTCGGTCCAGTGGCGCAGGATGGTTGCCTTGGCGCGCTGCATCGAGCCGAACACCTCGATCATCTGCGCGCGCGAGTCCTGCAGCACGAAGCTGCGATGACGCACCTGGATGCCGAGTTCGGCGGAGGCCTGCTGCAGGCGCGGGGCCAGCACGAAGCACCAGCCGCAGACCACGTCGTGGAAGAAATCGACCACCGGCGCTGCGGTGGCGGGGGAAGGAGCGGAAGACATCTGCCTGCCATCGGTGAGAGGGGAGGCGGCAGAGTAGGCAGCGCGGCATGCCCGAAACAGCACGCCGCAGGCAGCTCAGTTTTCGCTGGTGGTTACGAATCCAGGCCGGGGCAGCCAGGCAGCTCGGCGTGCAGGAAATCGATGAAGGCACGGACCTTGGGCTGCAGGTGGCGCGAGGTGGGGTAGACCGCATGCACGAAGCGCGGCGGATACTGGTGGTCGGGCAACACCTGCTGCAGTTCGCCACGGGCCAGTGCCGGCGCCGCCAGGAACGAGGGCAGGGCGCCGATGCCCATGCCGGCCACCAGCAGATCGCGCAGCATCAGGCTGTTGTTGGCGGTGACGCGCGCCGGCAGGGTGATCGTCACCTGGCCATCAGGGCCAAGCAACGGCCAGCTGCCGGGTGAGTCGGACAGGCTGTAGGCCAGCACGCTGTGCGCCTGCAGGTCATCCACCGCCGCGGGTGCGGGGTGCTGCTGCAGGTAGGATGGCGCCGCGCACAGCACCTGCTGCAGCGAGGCCAGGCGGCGCGCCACCAGCCGCGAGTCATCCAGCTCGGCGCGCAGCCGCAGCGAGACATCGAAGCCTTCGCCGACGGCATCGAGCAGGCGGTCTTCCATCACCAGGTCCAGCGACACCTTCGGATGCTGCTGCAGGAAGCGCGGCAGCAACGGCGACAGCGTGCTCAAGGCAAAGGACTGCGGTGCATTGACGCGCAGCCGTCCGGCCACCTCGCCACGCTGCTCGGCAATGCCGCGTTCCAGTGCGTCCAGTTCGTCGAGCAGGCGGCAGCACTCGCGGTAGTAGGTATGGCCCGTCTCGGTCAGGCTCATGCGCCGCGTGGTCCGTTGCAGCAGGACCACGCCCAGGTGCGATTCCAGCGCGCGCAGCTGCTTGCTCAACCCGGCCGATGACATGCCCAGGTCCTCGGCGGCGCGGGCCAGCCCGCCGCGCTCGACGATGCGACGGAAAGCGCGCATCAGGTTGAAGGAGTCCATGCCGGTCCCGGGCGCGATGAAACCGCCATTGTAGATCCGTGCCATGCCCACCACGTAGTTGCGTCGTTTGTTCAAGCCAACCCGCCGAGCGCGGCGCCACCCTGCAGGCCCCTCACGTTTCGGGTTGCCCATGAAGCTCTGGTTCCTCCGCCTGTACGCCCCGCTGTTCCTGTTCGGCTTCCTCGCCGCCGCCATCGCCTGGGTCGGCCACCACCACGGCGACCCGCTGTGGCTGCTGGCCCTGCTGGCCCTCGCCATTGCCGTGTCCTTCATGGCCGAACGCCTCTGGCCCTACGATCCGTCGTTCAACCACGACCACGATGATCGCGTGCGCGACACCCTGCATGCACTGGTCAACGAAGGCCTGAACCTGCTGTCGATCGCGGCCGTCCCGCTGCTGGCGGCGATCATTCCGTGGCAGGCGTGGCCGCAGCAGTGGCCGTTCGCGCTGCAGGTGCTGGTGGCCATCATCGCCGCCGATCTCGGCATCACCTTGGTGCACTACGCCAGCCATCGCATCGGCTGGTTGTGGCGGCTGCACGCGGTGCACCACAGCGTCACCCGCATGTACGGGTTCAACGGCCTGATGAAGCACCCGCTGCACCAGGCGGCCGAGGCGGTGGGCGGGGTGCTGCCGTTGCTGGCGCTGGGCCTGCCGATGCCGGTGGCGGCGGTGCTGGCCTTTGCCATTGCCATCCAGCTGCTGCTGCAGCATTCCAACGTGGACATGCGCCCGGGTGTACTCGGCCGGGTAATGGCCTGGGCACCGCTGCACCGCTTCCACCACATGCGCTACGGCACCGCTGGCGACGTCAACTTCGGCCTGTTCCTGACGGTCTGGGACCGCCTGCTGGGTACTGCGTTCGATGCACCGGGCTACCGGTTGGGCACGCACGATCTGGGCATCGGCAGCCAGCCGGATTATCCGCGCGACTATGCCGGGCAACTGATGGCGCCGTTCCGCGAGCTGCCCCATGGGCAGGTGCCTGAAGTGCCTGAGGGCCTGCGCCGTCGTTGAGCATGCGCCTCAGGTGGCGCGCAGCTGCAGCCCCTGCAGCTGTGCCGCGCCGATGCCGAACATGCGGCGCAGGCTGCGCGACAGATGGGCCAGATCGGCGAAGCCTGCAGCGTGTGCACTGTCGGTCAGGCTGTGACCGTGCAGGTGGTGTGCCAGTGCGGAGCGCAGGCGCTGCCACAGCACCCAGCCACGCAGGGTCACCGCGAGGTCGGACTGGAAACGCCGGTGCAGTTGGCTGGTTGACAGATGTGCGGCCCCGGCGATATCGGCGGCGGGCACCGGGCCGGGCAGGTGCTGGGCGATGCGTTCCAGTGCCACCTGCACGCGGCGGTCCAACGGCTGCGCGCGGCTCAGCTGCGGCAGTCGCTCGTGCAGGACAGTGATATCGGCGGGCAGCTGGTACAGGTGCTGCTGGATCTGTTCGAGATCGGCATGGGCCGGTTCGAGGAACAGGGTGCAGCCGTCCCGCGGCGCGGAGAGGATGGCATGCGGCACGAAGGATGGCAGCCACAGGCGTTGGCCGAGGTGCGGCACGCCATCGATCTCCACCTGCCAGGGCGCGCCGTCGCTGACCAGCAGCTGGTGGGCGTAGTGCGCGTGCGTGCCGCTGCCACCGGCATGGCCCTGCAGCAGGGCGGCGTGTGCATCCAGCAGCAGGGTGCCATTCCAGGGCAGGGCGGGGTGGGGCATGCAGGCATTGTAGATCCACGCCATGCGTGGATGGATCTCCATCGGAATTGAATCCATGGAGAACCGACCCTCGTGCCGACCAACGGTCGGCACCCACCACCATCAGCAGCAGGTTCCATCAGCAGCAGGTTCCAACAGTTCGCAGGAAACTGTCGAAGGCGGGGTGGGTCCGGTTGAGGGGGTGTGAGCGCCATGGATGGCGCGACCAAGCCCCCATGGACGGGTTTACGGCGTCCCCCTCAACCGGACCTACCCCGCCATCCCACGGAATGCAGGCTTTTGACGTTGACGTTGACGTTAGCGGGTGCCGGGCGGCAGCCCGGCCGCGCCATCACCGGCCGTGCGGGTCCGGGCGATGGTGCACGTATTCGACCACGGTGCCATCGGGGTGCACCGCATTGAATGCCGCGCCAGTGGGCACGACCTGCAGCGGGAAGATGATCTCGGCGCCGGCGGCCACCAGCCGGTCGTGATAGGGCCGGACATCGTCGACCAGCAGGGTGCCGGTGGTGGAGGTGAACGGCGCCAGCGCGTCATCGCTGCCTTCGATCAGCAGGAAGGCGCCAACCATGGCCAGGCGCAGGCCGGCATCGGGGAACGGAAAGCCGGCATCGGCCACCACGCCCTGCAGCTGCTCGTAGAACGCGACGCTGCGCTCCAGTTCGCCGGGGGTGACGAACACGCGGATCAGCACGCGCGGGCTGCGCTGGCTGGAGGTATCACAGCGGTCGCGCCAGAGGTGGTCGAAAGTGCGGTGTACGTTCATGGGCTCGGTCCATCGCCGGGGACTCCCATTATCGGTACGCCCCTGCGGCCCGCTGATGACCGCCGGTGATGGCCTGATAACCATGCCGTCGCAGCGGCCTGTGACTTAGGTCCTGTTGACAGCCATCAATGCCCTCGCACAATCTTAACAAGATGGGTCGCTATGCGGCCCGGGCAGGCAGGTTGTCACGCCGGGAGGAGGGTCCCGCGCGCAGACCGGTCCGTCCCCTGGCCCGCGGTGTGTTGCCTGGCAACGCCCGCGCGGCATGAACGCTGCACCCTTCGGCGGCACTTTCCCTGGACCGATTGCCTTGGCAACGGAATTACGCCCGCCGATGAAAACGTTTACAAAGCCGCTCGCCCTGTCCCTTGCGCTGTCTGCCGCGCTGGCCGCCCCGGCCTGGGCCGACACGGCCGCCTTCACCGTGCTGACCCTGGAACAGGCACCGACCCAGGATGCGATCCCCGCCCTGGCTGCCCAGCTGAAATCCCTGAAGGTGGACGCGGTCAGCGTGCGCCAGGTGCAGCGCGGCATCGGCCAGGTCGACCCGCTGCAGCTGCTGGCCGATGGCCTGGGCTACGAATACCGCTTCATCGCCGCCGGCAAGGATGATGGCCAGACCCAGCAGGGCCAGGCCGTGCTGACGCGCCTGCCGATCGCCGCCGAATCCGGCCCCGACCAGCCGGGCCTGAACTACCTGCGCCTGGACGACGGCCGCCACACCGTGGCGCTGTACACCGATGCCGGCGCGGGTGCCGCCCGCCTGCCCGCCCTGGTCACCCGTTCACGCCTGGGCGCACCGGCGGTGCTGCTGGGTGCGGTGGCCGGTGAGTCGGCCAAGGCGGCCGGCTTCGACCCGGCCCGCGTGGCCCTGGAAGCCGACGCCAGCTACTTCAGCGATGGCTTCCAGGCGGCCAGCAGCGCGCCGTTCAAGATTGATGGCAGCGCCCTGCGTGCGACCCTGCTGACCCTGGCCTACGTGGCCGACAAGGGCGGCGAGCAGCCGTGGATGGACACCACCCTCAACGCCGATGCGCGCGCTGCGCTGCTGCTGAAGGCGATGACCGAGGACGAGAAGTTCCAGATGCTGCACAGCTACTTCGGGCTGGGCAAGGACGGTGGCCCGCTGCCGGAAGGCGCCGTGGGTTCGGCCGGTTTCGTGCCTGCGGTGCCGCGCCTGGGCATCCCGGCGCAGCAGTCGGCCGATGCCGGCGTGGGTGTGACCAATCCGGGCGGCATTCGCCCGGGTGACTTCGCCACCGCCATGCCGTCCGGCCCGTCCACCGCGTCCAGCTGGAACCGCGAAGTGGCCTTCGCCGGCGGCGCGACCATGGGCCGCGAAGCGTGGCAGCAGCGCTTCAACATCCTGCTGTCGGGCAGCGTCAACCTGCAGCGTGACCCGCGCAACGGCCGCAACTTCGAATACGCCGGTGAGGATCCTCTGCTGGCCGGCTCGATGGTCGGCGCGCTCATCCAGGGCGTGCAGAGCCAGCACGTGATCTCCTCGATGAAGCACTTCGCGCTGAACGACATGGAGACCCGCCGCAACTTCCACGACGTGCGCATCGGCGAACAGGCCATGCACGAGTCGGACCTGCTGGCCTTCGAGATCGCGCTGGACGCCGGCCGCCCGGGCGTGGCGATGTGCTCGTACAACAAGATCAACGGTACCTACGGCTGCGAGAACGGCTACCTGATGAACCAGGTGCTGAAGCAGGAATGGAAGTTCCCCGGTTTCGTGATGTCCGACTGGGGCGGCGTGCATAGCGGCTCGAAGGCGGCGCTGGCCGGCCTGGACCAGCAGTCGGCGGGTGAAGTGTTCGACGCGGCGGTGTTCTTCGACGAGCCGCTGCGCCTGGCCGTGCATGGCGGCGTGGTGCCGCAGGCGCGCCTGAACGACATGGTGGCGCGCATCCTGCGCACGATGTTCCTGCACGGCAACTTCGACAACCCGCCGCAGCACCAGAAGGTCGATGCCGAGGCCGGCTTCGCTGTTGCCCAGCGCACGGTGGAAGAGGGCAGCGTGCTGCTGCGCAATGAAGGCAACCTGCTGCCGCTGGCCGACAGCGTGAAGCGCATCGTCATCATCGGCGGCCATGCCGACAAGGGCGTGATCGGTGGCGGTGGTTCGTCGATGGTCGGCGTGACCGCCAAGGGCACCAACGCAGTGCCGGGCGTGATGCCGACCACCTGGCCGGGTCCGGTGATCTTCCACCCGTCCTCGCCGCTGGAATCGCTGCGTGCAGCGCGTCCGCACGCGACCATCGAGTACGTGGACGGCACCAACGCCGCCGCGGCGGCCAAGGCGGCGGCGCAGGCCGACGTGGCCATCGTGTTTGCCACCCAGTGGGCGGCCGAATCGGTGGATCTGCCGGACATGCAGTTGCCGGACAACCAGGATGCACTGATCTCGGCGGTGGCCAAGGCCAACCCGAAGACCGTGCTGGTGCTGGAAACCAACGGCCCGGTGCGCACCCCGTGGCTGGCGCAGGTGCCGGCGATGCTGCAGGCCTGGTACCCGGGCATCCGCGGTGGCGAAGGCATCGCCGCGCTGCTGACCGGCCAGGCCAACCCGTCCGGCCGCCTGCCGGTCACCTGGGTGGTGGACGAATCGCAGCTGCCGCGCCCGCACATCGACGGCCTGGGCTTCAAGCCGAAGAAGGAATTCGGCGACGTGTTCGATTTCGATATCGAAGGCGCCAACGTCGGCTACAAGTGGATGGCGGCCAAGGGCCTGACTCCGACCTTCGCCTTCGGCCACGGCCTGTCCTACACGTCCTTCGCCTATGAAAACCTGAAGGTGAGCGTGGAAGGCTCGCGCCTGGTGGCCAGCGTGGACATCCGCAACACCGGCAAGCGCGCCGGTGCCGATGTGGCCCAGCTGTACCTGAAGCTGCCGGCCGGCAACACCACGCCGATCCGCCTGATCGGCTATGACAAGGTGCAGCTGCAGCCGGGCGAACAGCGCCGCATCCGCATCGAAGCCGAGCCGAAGACCCTGGCCCACTACGATGCGCAGGCCCGCCAGTGGAAGATCGACGGTGGCACCTACCAGGTGCAGCTGTCGCGCAACGCCGCCGAGCCGCTGCAGAGCGTGGACGTGCAGCTGGTGGAGCAGGTGCTGCGCTGATACTGCGGGTTGTTGATGCTTGAAGGAACGGCTCCGAAAGGGGCCGTTTCTGTTTGTGGGGTGCCGTTGCGCTCGCCGGGCACGGCCCGGCGCTACCCGAATGTGGCCGCTGCGCTCGCCGGGCACGGCACGGCGCTACCGGAGATCTACTGTAGAGCCGAGCCCATGCTCGGCTGTTGTAGAACGGAGCCGAGCGTGGGCTCGGCTCTACAGAAGGCCGTGCCCGGCGGACGCCATCATCACCCGGGCGTGCCGGTGAACCACCCGCGCAGGAAATCAATCAGCTGCCGCACCTTCGGCGAGGGCTGCGTACTGTGCGGGTAGACCGCGTACACGCTCTGCTGCGGGAAGCGGTGCTGGCGCAGCACCGGCCGCAGGCGATCCAAGGCAAGGTCGTCCTCGATCAGCCAGCGTGGCAGCACGGTCACCCCGGCACCGGCCAGGGCGAAGGCGCGCAGGCTGCTGGCGCCATCCACGCGCACCACGGCATTGCCCGGGTTGGTGGCAAACAACGCGTCGCTGCCATCGGGCGCAACCACCGGCACATCGGCCAGGCGTGGGTAGCCCAGGCGGGGCAGGGTGCCCAGCTGCACGGGATCATCAGCCGCATCGGCAGAGGGCAGGCGTGCCAGCAGTGAAGGCGCCGCCACCGCCCACAGTGGGTGGCGTTCCAGCTCGCTGGCGTGCAGGCCTGAATCCGGCAGGCGGCCAAGGCGGATGGCCAGGTCGAAGCGCTCCGGAATCAGGTCGGCCGGTGCTGGCGACGTGGACAGATGCAGCTGCAGCGCCGGGTGTCGTGCGCGGAATGCCTCCAGCGCCGGGATCAGCCGCAGCTGCGCGTACTCCGGCGTGGTGGTCAGGCGCAGCGTGCCCTGCAGCTGATGCTGGTCGCGGCGCGCGGCATCGATGGCCGCCTGCGCTGCCTCCAGTGCCTGCACGCAGTGCTGCAGGAACTGTTCGCCGGCCTCGGTCAGCGCCAGGTGGCGGGTACTGCGCAGCAGCAGGGTCACGCCCAGCTCCTGCTCCAGCCGCTTCAGGTTGAAGCTGACCACTGCGCGGCTCAGGCCCAGGCGCTCGGCGGCTGCGGTGAGGCTGCCGGCGTCGACCACGGCACGGAAGATGTCAAAGCGGTCCAGGCTGACCATGGCGATTCATTGTCAAAACAGATTTGACAGTGTTGCAGCTGGCGTCGTGTTTTTCCAACAATCGTCGAAAGGCATGCTGGCCGCTTCCCCGCTGGAGCGCCGCCGATGCCCTCTCCCCGCCTGCGCCATGAGGCGATCTTCCTGCTGGTGTTCGCGCTGGACCTGGTCAACATGTTCATCGCTACGGTGGCCTATCCGGCGCTGGCAGCCGAACTGCAGGCGGACATCAGCACCCTGGCATGGGTTGGCACGGCCTACATGCTGGGCTTGAGCGTGGTGATTCCGCTGGCGCTGTGGCTGGCCGCGCGCTGCGGTGAACGAAGACTGTTGCTGGCGGCCCTGCTGCTGTTCGCGTTGGCGGCGGCCTTGGCCGGTGCGGCGCCGGGTATCGGCTGGCTGCTGGGATGGCGGCTGCTGCAGGGCCTTGCCGGCGGCCTGCTGATTCCGGTCGCGCAGGCCGCGGCCTACCGGCAATGCAGCCCTGGGCAGCGTGGGGCGCTGACCCGGCGCATCCTGCTGGTAGCACTGCTGGTGCCAGCGCTGGCGCCGGCGCTGGGCGGGCTGCTGGTGCAGTGGCTGTCCTGGCGGGGCGTGCTCTGGGCCAGCCTGCCGCTGGCACTGGCGGCGATGGGTCTGGTACTGGCCTGGATGCCGGCCGATGGCGATCGCACTGCGCCCCGCCTGCAGGCCTATGCGCTGGCCACCGCGATGAGCGCGCTGGGCGTGCTGCTGCTGGCGCTGACCTGGCTGGGCGAACCCGGCCACCGGATTGCCGGCGCGGTGCTGTTGCTGCTGGCGCTGGTGCTGGCGACCGCCCACCTGCGCCACGCGCGTCGGCAGGCACAGCCGCTGCTGCGCTGGTCGCTGCTGTCCCATCGCGGGTTGCGGCTGGCAATGCTGGTCTACCTGGCAGTGCCGGGCGTTTTCATTGGCAGCCAGCTGGCCAGCACGCTGCAGCTGCACCAGGCGGGCTACAGCGCCGCACGCATCGGTGCATTGATGCTGCCGTGGGCGCTGGCGTCGGCGGTGGCCATCACCGGCAGCCGACGCCTGCTCGCGCGCTTCGGTCCGGCGGCGGTGCTGCGCGGTGGCATGCTGCTGCAGGCCAGCGGCCTGATGTTGATGGCGCTGTTGCCGCAGCCTCCGTTTGCGCTGGCAGCGCTGTTGTACGCGTTGATGGGCGCCGGCGGCAGCCTGTGCAGCAGCACCGCACAGACGCTGGCCTTCCACGGTGTGGAGGGTGAAGCGCTGGGTGATGCCAGCGCGCTGTGGAATCTCAACCGCCAGCTCAGCTTCTGCCTCGGCACCGCCGCCATCGCGCTGCTGCTGGCCCTGGCCCTGCAATGGTTGCCGGCGCGGGCCACTGGTGTGGCGCTGGGCCTGGCCGCTGTCCTTACCCTGCTGCCGATGGCGCTGTTGCGCCGCTCGCAGCCACTGACCATTGCGCAACCGGAGCATGCCTGATGCAACACACCGCCGAACATGAAATCCACGAACTGCACGACACGCTGCAGGCCTGGTTCCGCGCCGAGGTGGGCGCCGAAGCACTCGACGATCTGATGGCGCACTTCTGCGCGGATTTCAGCATGGTCGGCATCGCCGGGCGGCGCCTGGATCGGCAGGCGGTACAGGCGTTGTTCGTCGGCGGGCATGGGGCACGGCCTGGCTTGCGCATTGCCATCGAAGCGGTGCAGGTGATCGAAGCGCCGTCACCGCTGGCGGTGCTGCGCTATCGCGAGGGGCATGCGGTGGGCGATGGGGCGGTCGCGTGGCGCGAGTCGCTGGCGGTGCTGCGGCAGGAGCAGGGGCGTTGGCGCTGGTTGGCGCTGCAAGAGGTTCAGTCGGGCTGACGGATCCGCCGGGCATGGCCCGGCGCTACCTCGGGCGCGCGGATCGGTAGCGCCGGGCCATGTCCGGTGAGCGCTGCCCAGCAGCGGTTGGCATGTGCCATCAGTCCTGCCTCCAAAGAGCGCGGAACGCAAAGCCCGCACACACTTCACCGGGCGGGGCAGGAGTACGCTTGGGTCTTTCCTGCCGGGAGGGGTTTCCATGCGTGTGCGTGCCGTTGCTGTAGCCATCGCCCTTTGCCTGTCCAGCACCGTGCTGGCCGCCGATACCCCGCCGATGACCCCGGACATCAGCGGAAAGCCCTTCGTGGCCCCCGATGTCGGCCGCGACTATGACAAGCGCGTGGTGATGGTGCCGATGCGCGATGGCACCAAGCTGTACACCGTCATCGTGGTGCCCAAGGGCGCGCACAACGCACCGATCCTGCTGACCCGCACGCCCTACGATGCCGCCGGCCGCGCCAGCCGCACCGATTCGCCGCGCATGCGTGACATGCTGCCGCAGGGCGATGAAGTGTTCGTCGATGGCGGCTACATCCGCGTGTTCCAGGACATCCGCGGCAAGTACGGTTCCGAAGGCGATTACGTGATGACCCGGCCGCTGCGCGGGCCGCTGAACAACACCAAGGTGGACCATTCCACCGACGCCTGGGACACCATCGACTGGCTGGTAAAGCACGTGCCGGAAACCAACGGCAAGGTCGGCATGCTGGGCTCGTCGTATGAAGGGTTCACCGTGGTGATGGCCTTGACCGACCCGCACCCCGCACTGAAGGTGGCCGCGCCGCAAAGCCCGATGGTCGATGGCTGGATGGGCGATGACTGGCTCAACTACGGTGCGTTCCGCCAGGTCAACTTCAACTACTTCGCCATGCAGACCGAGAAGCGCGGCAAGGGCACGCCGCTGCCCAGCCTCGGCTACGACGACTACAGCACGTTCCTGCGCATCGGCTCGGCCGGTGACTACGCCCGCTTCACCGGCGTGGACAAGCTGACCTGGTGGAAGAAGCTGGTCGAGCACCCGGCGTACGATGCGTTCTGGCAGGGCCAGGCGCTGGATGCAGTGATGGCGAAGACGCCGCTGAAGGTGCCGACCATGTGGCTGCAGGGCCTGTGGGACCAGGAAGACATGTGGGGCGCCAACCACGCCTACCGGGCGATGGAAGCCCGTGACACCGGCAACACCCTCAACTACCTGGTGATGGGACCGTGGCGGCACAGCCAGGTGAACTACACCGGCAACGAGCTGGGGGCGCTGAAGTTCGATGGCGATACCGCGCTGCAGTTCCGCCGCGACGTGCTCAAGCCGTTCTTCGACCAGTACCTGGTGGATGGCGCACCGAAGGCTGACACGCCGCCGGTGCTGGTCTACAACACCGGCGAGAACCACTGGGACCGCCTGCAGGGCTGGCCGCGCAGCTGCGAGAAGGACTGCACTGCGGCCAGCAAGCCGCTGTACCTGCGTGCCGGTGGCAAGCTGGCCTTCCAGGCACCGGCGGCGGGCGAGGGTGATTTCGAGGAATACGTGTCCGATCCGGCCAAGCCGGTGCCGTTCGTGCCGCGCCCGGTACGCTTCGGCGACCGTGACATGTGGACCACCTGGCTTGTGAAGGACCAGCGCTTCGTCGACGGTCGGCCGGACGTGCTGACCTTCATCACTGAACCGCTGAACGAACCCCTTCGCATTGGTGGCGCGCCGGTGGTGCACCTGCAGGCCTCCACCAGCGGCACCGACAGCGACTGGGTGGTGAAGCTGATCGACGTCTATCCCGACCAGGAGGCATCGATGCCGGAGATGGGCGGCTACGAGCTGCCGGTGTCACTGGCGATCTTCCGTGGCCGCTACCGCGAGAGCTTCAGCGCGCCCAAGGCACTGGCCGCCAACCAGGTGCTGCCGTACCGCTTCGACCTGCCCAATGCCAACCATGTATTCCAGAAGGGGCACCGGGTGATGGTGCAGGTGCAGTCCAGCCTGTTCCCGCTGTACGACCGCAACCCGCAGACCTACGTGCCGAACATCTACCTGGCCAAGCCGGCCGATTACCAGAAGGCCACGCAGCGGGTCTGGCACAGCGCCGCGCAGGCCAGTTACATCGATTTGCCGGTGTATTGAACCGGACGGTGGTAGTGCCGGCCGCTGGCCGGCATGCCATGCAAGAGCGTGTCGACCAACGGTCGGCACCCACCAGGTAGCGCCGGGCCGTGCCCGGCGATGGTACTGCCGGCCGCTGGCCGGCATGCCATGCAGGAGCGTGTCGACCAACGGTCGACACCCACCAGGTAGCGCCGGGCCATGCCCGGCGGTGGTAGTGCCGGCCGCTGGCCGGCACTACCATGCAAGAGCGTGTCGACCAACGGTCGACACCCACCAGAGCGGGAATCGCGCGAGAGCAGGTCAACCTACCTTCGATGGCCCGGTGCGCCAGCGGCTGGGCACCAACCCGAAGCGCTTGCGGAAAGCGGCTGCGAAGTTGCTCGGGTGCCGATAGCCCGTAGCCGCCGCGGCCTGCTCCACGCTCCAGCCGCGCTCGCGCAGGCCCTGCTCGGCATGATGCATGCGCTGCTCGTGCAGGTAATCGAACACCGAGCAGCCGTACTGCTGCACGAAATGACGACGCAGCGAACTGGGGCTCATGCAGGCGATCTGCGCAAGCTCGACCAGGCTGTGCTCATGGCTGGGGTCCTCGCGCAGGAACGCACGCACGCGTTCCAGCCGCGCACGCTGGCCGGCACGCAGCGCACGGGGTGTGGCGGGATGAAGATCATCGGCCTGCAGGCCCACGGCCAGGATCTGCAGGGCCAGGCCCTCGCGCCACAGCGCATCCAGGCCACCCTGCCAGGGGCTGTCGAACAACTGCGACAGCGCGGGCAGCAGCGTGTGCGGAATGGCCCAGTGCCGGCAGCCGACCCCGGGTCCGTGCAGCGCCTGCTGCAGCGCGGGTTGCTGCAGCAGCTCCACATCGAACTCCGCGGGCAGGCACAGGCTTACACCGCGCAGGCGCACGCTGCCCGGATGCACGCCGCGCATCTCGACCGGTTCGCGGTGATGGCTGGTCATCGCGGTACCCGCGCGCAGGCTGAAGGCCTCACGCTGCGGCACCTGCACATCCACCTGCCCATCCAGCATCATCCGGATCGACAGGCCCGGGCGCTGCTCGGCAGTGGCCGTATAGCCCACGCGGTTGCACACATCCGTGGCGACCAGGCTGAGGCCACCGCGCAGGGTCTGTTCGTGCATTTCGCCACGACCGATCCATTGGTCATCGCGCAGGTCGCGCGGGTCGGCGCGATAGTCATAGCCGTGCCGATCACCGAAGCGACGGTAATCGGCAAACGTGAAATATCGGGACATTGCTAAGCCGCTCAGCTGGGGAGGAAAGTGCTGGCGTCGGCTCGCAACGATATTCTAGCGCGGGCCCGCCGCCGCAGCGACGGGCCGCAACGCTGGCTTACGCGCCCAGTGCAGGGTAGTCGGTGTAGCCGTGCTCGCCGCCGCCATACAACGTGGCGGGGTCGAGATCGGCCAGCGCAGCGCCGCTGCGCAGGCGGGCAACCAGATCAGGGTTGGCGATGAACGGGCGCCCGAAGGCGACCATGTCGGCGTAGCCGCTGGCCACGGCCTGTTCGGCGCGTGCAGCGTCGTAGCCGTTGTTGGCGATCCACGGGCCACGGAAACGCGCGCGCAGGCCCGCGTAGTCGAAGGCCAGGTTGTCACGGTCGCCGCCGGTGGCGCCTTCGATCACATGGATGAAGGCCAGGCCGCCGATCGTGTCCAGGCGCTCCACCGCGCGGTCGAACAGCGGCTGCGGATCGCTGTCGTGCGCATCGTTGACCGGCGTGACCGGCGACAGGCGAACACCGGTGCGCGCCGCGCCGATGGTTTCGGCCACGGCGCTCACTACTTCAAACAACAGGCGCGTGCGGTTCTCGATGCTGCCGCCGTAGGCATCGCTGCGGTGGTTGCTGCCATCGCGCAGGAACTGGTCGATCAGATAGCCGTTGGCCGCATGTACTTCCACACCGTCGAAGCCGGCGGCGATCGCATTGCGGGCAGCGATGCGGTAGTCCTCGATCAGTGCCGGGATCTCTTCAATGGCCAGCGCCCTGGGCGCGGACACATCTTCGAAGCCATTGGCAGTAAAGGTCTTGCCATTGGCGCGGATCGCGCTCGGCGCCACCGGTACTTCGCCTTCGGGCAACAGGCTGGTGTGGGAGATGCGGCCGACGTGCCAGAGCTGCAGCACGATGCGTCCGCCTTCAGCGTGCACGGCGTCGGTCACTGATTTCCATGCAGCAACCTGCGCGTCGCTGTAGATGCCCGGGGTATCCAGGTAGCCCTGGCCGAGTGGGCTGATCTGCGTCGCCTCGGCGATGATCAGGCCAGCGCTGGCGCGCTGCTGGTAATAGGTAATGGCGAGCGGCGAGGGCACGCGGTCGGGCAGGGCCCGGTTGCGCGTCAGCGGTGCCATGGCGATGCGATTGGCCACGGCGATGTCGCCAAGGCGGGTAGGCGTGAACAACAGATCGGCGGCAGGACTCATCGAAGGTTCCACAGGGGAGAGGTGTGGGCCAGAGCATAGGCGCGAACGCGTTGCAGCGATGGGAAGGATCGTTGCAGGCCGTGCGTGTCGATGGCGCCCTGGGATGGCATATCCGTAACACGCGCGGGCGTAACGTCATCATCAGGCGGACGCGCTCCGCACGCCTTACCAACACGTGGAGAACACAGATGATCGATTACCAGCTCAAGGGCAAGACCGCGATCGTGACCGGTGGTGTATCCGGTATCGGCCTGGCGGTGGCCGAACTGCTCGCTGCATCGGGTGCCAGCATTTCGGTGTGGGACCTGAAACAGGACGCGGTGGATGCCACGGTGCAGACCCTCACGGCCAAGGGCGTGCAGGCCATCGGCATCGCCCTGGATGTCACCGATGAAGCGGCGGTGGAAGCCGCCGTGCAGCGCACGGTGAATGAACTCGGTGGCATCGACGTGGCGGTGAACAACGCCGGCATCGGCGGCCCGGCCGCGAGCAGTGGCGATTACCCGGTCGATGGCTGGAAGCGCGTGGTCGACGTGAACCTCACCAGCGTGTTCCTGTGCCAGCGTGCGCAGATCCAGGCGATGCGTGCGACGGGCAAGGGCGGCAGCATCATCAACATGGCCTCGATCCTGGGCCAGGTGGGCTATGCCGGTTCCACCGCTTACGTGGCCGCCAAGCACGGCGTGGTTGGCCTGACCCAGACCGCTGCATGGGAACATGCTCCCGATGGCATCCGCATCAACGCGGTCGGCCCGGGCTTCATCGCCACGCCGCTGCTGGACAAGATGGATGCCAAGGTGCGGGCCACGCTGGAAGGCCGCCATGCGCTCAAGCGCCTGGGCACGCCGGAGGAAGTGGCCGCGCTGGTGGCCTGGTTGGCCAGCGATGACGCCTCGTTCGCGACCGGCACCTACTACGCGATCGATGGTGGCTACCTGGCGCAGTGATGCGCTGAGGGCAGGCGGCGCCGGGCATCGCCCGGCGCTGGCGGGTGAACCGGCTGTGCTGGCACCTTCACTGTGATGCCACGGCCCTCGCGCCACGCTCCGGGAAAACGCCCGGAGCGCGCCAATGGAACTTACCCAGGACGTATCGATCCTGCTGCGCGTGGCCGCAGCGATGCTGTTCGGCGGTGTGCTGGGCGTCGAACGCGAGATGGGCAAGCACGCCGCAGGCCTGCGTACCCACATGCTGATTGCCGGGGCGGCGGCGCTGATCGTCGGCCTCGGTGATTCGGTGGCCGAGCACTTCCAGCAGGAGCGCTACCGCGACCTGCTGCAGGTCGACCCGGTGCGCCTGATCGAGGCGGTTGTGGCCTGCGTCGGCTTCGTTGCCGCCGGCACCATCCTGCGCGGCAACCGCGAGGACCAGGTCAGCGGGCTGACCACCGCCAGTTCACTGGTGATGGCTGCGGCCATCGGCATTGCCGTGGGCATCGGCAAGTATGTGATCGCCATCGGCGTGAGCGTGCTCTGCGTACTGGTGCTGGCGGTGATCCGGCGGGTGGAGAAACGGCTGTGAGTTTTCCGCAGTTAATGGTATGACCAATAATCCGTCTAGCCCTATGGTCTAATAGGCTCTGCGCACGATCGACGGTTCAATCTGCGTCCAGTGGTCTGCTGCTCTTCCTTATTGGTACGACCAATAGGAATGAAGGCCACGACGAACCACCGCAAGCGGTGGTGAACCCGTCCCCAGTCGAGAGCCTCCATGCAGCCCTGGCAACACCTGTACGACCCCGCCGGCAACCTGTGGTTGTCGAGCCTGATCGCGCTGCTGCCGATCGCGTTCTTCTTCGTTGCCCTGGCCGTGCTGCGCATGAAGGGGTGGCTGGCCGGCACGCTCACCGTGGCCATCGCACTCGGCGTTGCCCTGCTGTTCTACCGGATGCCGCTGGCGCAGGCCCTGGGTGCGGCGGGCTACGGCTTCGTCTACGGCCTGTGGCCGATCGCGTGGATCATCATCGGTGCGGTGTTCCTCTACAAAGTCTCGGTGAAAACCGGCCAGTTCGACATCATCCGCGCCTCGATCCTGTCGGTCACCGAGGACCAGCGCCTGCAGATGCTCATGGTCGGTTTTGCCTTCGGCGCCTTCCTGGAGGGCGCGGCCGGCTTCGGCGCGCCGGTGGCCATCACCGCCGCGCTGCTGGTCGGGCTGGGCTTCAAGCCGCTGTATGCCGCTGGCCTGTGCCTGATCGTCAATACCGCGCCGGTGGCGTTCGGCGCGATGGGCATCCCGATCATCGTCGCCGGGCAGGTCACCGGCCTGGATGCCTTCGAGATCGGCCAGATGGCCGGGCGCCAGCTGCCCTTCCTCACCGTCATCGTGCTGTTCTGGATCATGGCCATCATGGATGGCTGGCGTGGCATCCGGGAAACCTGGCCGGCGGTGCTGGTGGCCGGTGGTTCGTTCGCCATCGCCCAGTACCTGACGTCCAACTTCATCGGCCCGGAACTGCCCGACATCACCGCGTCACTGGCCTCGCTGGTCTGCCTGACCCTGTTCCTGCGCCGCTGGAAGCCGGTGCGCATCTTCCGTTTCGACACCGCCACCAGTGCCGAGGCCGCCGCGCAGGCGCTGGACGCACCGCGCTACAGCGTCGGCCAGATCGCCAAGGCGTGGTCGCCGTTCCTGATCCTCACCGCCATGGTCACCCTGTGGAGCATCAAGCCGTTCAAGGCCTTGTTCGCAGCAGGCGGCCCGCTGCAGGGCTGGGTGCTGAAAATCCCGGTGCCGGGGCTGGACCAGATGGTGCAGAAGATGCCGCCGATCGTGCCGGCACCCCTGAGCTACGACGCGGTCTACACGTTCGACTGGTTCTCGGCTACCGGCACCTCGATCCTCCTCGCTGCAGTCATCGCCATCCTCGCCCTGCGCATGCCGGCCAAGGCCGCCGTGCAGACCTTCGGCGAAACCGTGCGCGAGCTGCGCGTGCCGATCTATTCCATCGGCATGGTGCTGGCCTTTGCCTTCATCGCCAACTACTCCGGGCTGTCGGCCACGCTGGCGCTGGCACTGGCCCACACCGGCAAGGCCTTCCCGTTCTTCTCGCCGTTCCTGGGCTGGCTGGGCGTGTTCCTGACCGGCTCGGACACCTCGTCCAACGCGCTGTTCTCGGCGCTGCAGGCGACCACCGCGCAGCAGATCGGGGTGTCTGACGTGCTGCTGGTGGCGGCCAACACCACCGGCGGGGTGACCGGCAAGATGATCTCGCCGCAGTCGATCGCCATTGCCTGCGCCGCGGTGGGCCTGGCCGGCAGGGAGTCGGACCTGTTCCGCTTCACGGTCAAGCACAGCCTGATCTTCACCACGATGGTCGGCCTGATCACCCTGGCCCAGGCCTACTGGCTGACCTGGATGATCCCCTGAGCCATGTCGGGCAGGCTGACCCACCGCTGCATGCTTCGGGCGACAATGGCGCCATGAGCATGCAACGGGTTTCGGACAAGGTGGCCGCGCAGCTGCGCGTGCTGGTGCAGGAGCAGCAGCTGAAGCCGGGTGACCGGCTGCCGGCCGAGCGCGCGCTGGCGGTGCAGCTTGGGGTTTCGCGTACCGCGCTTCGCGAGGCGATCGCGCAGCTGGCCAGCCAGGGGCTGCTGACTGCCCGTGTGGGCGGCGGCACCTACGTGGCCGAGCCGGCCGCGCGGGCCCGGCAGGCGCTGGACGAGCCGCTGGCGCCGTACCTGCCGCTGTTCCAGGGCGATCCGGAATACCGCTTCGACGTGCTCGAGATCCGCCACGCGCTGGAAGGTGCCACTGCCTGGCATGCCGCGCTGCGTGCCACCGACGAAGACCGCGCGCGCATCGCGCAGGCCTTCCAGACCATGATGGATGCACACGGCAAGGATGATCCGGCCGGTGAGGCGGAGGCCGATGCGGCGTTCCATCTGTCCATCGCCGAAGCCTCGCACAACCTGGTGCTGCTGCAGGTGATGCGCGGGCTGTTCGAGCTGCTGCAGACCAACATCTCGCAGAGCCGCGAAAAGCTCTACACCTCGGCCCGCACGTTCTCGCCGCTGTCCGACCAGCACCGCGAAATGATGGATGCGGTGCTGGCCGGCGATGCCGAACGTGCGCGCGCCGCTGCGCACGCCCACCTCGCGTTCGTGCACACCACGCTGCGCACCCTCGATGACAACGAGGCCCGGCGTGCACGCGCCTCGCGCCTACCTTCTCCGCATGGCTGATTACTTCCGGTTGACCCCATGATCATTTCCGCCTCCACCGATTACCGTGCCGCAGCGCAACGCCGCCTGCCGCCGTTCCTGTTCCACTACATCGATGGCGGCGCGTATGCCGAGCACACGCTGAAGCGCAATGTTTCCGATCTGTCCGACATCGCGCTGCGCCAGCGCATCCTGCGCAACATGTCCGACCTGAGCCTGGAAACCGAATTGTTCGGCGAGACGCTGGCGATGCCGGTGGCGCTGGCCCCGGTCGGCCTGACCGGCATGTACGCACGGCGGGGCGAGGTACAGGCCGCGCGTGCGGCCGACAGTCGCGGCATTCCCTTCACCCTGTCCACTGTCTCGGTCTGCCCGATCGAAGAAGTGGCGCCGGCCCTCCAGCGGCCGATGTGGTTCCAGCTGTACGTGCTGCGCGACCGCGGCTTCATGCGCAATGCGCTGGAGCGCGCACAGGCTGCGGGCGTGACCACCCTGGTGTTCACCGTGGACATGCCGGTACCGGGTGCGCGCTATCGTGACGCGCACTCGGGCATGAGTGGCCCGAATGCCTCGCTGCGCCGTATCGGACAGGCCATCACCCATCCGCAGTGGGCGTTGGACGTCGGCCTGCTGGGTCGCCCGCACGACCTGGGCAACATCTCCACCTATCGCGGCAACCCGACCGGGTTGGAGGACTACATCGGCTGGCTGGGCAGCAACTTCGATCCGTCCATTTCCTGGAAGGACCTGGAGTGGATCCGCGAGTTCTGGAAGGGCCCGATGGTGATCAAGGGCATCCTCGATCCGGACGACGCCCGCGATGCGGTGAAGTTCGGTGCCGATGGCATCGTGGTGTCCAACCATGGTGGCCGCCAGCTGGACGGCGTGCTGTCCACTGCACGCGCACTGCCGGCCATTGCCGATGCCGTGCAGGGCGACCTGAAGATCCTGGCCGATTCGGGCATCCGCAACGGCCTGGACGTGGTGCGCATGCTGGCGCTGGGCGCCGACACCGTGCTGCTGGGCCGTGCCTTTGTCTATGCGCTTGCCGCACAGGGTGAGGCCGGCGTGGCCAACCTGCTGGACCTGATCGCCAAGGAAATGCGCGTGGCGATGACCCTGACCGGTGCGCGTCGCATCGCCGATATCGGCCGTGACTCGCTGGTGAGCCTGCCATGAGTGGCCACGACGCCGTGCTGGCGCAGTTGCGCGATGCGGTCGGCAGTCGCCACGTACTGACCGGCGACAAGGCCACCCGGCGCTTTCGCCGCGGCTACCGCTTCGGTGATGGCCCTGTGCTGGCGGTGGTGCGCCCGGGCACGCTGCTGGAACTGTGGCGCGTGCTGCAGGCGGCAGTGCAGGGTGGGGCAGCGATCATCCTGCAGGCGGCCAACACCGGCCTGACCGGCGGCTCAACCCCGGACGGCGACGACTACGGCCGGCCGATCGTGCTGGTCAGCACCCTGCGCCTGACCGGCATCCAGCTGTTGAACGAAGGCCGCCAGGTGCTGTGCTTGCCAGGCGCAACACTGGACCGCCTTGAGCAGACGCTTGCACCGCTGGGGCGCGAACCGCATTCGGTGATCGGCTCGTCCTGCATCGGCGCTTCGGTGCTGGGCGGCGTCTGCAACAATTCCGGCGGCGCGCTGGTGCGCCGTGGCCCGGCGTACACCGAGCTGGCACTGTACGCGCAGGTCGATGCGCAGGGCACACTGCAGCTGGTCAACCACCTGGGCATCGCCCTGGGCGATACCCCGGAGCAGATCCTGCAGCGCCTGCAGGACGGGCAGTACAGCGCGTCCGATGTGGGTGACGGTGAGGGCCGCGCCGCGTCCGATCCACGCTATGCCGAGGAGGTGCGGCGGATCGACGCCGATACGCCCGCCCGGTTCAACGCCGATCCCAGCCGCCATTACGAAGCGGCCGGTTCGGCGGGAAAGCTGGCCGTATTCGCCGTGCGCCTGGATACGTTCGAAAAGGAAGCCGCCGAGGTCTTCTACATCGGCAGCAACCGCACCGCCACGCTCACCGCCATCCGCCGCCAGCTGCTGACCGGTTTCGAGCGCCTGCCGATTGCGGGTGAGTACATCCATCGCGATGCCTACGACATTGGCGAGCGCTATGGAAAGGACACGTTCCTGTTGATCGATCGCTTGGGCACCGCGCGCGTGCCGGCCGCATTCGCGCTCAAGAGCCGCGTCGATGGCTGGTTCGAGCGACTGGGCCTGCGCGGGGTGACCGACCGGATGATGCAGGCACTGACCGGCCTGCTGCCCTCGCATCTGCCGGCGCGCATGGGCGAGTTCCGCCAGCGCTATGAACATCACCTGCTGCTGAGGGTGTCGGCGCAGGATGCCGCGGAAACCGAGCGCTGGCTGCGCGAGTGTTTCGCCAACCACGAAGGTGGTTTCTTCCGCTGCACGGCCGAAGAAGGGCGCAAGGCGTTCCTGCATCGCTTTGCGGTCGCCGGTGCGGCGGTGCGCTACCGCGAAGTCCACCGTGCGCAGGTGCAGGACATCGTGGCGCTGGACATCGCGCTGCGCCGCGACGACGCGGACTGGTTCGAATCCCTGCCGGCCGACATCGACGGGCGCCTGCTGCACAAGCTGTACTACGGCCACTTCCTCTGCCATGTGTTCCACCAGGATTACATCGCGCGCAAGGGCGAAGACCCGATGGCGATCGAGCACGCGATGTGGGCGCTGCTGGACCAGCGCGGTGCCGAGTACCCGGCCGAACACAACGTCGGCCACCTGTACCCGGCCAAGCCGGCACTGGCCGGCTTCTATCGGCAGCTCGACCCGAGCAACACGTTCAATCCGGGTATTGGCCACACCTCCAAGGCGAAGGGGTGGGGGAGCTGCGACTGCAACGGGCATTGAACATCTCCTGCGTTACCATCGCTGCATTCGCAAGGATGCGCTGCTGCGCAGAGGATGCCTGATGAGCCATGCCCCCGTTTCCCGAGCGCTGTCTGCCGCGCTGCTGATGATGCCGCTGATTGCTGCGGCGGCCGCGCCCAGCGCAACCGGCAGCCGCCTGGAAGCACTGTTACCGGTGCCCGCTGCTGCAGACACTGCGGCGGACGGCGCCCGCTACTGCACCGAGGACCGCGCCTGGTGCGCGCAGGCGCTGCAGGCCGATGAGACGCCGTTTGCCACGCTGATGGTGGAAGAAGCGATGAACGGCGCACGCGAACCGCTGAACCGTGCGGTGACCGTGGCCGTGCCTGAAGGCGCACGCCTTGCGGTGTGGCCGAACATCATCCGCCTGCCTGCCCACCGCGTGGAAGGCACTGAGGTGCAGGATGTGCTGGTCGCCGCGGTCGTGCAGCAGGAGGGAAAGCCTGCCTGGCTGCACGTGGGCCAGGTTCGTCACCTGGCCGATGATGTGCAGACCGACAGTGATCTGCTGGTGGTGCCGTGGCAGGCGGGGGCCAGCCTTGAGGTGCAGCCCTCCACCGATGCCCTGCCGCAGTTGAAGTACCGCAGCGGCGAGCGTGCCGCGTGTGCCGCCGACCGGGTGTTCCGCAGCGTCGGCGGGAGCTACGTGCCCGACAGGCCGCTGCCGGCCTGTGCCAAGGTGGCCGGCCTGCCGCAGGCCCTCTAGGGCGCGCGGTTACTCGCAGCGCGCAGCGGTGATGATGTTGTTCTTGTCCATGTAGACCCGCAGGCGGTCCTGGCGGATGTCCTTGGTGGTGATGGTGGTCGGGCCGATCGGATTGACCAGGCCCGCGCCGCTTTCACGCGACAGCCGGCGCATGTTTTCTTCATTGCCCGGCTGGCCTACGGCCCACCCCAGCTGGCTGGCGTCGCAGAGGCCCGTGCCCTTCACCTGCGGGCCGGGCGTGCTGACACAGGCCGACAGCAGCAGCGGCGTGGCAAGGGCGGCAAGGGCGAGGCGGGCGATGCTGACTCGGGTCATCGGAACGGCTCCAGGGCGCATGATGGCGCCACCATAGCACTGCGCCCACGCTGTCGGCATGCGTTGGATCAAGGCGCGGCGTTCACGGCGCGCCGGGCGGGCCGCGCTTGATCGCTTCCCAGACCTTGTCCACGTGCGCGCGCAGTGCCGGCGCAGCCGATGCCAATGCAGGATCGTCCTGGCGCTCGCCGCCGAAGGGCGCGTCGCCCTCCACCTCCACCAGCGATTCGCCCCGCACTTCGTAGTACTGCTCCCCCTGGCGAAGGCCGATGCGCAGCTGCTGCGGATCCACCCCGCCGCCACAGAAGCTGTGGCTGGCCAGGGTCAGCTCGGCGCGGCCATCGTTGTCGAGATCGGTCGCCGTCACCTGGTCCAGGAAATAACCCGCGTCCAGGTCCAGGCCTTCGCATTGGATCGGGTCGTCGACGCTCCACCGCGACGTCCAGGGCGCCGCCTGGTCCGCACGCCGGTACAGTTCCGCGCGCAGAGTGATCTGCTCCACCGGATCCTCATCACCTTCGGCGGGCATCGTGCTCTCGCTGCGGGAAAGCAGCAGCAGGCCTGCGCCGTCGATGTCGTGGAAGGGCAGCTGCTTCAGCAGCGTCCCCGAATGGAGATCTTCCAGCTCCGCTTCGGGCATCGGTGGGGTGACCGTGAATGCTGATGACGCGTCATGGGAACCACAGCCCGTCGCACTCAACAAGAGCATGCAGCTGAGCGTGAAGCCGCGGAGGCACGTCGCCGCAACGCCAGGCTTGGCGGGTGCCATCACGTCCTGGCCCGGACTCGATTTCATTGAGGGAGCTGTCATATCGGCGATCATCGAACAGGCACCACGCTTCTGTCATTCATCCTGGGCCCTGCAGGCCACGGCCGGATCCAGTCCGGCCGGGCCGCGATACGTCGCCGTGCTGGGATCAAAGTTCAGCTGGATCTTTTCGGTGCGGACCGCATCGCCGCGGCTTTGCGGGCAGTTCCGCGTCGCTTCCAGAACCGGCCACGTGGCATGCGGCATGGCCGGAGCGGTCAGTGTCGTGAACTTTCCTTCCAGGAGCCGGATGTAGGTTCCGTCCCTGCATTGGGCGAGGACCAGCTTGTCGGTCACGTCGATATCGCCATTGCTGCTGCCGGCGTAGGTCAGGATGGCATCCTTGCGCCCATCCTTGTCCAGATCCGGCGTATCGCTCAGCGAGGTCTTTCCCTGTTGGCCGCTGTACGGGCAGCCTTCATCGTCGCCGGGCGGGCAGGCGCTGACGTGTTTCCCTTCCAGGGGAAGCAGCTCGATCCGATCATCAAGGGCGACCGCTGCGCAGGCGCGGTCCAGGGCTTCGGCGGCAGGCGGCTTGGCAGCGCAGGTGGCGGCCAGGCAAAGACCGGCCAGCAGCGGGGCGGCTTGAAGGACGGAAGGCATTGTCATACTCCCGTGGTACCCAAGTGGAAGGCGCTGCGGCCAAGCCTGACTGATGGCGACGTCGTCCTGGTGTGTCCACAAGGATGGTAGCCGCACCCTCGATGCAGCCTGCCGTCCGTTGAGTCCATTTGGCGTGTCATGTCTGACTCAGCGTACGACCAAGGAGAAGCGCAGTAGTGACCTGCTGCTGCGCCGCCGGTTTGGCCATGCGGTTGCCGTTTCCACTGGTGGGTTGGCAGCAGAACGTCAACCCAATGCCGGCGGTGTCTGGTCTGCGGCCCAGATCCAGAAGGTGTCACCCCAGTCGCTGTTGATGGCGGGGAACACATCGCCTTCCTTGAAGAAGCGCCGACTGCCTTGTGCAGGCGTGTACCACCAGCCGGCCACAGGCACCGGCTTGCCGGCGGCGACTCGGTCCGGCCGGCGGTCCGGTCGATCCGTGCCGGCGTAGCTGCCGTCGATATCCTCGAATTCATCGGCAATGCGTTCGACGAAATACCATTCGCAATCCTGCTGATCGAAGGACTCGGAAGCGATGACTGAGGGTGCCACTTTCGCCACGTCAGCCTGGACGTCGGACCAGCCGTAGGGATCCAGGTGCCGGTTTGCATCTAGGAAGCGATAGAAGGCTTCGGTATCCCCCCACATGCGCTCTCGACCGATCTGCTTCAGAACGGCTCGTCCAATATCGTTGGGGGCCATGGCCGGGCAGAGTTCTCCGTACCCACCGGTCCATGCAAACTGAAGCGAAGCCATGGGGTCGTTCTTGGCGACGTAGATACCCGTGCGCGGAGGAACCTGATTGGTCCGCACGACAAAATCTGTACGGACACGGAATTTGGGAATTCGATGTGAGTCGATCACGCCCTTGTTCCAGAGCAGCCAAAATGAGAAGTCATTCTTGACGGGGGGGCGAGCGACTATGCCGGAGATCTCCCGTGCATAGGCGAAGACGCTTTCGGCGCTGTCGCGGAACAATTTTTCCTGTTCCGGTGTCGCCCACGCCATCTGGTAGGCGTACTCCTCCAGCATGCGAGCACATTGGTGCTCGCCTGCGACACTGTATTGCTCGATTGAGCGCAGTGCTATGTCCTTGACGATGCCTTCACGAAACTCCATCAGAGCTGGAAAGGCGTACGTCGAGAAGTGCGAGGCCGTATCCTGGGACTCCCAACCCGCCATGGCTCTGCCAGCTGTATCCAGATGCGAGCGCTCATCAAGCATCTGGTCGGTCATGGCCAGCAGGCCATCGATCTGCGGCAGCAGGCCCTTCAGGTACTCCATCGAGGTGAAATGATGGATAAGGGCGGCTTGGCGCTTGTGCCACGGATTCAGTTCCAGATATTGAATTTTCATGTTCAGCGGTTCATTTTCTGGCCGGAGATGTTCGGCAGGCCCAGCTTCACATCATTCATTTGAGTGCCAAAGTCGGTTGTCCCCCAGCCGGTGTCCATTGGGCCGAGAATGCGGGGGTTGTTGATCTTGGTTCGCAGGCTGACGTATTTCACCTGCTCATGCGGAGGCAGCAGCTTCCACTTGTCATAGGTCATGCTGCTCTTGGTCATGGCGCCAGTCGTTTCATTGACCGCGTAGTACTCCGAACTGTCGGCCAACGTCCTCTTTCCCGGCGTTCCGGCAGCGTCGTACTCAAAGGCCGCATCGAACTTGATCTGCTCGTAGCCGCCTTCAAGGTGGTGATCCTTCAGCTCTTTCTTGACTTGCGCAGATGCCGGGCCGCGCCATACCTTCAGTTCTTCACCTGCCTTCAATTCATAGACGACGAACTGCCCATTGGGGTTCCAGTCAGGCCAGACGGCCAGATTCTTTCGCCAGGTGGCCCTCGGGTCGGCTGACTTCATGATCGTATTGAAGACTTCTTCGGTAACCCAGTCCGCACCGGCGCTGAAGTTCGCCGGTGAGACCACGCGATAGAGCTTTGCTGGTCCCTTGATGGTATCGGCGCGCATGCCTTTGGCGAAGCTTTCGATCTGGCCATTGGTCAATTTCGGGAAGCCCTTGTCCGCCATCTCGTCGACACGTGCACGATAGTCGGAGGGATCCAACGGCAGATTCTTCGTCGGCTTCCCCTTGCCAAGCCACGACGGGGACGGATCAACCCGCCGCATCAATGAAACGGCATGCGCCTCGGGCAGCGTGCCGGTGAAATGGAAGTTGCCCGCGTTGACGATGCCGCGGCGCTGCACCAGGTCTTCGAATTCAAGGCGCTTGATGATGGCATCGAGAATGTGCTGTACGGGCGCCAGCACCTGGCCGATGTAGTTGTCTGCAATCTTCCGGATGCCAACGACGAGGTCGATGGTCTCCTGTGCGCGGCGCCCCACCAGCGGGATATCGGCGACCTTGCCCAGCAGGTTGCGCATCAGCAGTACCGCACGATCAAAGGCCTTCAGCAGCTGTGCTTTGGTCACCAGTCCACGCACGACACGGGTCTGCTTTGCCAGCTCATGGAACACGCGGTCCCAGCGCATGGCTTTCCAATACTTTGCGACCTCGCGTCGGCGCAGAAGCGTGATGACCCAGCTCATGGCCTCATCGACGGCGCGGACAAGATGGTTCAAGCCGAAGCGGCGGATGAAGAGGAAGAAGATCTTCAGCACACCCTTCAGCAGAGAGCCCAGAGTGGGGATCAGGCCGATCAGGGTCAGGACAAGCGCGATCCACGCCCATGAGTTGCTCTTGTCGTCGTTGATCTGCTTGCAGTTGGCAATGATGTCCCGGACGTCGCAGACCTGGTCCACGCCGGGGATCATGGATATGGCGGTATCAAATACGATCTGTCCGGTGGTGCGTTCCTGGTTGAAATCACCCTGGATTGATTCCCACAGCCACACGAAGACATTCTTGCCGCCATCTACAGCGCTCTTGTACTGCTCGCTGATGAAGGCAAGTGCTTCGCGAAGCTGCTGGAGTGAGACGGGGGCTGCCTGGTTCGGGAGATCTGCGCGCGGATCACCCATGACCGGTGCCCTGCTGGGGAGAGACGATCAACTCCAGGTCAGGCCACTTGTCTTCCGGGTCAGGTTTGCGGGGTTCATACACAACCTTTTCCACTTCCTGCTTCTGGATGGGCTCGTGGTGGGCCTTGCCCTGATCATCCAGCTCGCCCTTGATGACGGAGCCGTTCTTGAAGTGAATTTCGTAAGGGGTGCCTGCCATGGCCTGTTGTGTCTCCACATCGCGGTAATCCAACGCGATCCAGTCGGGAATGTCCTGAAGCCCTCCAGGAAGCGGAGGAATGAACGGGGCAGAGCTCTCTCCCCCCATGAACGGATGCTCACCCGCCTTGACCTTGAACTCGCCCGGGCAGCTGAACGTGATGTTCCCGCCTTCCAGCGTGATCGCACTGCTGCCGGCCTGCAGCAC
>NZ_JASGBW010000035.1:0-51657 GCF_030053215.1 Stenotrophomonas sp. PFBMAA-4 | reverse complement strand
TGAAGTAGATCCACGCCATGCGTGGATGACCGTCGACCGGCCCGGACGCGCAGGACGCCTGAAGCCCTGATCCACGCGTGGCGTGGATCTACTGACACTGAAGTAGATCCACGCCATGCGTGGATGACCGTCGACCGGCCCGGACGCGCAGGACGCCTGAAGCCCTGATCCACGCCATGCGTGGATGACCGTCGACCAGCCCGGACGCGCAGGGGGCGTAAGGCCCATTGATCCACGCGTGGCGTGGATCTACCGCAGCGCTTCCAGCAGGACCTCAGGGCGGAGTTCCAGGCCCGCCAGATCAGCATTGAAATTGACACCGGCCAAGGCACCGTCGCGCTGCATGCCCGGCAGCCAGCGCTGCATGAAGGCCTCCAGCGCAATGACGGTAGGCACGTAATCCGCCCACTCGTCCACCGCATGCCGTGCGGCATATGCACGGTCGGACCAGAACACCAGCACGTCCTCGTCGCCGTCATTGGAGGGGCAGTACGCCCACCCGCGCGCCTCGCTGCGCAGGCCCCACACCTCGCCATGCTCGCGCACGCGGCGGATGAAGCGCTCTTTCAGCAGTTCCATGTCGGCCGTCAGATGCAGGCTCATGGCAGCCACGCGTTCATCATGTCGTACAGCGAGGGGAAGAGCATCTCCACCTCCCCCTCATCGTGCAGGTAAAGCATGATTTCACCTCTGGCAGATATCAGAACAGGATTACCGGCACCATCATCGGAAACAGCCAGCGCAGTGCGCAGGTGATCCGACACGTCGTCGCCGTAACGCTCACGGAACCCCAGGGTCAGCTCGGTCACGGTCTCACGCCCGATCAACGAACCGTTCGCGAACGCATGAATATCCACGCCGCCGAACGAACCGCCGAAGTGCTTGATGAAGGCCACGTACTGCGGCGCAAACACGGTACCGAGTATCTGCTGGGCCGCTTCGATCTCGGCGTCCGTTGCCGGTTGCCCGCGCAGGCTGGGATGCTCAGCCAGCAGGGCTTCCACCCTGGCAACCAGTTCGTGCGGCATTGGCTCGCACCCATGATCCTCAGCCACCGGTGTACGGCCCCTCACCCGGCATCACCTCCAGCAGCGCGCGGGTGATCACCCGCGGGTAGACCGTCAGGTGGTCCTCACCATCGATCACCACGTTGTCCACCTGCAGCTTGCGGCCACCACGCTGCAGCTGGGCAGTGAAGTCAGCGGCCTGCTGCAGCATGTCGTTGCCGGTGGAATAGCGCGGCCCCGGCCTGACCGTTTCGTAGCTGCCCACCGACAGCAGCACGCGGGTCGGCTGTGCCGGAACCACGGCGTTGTCCTGCATGCGCGGCAGCAGCAGTTCGTCGAACCACAGCGAAGGACTGGACAGTATGTAGGTGCTGAACAGGTCCGGCTGGGTGGTGAGCACATAAGCGCCAAACAGCGCGCCATAGGAATGGCCGGCAAACGCGCGTCGCGCCGGATCGGTGCGGTAGCGCGCGTCGATCATCGGCAGCACCTCTGCGGCCAGGAAGTCGCGGTAATGCTCGGCACCGCCGTAGGTGACGTCATCACTGTAGTAACCGTCAGCCTTCCGCACCGGATCGCTGGGCGTGTAATCACGCGAACGGCTCTGCTTGGAGGTCAGGCCTTCCTGCGGCGGCAGCCCGACCAGGATGAAGTTCTCGATGTTCACGCCCTGCTGCCCCACCAGGTTGCGCACGCTGCGCACCAGCGGAAAGCTGTACAGCGCATCGGTCACGTACAGCACCGGGTAGCGCTTTTCAGGGTGTGCGGCGTAGTCGGCCGGCAGCGCAACCCAGATCGGGTAGTCGCGGCCGACCGGGTCGTGCACGCGCAGCGCTTCGGTATCGGGCAGCACCACGCCGGGCGTGGCGGTGGCTGTTGCCGTGCCCTGCTTCGGTGTGTCCTGCGCGGCCGGTGGTGCCACCGACATCGCGCACCCGGCCAGCGCCAGGCACATCAGCGCACTCCATCCACGTCCGTGCTTCATCCGTGTTTCTCCTGTGGCCATCGACGCGATCAAGGCTGCACCGGCGGGTGCGCCGGGAACAGCGTGCGCAGCGCCTGCAGCGCCGCCGGGTGGTAGACCGTGCCGTGGGTTTCCTGCGGGAACGGCTGATAGTCGACCTGCAGCGAGGGCGAGGCACCGTGCAGCAGCGTGCTTAGTTGCTGCGTGGTCTGCGCCAGTTCCGGCTGCCCGCTGCTGGCCAGGAACACGCGCGGCGTGGCCTTGGCCACCGCCGGCTGCAGCTTCGGTGTCGAGGCCAGCAGCGCGCCCTTGTTCCACCACAGGCTGGGGTCGAGCGCGATGTAGCTGTTGAACAGGGTCGGCTCCTGCAGCAGCGTTTCCACCACGAACAGGCCGGCCAGCGATTCGCCGATCAGCGCGCGCTCGTCGGTGGTCGGGTAACGCTGGCGCACCTGCGGCATCAGCTCATCGCGCAGGAAGGCACGGTAGGCCGCCGAGCCGCCAATACGCGGCGCGATCTTCCTGTCCTCCGGGTCGCTGCTGGGGCCGGTCATGTCGCGGCGGCGCTCGGTGTTCTCGATGCCCACCAGCAGGAACGGGCGCATGCTGTCGTTGCCGCTCAGCACCTGCACCAGGCCGGCCACGTGCAGGAAGTCCTCACCGATGCCACCGTCAGGCATGTACAGCACCGGCAACGGTGTCTTCGGGTCCAGGCCCCAGGGCTGCGGACGGTATACGTTGATGCGGCGGGTTTCGCCCAGCGCCTTCGATTCGAGGGTGAAGGTTTCGCCGATCACCAGCGGCGTGGCCGGCGCTGCCTGTGCAGCCGGTGCCGGTTCGGCAGCCCACAGCGGCGTCGCCGCGACGGCGGACAACAACAGCGACAGCACGATCAAGCGCATGGAGCAACCCGTCCTGGGAAAGATGCCGAGCATAACGCGCTCTTGGCAGCGATGGCGCTGTGCGATGCTACCCTGCATCGTTTCCTACAAGGAGTTGGAACATGGGTGGATTCAGCATCTGGCATTGGCTCATCCTTCTGGCGGTCATCCTGATCCCGCTCTGCATCGCCGGCGTGATCGCAGCGATTGTCCTCAACCGACGCAAGTAGATCCACGCCATGCGTGGATGCCCCACCACGCGACATCCCCCGGTAGAGCCGAGCCCACGCTCGGCTGCCGTTGGCGCAGCAACAGTCGCCCCACCCCTGTCGCATCTGCACTGAAAATCAGCCGCCAGACGCGCTCGCCCGACCGCCTTCGAAAGAAATATTGAAGCCAGCCATACACGAGCAGCTTCACACCGAATGGCCCGCACACTGCGATTTACGCCATTTCTCAGCGCGATCCGCCACGCGTTCCAGCAGATGCGTCGCGTCCTGTCGTTTGCTGCGCCAAACGTGCCTGCGACAATAGTTGTACGCGCCTGCACTCGGCAGAGTTTCAGAAAACTCCGATTGAAATCCAGGCGCGGGCGTAACCAACATGCTGTGCCACCGACAACGGGTGGCACCGGGCCTGCAAGCCCGGGGAGACATCAAGCATGTTGTTTGCGCTCACCCGTCGGCACTGTCTCCGGACCGTGCCGGCGGGTGATCCGTCGGCCTCTATGGCGGGCGGTGCGTGGGGGTCTTCGGACCCGCCGGTTAATTGCTTGATGTCTTCCGGGCTTGCAGCCACGTACCGTCCGCCACCCGCATCCGCGCGGTGGCGTTTCCGCCCTAGTGCCGAGGAAAACGAGATGAACCCGCGTCCGCCCCAAGCGTCCCGCTCCATCCACACCGTCGTCAACGAGGCCGCCAACGACGGCAACCCCGCGCCCGATCTGAGCACTTTCTGGGGATGCCTCAAACGCATCCGCGATGGAGACGCCGCCGACGGCCTGGGCTGGCCGGAACCCAAGCTGCTGCCGGGCCGCGCGCAGGATCTCGCGCGTGTCGAGCGCGCCGCCGTCGGCATGCTGACCGTGGCGGAAATGCTGCACGCCGCCGAACGTTGCCGCGTGCTGGCAACGCCTGATCGGCACCTGGATGAGGGCGTGGTGGACGGCATGTTGCTGGCCTGCCGCGGCCTGGCCGAACTGGTGTGCCGGGATATCCGGCCGCAGTAGCCGCATCGCCATCGCACGCCGGCCCCTGCGTGGGCCGGACCGATTTACAGTCAAGTCGTCAATTACAAGGAGGTTCGCATGTTGAATGCACTGATCATCGCCGCACTGGCCGCAGGCCCGGCCTCATCCTCGCCGTACGCCGATTGCGTACTGGCCAACATCCAGCCCGGCCTGAGTGGCCGTGCCGTGCTGCTGGTGCAGCATGCGTGTGCCGCGAAGTACCCCGACAGTTTCACCGCCGCGATTGAGCTTGAACGGCGACACAGTTCCCAGCGACAGGCACAGTTCGATGCGGATCATGCTGCGGCGGCGCGGTCTGCCAATGCGGCGGCGGCTGCCGCGCAGGCGGCGGCAGATCGCAGTGCAGCGCAAACCAAGGGTGCCGACCCGAACTAGGCCACGTTGCATCGGTGGTCAATCAGGCCGGATGGGTCCGCGCTGACGCACGGACAACATCATCAAGCGGTGTTGCGCAGCCGATTGCCGCGCAACGCTGAAGCCTGGCGCGGGCTCAACCCGCCGAGCAGGCGACGTCCATCACCGCGGCATTCAGTGTGCCCGCATGCACCGGCACAGGATCGAGCGGCCTGGGTTCGCCCCCGAGGTACTCGTTGTCTGCGCTGAGTTCAATACTCAAGAGGTGCGCCACGGTGTGCTTCTTGCAGTCATAGCGTGATCGGACGTCCATGTATCGGGTCCGGGGGTGAACCTTGAGATCGTCGGGTACGGTATCAAGCACCTGGCGGATCGACATCGTGACGGTGTCACCCTCACGTCGCAGCTTCTGCTGCCTGTCGATATAGGTCTTGGATGACGCACTGCTGCCCAGGTAGTACCAGCGTTCTGGAGGATTGACCCCGTCTGCTCTTGCTGATGCCGGCGTCGCCGCATTCCCCTGCGTTGCGCCCGATTTTTCGGCTGCCTGGACCGACGTAATCCCCAGAGCCACCGTGGCAGCAAGCATGGCGCCAACGCGCTTCAATTCAACAAACGTCATGTAATTACTGCTCCTTGCTACGACATGGGGGCGCAAGTATGCCGTTCGACCGAGCCGCGATTTCCACTCTCGCCTGAATAGCCTGCCTTTCGACTTCGCGGCGCGGATTGATCAATCTGCGCAATAGCAGATCAGCGCCTCATGGCATCCGGGCTACGCTTCTTTGCGCCGCTCGACGGATGTGATTCAGAGCGCGACCAACCGACACCCTCACGAGGCTCTCTCCGTGCTCGATCGCGCCTGCCTGGTCGGCACCTTGGCCAAGCCCAACACTGAGCGTGTGGCATGAACAGCCGGGCGCCCCAGAAGGGCGTTTGCGGAGCAAAAAAAAAGACGCCTCAGGGGCGTCTTCTCTTTGCATGCATTGGTGGGCCGTGATGGATTCGAACCATCGACCAAAAGATTAAAAGGCAGGTAGAGTGCCGTCCTCGGTTGGTCGCCGAGGTCGCGTGAGACCGAGGAAGATCAGCGAAATCAGGGAGTTGGAGTGGATCGGCGTTCGCTGGGGTCCAGCCAGTTCCAAACCCCAATGGCAACCGAACGGCAACCTGCATGGCACTCACTCACCGCGAACTGACCACCTCCACCATCGGCGCATGGCTCTCAGACGGAGGAGCGAGGGGCGCTGGCACGCTACTGGCGCGTAGGACCGCGACCACGACCCTGTTCTACTTCCGGTACGTGGACGGCGGCGGGAAGCGCGACACGCTCCCGATTGGCGACCTCGCTTCCATGACGCTAGCGCAGGCGCGGCAGCGAGCGCTGGAGTTGTCGGCTCGTTACAGGGCGGGCGAGCGCGATATACGCAGCATCCTCAACCACGAGCAGGCGCAGAATCGACGCCAGCGGCAGCAGGCAGCGGAGGATGAGACCGAACGGACCTTCGGCCACCTGCTGGAGGCGTACTGCGACGCGCTGGAAGCGGCAGGGAAGGTCTCCGCGAGGGACGTCCGGGCAACGCTGCGGTTGCACGTCAGCGGCCCGTGGCCTGCCATCACGGCCCTGCCAGTGGCGCAGGTGACGCTGGAGGACCTGCTGGAGATTGTGGGCCGCATCGTCCAGCTCGGTCATCGGCGCACCGCTGCCCGGGTTCGCTCCTACATCCAGTCGGCATTCTCGGCGGCCATCAGGGCGCGGCAGGACCCGTCGGCCACACCAGCGCTGCGAGCATTGCGGGTCACGACCAATCCAGCGCGCGACCTGCTGACGGTCGAGGGCGCGGCCAACGCAAGGGACCGCGCACTGTCGCTGCCGGAGCTGCGGGCCTACTGGCGCAGGTTGGAGACCGTCGAAGGCGGGTACGGCCCGGCGCTGCGCTTCCATCTGCTCACGGGCGGCCAGCGGATCGAACAGCTGCGACGGCTGACCACGGCTGACGTGGACACCGAGGCCAGGACGATGCGAATGCTCGACCCAAAAGGTAGGAGGTCGAAGGCCCGGGTCCATCTGCTCCCGCTGACCGATGCAGCCATGGACCTGATCGCGCACATGGCCCCGGAGCGGCTTGGAGAGTACATCTGGACGGTCACCGCTGGCACCACCTCGGTGGACCCGTCGGCGCTCTCGAAGAGACTCGCGGGCGTCGTGGAGGCCATGCTGGAGGCAGGCGAACTGCCGGGCGGCAGGTTCACGCTGGGAGACCTGCGTAGGACCGTCGAGACCCGTCTGGCAGGCGCTGGTGTGTCGATGGAAGTCCGGGGCCAGCTGCAGTCGCACGGCCTTAGCGGTGTGCAGACGAGGCATTACGACCGACACGACTACGTGGCCGAGAAGCTGGCGGCGTTGGAGACGCTGGAGCGGATGCTGGTGCAGGAAGCCGCGACGGTCACCGCTCTACGCGCGCGCTCGGCCTGATCTGTCTTTTTGGTCCACGGGGGCCGGGGGATATCTACCAGCCGGGGCGAGTTACGCCCACCCGTGGCAGACGTTGGGGACCATGGCGGACGATTCCATTCGACTGTAGACGGATTAGCCCTGCCCCAAGGCGGGGGCTTCACCACGCACCCTCGGCGAACACCCCCCACCTTCGACGGACGTCCTCGGTCAATGTTATGGACCATAGACGCAACGCCCCCGTCCTACCGGGTGTAGGCACGACCGTCCGCGCCACCCACTACCCTCATCACCTACAAGAATGCCAATGCTACTGATCGAACGAACCCTATCCTTCACCGTCCCCGGCTTCGACGTCTTGAAGCTGTGGCAGCGCCATTTGTCCGACCAGCACCGCAGGACCGTCACCAACGCCGAAGCGCTCGACTACATCCTCGGACTGATCGGCCGCCCGGCTGACCAGTGACAGGTCAGGCGAATGGAACGAATGAACGATACCGAGTGGGAGATGATCCCGACCTCGGAGCTGCCAATTGCCAACATCGACACCGAAGACCACCTACAGGCCCGCTCGACGGTCGCCCTGCCGATCCGGCGACGCACCGCTGCCGAGAAGGCCAGCGAGAACCACGTCAGGACGCTCTCGCGGACACTGGGAGGTGGACTGGAGGTCCATCTGGAGCCGATTTGGGTGGCACAGGTCAACGACCGACTGCTGGTCGTGGACGGGCACCACCGCCTGCATGCCTACCACGCTGCCAGGAGGACCACGATTCCGGGCAGAGTCCGACTAATGACGATGGCGCAGGCCGTCGTGCAGGCGCGTAGGGTGAACCTCAGGGATCGGAGGTTGCCGCTGGAGCCGGAACAGTTGACCGAGGTGGTCTGGCAGGAGCTGGGGCGATTGAGCAATCGCGGGACGCTACCGAAGGAGCTGCTGCCGTCGTGCAGGAAGCTGGCAGCGGAGTTCGGAGTATCGAAGTCATCGGCAGCGCGGATGCTGTCGATGCTGGAGACCATTGACCTGAGCCAGTTCCCCGGTTCAGCTCTCGATCCGTGGTCGCAATGGCCGCATTGGAAGTACATGCACCAGATGCCTGATGACCCGCTCTCGGTGGATCAGAAGCGCGCCCGACGCATTCTGAAGGCCCAGCGCGCAGTGCTGAAGGCGATTGAGCCGCTGGCCCCCGACGAGGCCGCCGAGGTGTACGAGGGACTGATCGCAGACGATCACCGATTCGCCATGATGGACGAGGTCGGGATACTGCCAAGGTTCCCCGAAGGACCAGCCGTAAGAGCCGCTGAGTTCTGAACCACTGTCCCAAATCAGGCTAGAGCTGAGACACCAGCGACACCGAAGTGTCCACGCGGGACACCTGATCCACTGTCCCAAATCAGGCTAGAGCTGGGACACCAGCGATTGCATTCGACCATAGGGCGAACCCCCCTAAGCCGAGTCAACCTAAAGACGCACGCGGGTGACCCGCCTGTGTCCACATTCCGCCCAGGCATGAGCCGGGCATGACCCACAACACATTCCCTGACCACTGGTCCGAACAGACCGGTGACGGGCATCTATTGCTGAGAGATTGAGAATGAAGACCACTGAACCGCGCCGCGCCGTCCGCTTCCGCCTTGAAGAGGGCCACGAGGTCGCCGAGGTGCCACTGGCGAACGGTCGAGGAACCGCCTCCCTGTACGCCGAGGATTACCGCCGGATCATCGCCGACGGATACCACCCGGACTGGTGCGTCACCGTGGGCGCTAACGCCACTCCCTACGTCGCCACGCGGGGTGGACGCAGGACCACCATCGCCGCCCGGCTGGTCGCATGCGCCATGCCTGGTAACCGTGTCCGGTACGTAGATGGCGACCGCTTCAACCTGCGCTGGAACAACCTGCTGGTCACCGAAGGCCCGTCGAAGCAGGACGCCCGAAATATTGTAGAAATCTTCGAGGCCCCTTCATTGAAACCGAACAGCGCCGTTACCCCCGTCCGGGTGGCCGAGGTGGCCGCATGAGTCGCCTGCTACGACTTCCAGACGTGAAGGCCATCACCGGCCTGTCGAAGTCATCGGTCTACGGATTGATGGCTGAGGGACGGTTCCCGCCGTCGAGGAAGATCACTCCGCGCATCGCCGTGTGGGTCGCTGCCGAGGTCGAGGCATGGGTCAAGGCCGTCGCCAACGGCAACCAAACGGCAACCGTAGCCTAGTGGCAACGGGGGCGATGCAACAGCATCTCCCCTAACTCATTGAAAAGAATGGTGGGCCGTAATGGATTCGAACCATTGACCAAAAGATTAAAAGTCTTCTGCTCTACCGACTGAGCTAACGGCCCGTGCATGCCCTGCCTTTCGGCGGGGTCGGCATTTTAACCTACTTTGATGGCTGGGTGGGAAGGCAAAAGCGTGCGAATCAACGGTTCGCACCTACCACAGCACAGCGGTAGCGCCGGGCCATGCCCGGCGGAGGGCATGCGAACCAACGGTTCGCACCCACCACAGCACACCGGTAGCGCCGGGCCATGCCCGGCGGAAAGCGTGCGAACCAACGGTTCGCACCCACCACAGCACAGCGGAGGGCGTGCGAACCAACGGTTCGCACCCACCGGGGGAGCAGTTCGCACCCACCAAGAGCCGGTTCGCACCCACCGAGGGGCCGTCAGGCGTACAGCGTCGGGTCGGCTACGCCGGCATCGGCGAAGCCCTGCGCGCGCAGGCGGCAGGCATCGCAGTGGCCGCAGGCGGCGCCATTGGCGTCGGCGTTGTAGCAGGACACGGTCAGGCCGAAATCCACGCCCAGGCGCACGCCTTCAGTGACGATCTGCGCCTTGCTGAGGAACTGCAGCGGTGCGTGCACGGTGATGCCCGCCCCTTCCACACCCGACTTGGTGGCCAGGTTGGCCAGCGCCTGGAAGGCGGCGATGAACTCGGGGCGGCAATCCGGGTAGCCCGAATAGTCCACGGCGTTGACGCCGCAGAAAATGTCGTTGGCACCCAGCACTTCGGCCCAGCCCAGGGCCAGCGACAGCATGATGGTGTTGCGCGCCGGCACGTAGGTGACCGGGATGCCCTCGCCGCCCGCTTCGGGCACGTCGATGTCATCGGTCAGGGCCGAGCCGCCGATGCTGCGCAGGTCCACGTCCACGGTCTTGTGGGCGATGACGCCCTGGGCCTTGGCCACGCGCACGGCGGCGTCCAGCTCGGAGGTGTGGCGCTGGCCATAGCGCACGCTCAGGGCATGCACGGCGAAGCCCTGTTCCTGGGCCATGGCGATGACGGCGGCTGAATCCATGCCGCCGGAGAGAAGCACGACTGCCTTCTTCATGGGTAAAACATCCGGTTGGGTGGGGAAAGCCAGCACGCTGTCCCGCGCCGGAACTACATCAGGGCACCACGCCCGGGCTCATCGGCCCGGCTCGTCGTTCCACAGAATCTTGTGCAGCTGCATCTGGAAGCGCACCGGCAGCCGGTCTTCAACGATCCAGTCGGCCAGCTGGCGCGCGGTGATCTCGCCCTTGCTGGGCGAGAAGAACACGGTGCAGCGCTTCACCAGGTCGTGCTCTGCCAGCATGCCCTTGGCCCAGTCGTAATCTTCGCGGCTGCAGATGACGAACTTGATCTGGTCGCGCGCGGTCAGCAGCGGCAGGTTTTCCAGACGGTTGCGCGCGGCTTCAGCCGAACCCGGGGTCTTGATGTCCACGACGCGCGACACGCGCGGGTCGACCGCGCTGACGTCCAGCGCGCCGGAGGTTTCCAGCGAGACGTCCATGCCGGCATCGCAGAGCTTCTGCAGCAGCACCAGGCAGCGCTTCTGCGCCAGCGGCTCGCCGCCGGTCACGCAGACATGGCGCACGCCCTGGGCCAGCACCTCGGCCACGATGTCGTCGATATCCCACCAGGTGCCGCCGTGGAAGGCGTAGGCCGTGTCGCAGTAGTTGCAGCGCAGCGGGCAGCCGGTCAGGCGCACGAACACGGTCGGCCAGCCGGCGGTATCGGCCTCGCCCTGCAGCGAGGTGAAGATCTCGGTGATCTTCAGCCGGGGCAGCGGCGACTGCACGATCTCGCTGGGGGTAGCGACGGCGGCGGACGGGGAAACGGCGGTCATGGCAAACAATTCTTCAGGGGACGGGCGACCGATTTGTCGTCGCCGGAAACGAAAGCAGCCGAGCATGGGCTCGGCTCTACAGGGCACCCATTGTACGCCCGGTCAGCGGCTCAGCGGATCTGCCGGCCCAGGCGGATGGACTGCAGGCGGTCCTGCGCGGTGCGCGCGGCGTCCGAGCCCGGGTACTGCGCCACGACGGTTTCCAGGGTCTGCTGGGCCTGGTCGACCTTGCCTTCGCCATACAGCGAGAGGCCAACCTTGAGCAGGCCGCCGGGGGCCTTGTCGTGGGTGGGATAACGCGAGAGCAGTTCGCGGAACTGGGTCTCGGCCATCGGGAAATTGCGGGTGGCGTAGTAGCTCTCACCCAGCCAGTACAGCGCGTTGGGGGTGTAGACGCCGTTGGGGTACAGCTCCAGGAAGCTCAGGAACAGCTGCGCCGAATCATCGTACTTGCCGGCCTTCAGCGCATCGAAGGCGACGTTGTACGAGGTGCGTTCGTCACCGGTGGCCGCCAGGCTGCCCGGGTCGCCATGCACCGAAGGCGGCCGCTCGGAAGTGGCCGCTGCACTGGGCTGCGCCGGGGCCGCGGGGGCCTTCGACGGGGTAGCCGGAACGGGCGGCAGGGCGGGCGCTGCATTGCCCCCTTCCAACCGGTTCAGGCGGCCGTCCAGATCCAGGTACTGGTCCTGGGAGGACTGCTTGAGCTGGGCGTTTTCGTGCTGGATCTGCTCGAGGGTCGACTGCAGGCTGGTGACCTGCTGGCGCAGCTGGTTGATCTGGTTCAACAGGTCCTGGTTGGCACTGTTGTTGTACATCTGCTGCTCGAGGGAACCGACACGGTCGGCCAGGCTCTGCCGCTGTGCATGCGCCGGTGCGGCAGCCACGAGGGCTGCCGCAACGACCAGCATCAGTTTGATGCCAATGCGCATGGATTACTGCGCGGTGTAGACGATTTCGACGCGACGGTTCTGCGACCAGCAGGACTCGTTCGACTCGGTGCAGACCGGACGCTCTTCACCGTAGGACACGACGGTCAGCTGCGAAGCCGAGCCACCGTTGGCCTGCAGGGCCGAGTTGACGCCGTTGCCACGACGCTCGCCCAGGGCCTGGTTGTACGCGCGCGAACCGCGCTCGTCGGTGTGGCCCTGCAGGGTGATGCGCGAGGACGGACGGTCACGCAGGTACTTGGCATGGCAAGCCATGATCGCCTGGAATTCCGGCTTCACGTCTTCCTTGTCCAGATCGAAGTAGACAACGCGCTGACGCAGGCAGGCGTCGGTGTCCAGGTCGCCCGGGCCGTACAGGCCGGAGGTGGACGGACCGGTCGGGGCGGTGGTCGAGGTGCCGGTGTCAACCGGGGCTGCCGGCTCTTCCTTCACCTTCTTCGAGCAACCGGCCAGGACGGCCACAGACAGCAGGGAAACAAGCAGAACGCGGGTGGACTTGTTCATGGCAATACCTTTGTGGCTCCTAGGCCGATGAGGGGTCAATACAGCGAAAATATTAACACTCTTTTAGCGCTGGGTACGGTATGGCGACCATGCCGGTTCGCGCACATCACCATCGGCCAGCACCAGGCGCTGGCGGACACGCCCATCCGCCGAGACGGCATACAACACGCCACGGCCACCTTCGCGCGCGGCGTACAGCACCATGCTCGCGTTCGGGGCGAAACTCGGCGACTCGTCCAGCGAGCCCACCGACAGCGTGTTCCAGCGCGCCGAGCCCAGCGAGCTGTCCATCACCGCGATCTTGTAGCTGTTGCCCGAGCCCTGTGCCACGGCGATCTTCTTGCCGTCGTAGGACACCGAGGGCTTGGCGTTGTAGTTGCCCTGGAAGGTCACGCGTTCGGCACTGCCGCCGCCGGCGCCCACCTTGTAGACCTGCGGACGGCCGCCGCGGTCGGAGGTGAAGTACACCGCGCTGCCGTCCGGGGCCCAGGTCGGCTCGGTATCGATGGCGAAGTGGTTGGTCAGCTGGGTCAGCTGCTTGCTGCCCAGGTCCATCACGTAGATTTCCGGGTTGCCCGAACGCGAGAGGGTCAGGGCCAGCTTGCGGCCGTCCGGCGAGAAGGCCGGGGCGCTGTTGATGCCGCGGAAGCTGGTGACCAGCTCACGGGCGCCGGTGGAGATGTTCTGGATGTAGATGGCCGAGTTGCCACGCTCGAAGCTGACGTAGGCCAGCTTGCCGCCATCCGGGCTCCACGACGGCGACAGCAGCGGCTCGGCCGAGCGGACGATGGTCTGCGGGTTGTAGCCATCCGAGTCGGCGACCATCAGCGCATAGCGCATGGCATCGCCCTTGCCGCTGGCGGTGACGTAGGCGATGCGGGTCCAGAAGGCACCGCGCACGCCGGTGATCTTCTCGTAGATGGCGTCGGCCATCTGGTGGGCGACGTCACGCATGGCGTTGCCGCGGGCGGTCATGGCCAGGCCCAGCAGGCGCTCGCCCTTGGGCACGTCGAACAGTTCGTACTCGACGCGGTAGGCGCCGGCACCGGCGTCCATGACACGGCCGACCACGATGTAGTTCTGCTTCAGCGCGCGCCAGGTCGGGAACTGGATCTCGCCGCCACGGGTCGGCTTTTCCACGATCTGTGCTTCGGGCAGCGTGCGGAACTGGCCCGAACGCTCCAGGTCGGCGCGGACGACGCCGGCCACATCGGTCTGCGGGGCGCCGGCCGAACCCTGGTAGGGCATGGGCACGACGGTGATCGGCAGCGCGGAGGCATTGCCGCCGATGATGTCGATATCCAGCCCCTTCTGCTGCGCGAAGGCAGCGAAAGGCAGCAAGAGGGCCGCAAACACGGCAAGCCAGCGAGGCATCTTCTTCATGGAGCGCTCAATAAAGGGGAAACCGGACAGATGGATAACAAAACGGGGGTGAACCGCTTCGCAATCATGAACCAAGGGTACGTGAATTCCGGGTCAGTACGCGCCCCGCCTCTCACGCCCCGTTAACTTCATGGCGAACGTCAGCCGGGCAGCCCCACCGGGGCCACCCGGATACCGGCCTCAGCGATCCTGGGCGGTAAAGGTGAAGTTGATGGTGCGGGCGAAGACCGACTCGAACCCCCGGTACGGCAACGGCTGGGCGTTCAGCACGGCCGCTTCGATCGAGCGCTTGCCAGCCTCGTCGTAGGGGCAGCTACCGCTGACCGTCGCGCTGCGCACCGTGCCACCGGGCAGCTGGTTGATGGTGATCTGGCACTTCTGGCCCAGCGGCACGCTGTCCGGACGGCTCCACGATGCCAGCACCTTGGCCTGGATGGCGGCAGCGTACTTGGCGGCAAGATCATCACTGGTGCCACCACCACCGGCGGCCGGCTGCGCGGCACTGGTGCTGCCGGCCGGGGCCGCACCTGCCGCGTTGCGGGCGGCGGCCACCTGGCGCAGCTTCTGCTCGGCCAGCTTGGCTTCCTTTTCCGCCTGCTCGCGCTTGGCGCGGATGTCGGCGATCTTCTTCTGCCGCTCGGCCTCGGCCTTGTCGGCCGCCACCTTCTGCTGGTCGGCGATCTTCTTCTTGGCGTCTTCTTCCTGCTGCTTGGCCAGGCGTGCCTTCTGCTCGGCTTCTTCCTGGCGCTTGCGTTCGGTCAGGTCGATCTGTTCCTGGCGGCGCTTGGCTTCCTGCTCCTGCTTGGCCTTCTCCTGCGAGATGGCCAGGGCGTTGGCGGCATCCTGATCCTTGGTGTCCGGCTGGGCCACGCGCTCCTGCGCCTGTTGCTGCTGCGGCGTGGGCGCGTCCTGCGGGCGCGGCGCCTCGATCGGCTGCGGCGGCGGGATGGTGTCTTCGGGCACGGCGACCGGTACCGGCTCGGGCACCGGCTGCGGCAGGTCTTCCAGCTTTTCCGACTGGCGCAGGGCCTGGCGCGCGGCGGCGGCCTCGGCGGAGGACAGCGCCAGGCTGGCCTCGACCGACGGATCGCCGGCGGCGGCTTCGGTGTTGCGTTCCGGCGACCACAGCCAGGCCACGATGAAGACCAGCGCGACCAGCAGGTGCACCAGCACGGCCAGGCCCAGGGGCAGGCCCCAGCCCGGTTCCTGCTTGTGCGGCGGTGGCAGGGTGTCAGCGTGCATCGGTGGCCAGGCCTACCTTGTCGACTTTGGCGCGCTTGATGACATCCATCGCCGCGATGACCTTTTCATAGGCCACGGCACGGTCGGCGGCGACGATCACGCGCACGCCCTTGTCCTGTGCGGCGATGCCGGCCAGGCGGCCTTCCAGTTCCTCGGCGCTGACCGCGACCGGCTCCTTGGCGTCGGGCAGCTTCAGGCTCAGCTGGCCGTCCTCGCGTACCGAGACGATCACCGGGTCCTGCTTGCTTTCCAGCGCCTTGGCGTTGGACTGCGGCAGGTCGACATCGAAACTCAGGGTAAGCAGCGGCGCGGTGACCATGAAGATGATCAACAGCACCAGCATGACGTCGATGTAAGGAACGACGTTGATTTCCGATTTCAGCTTGCGGCGCTTGCGGCGACCGATGGCAGCGGACATGGCTTGGACTCCCGGGTCAGTCGCTTACTCGTCGCCAGCGCTCTGGCGCTGCAGGATCGAGCTGAACTCTTCGGCGAAGGTCTCGAACCGCACCGACATGCGCTCCACGCGGGTGGTGAAGCGGTTGTAGGCCCACACCGCCGGGATGGCCACGAACAGGCCGATGGCGGTAGCGAACAGCGCTTCGGAAATGCCCGGCGCGACGGCGGCGATACCGGCCTGGGCGCCGCTGCTGATCATGTCGTGCATGGTGACCATGATGCCGAACACGGTGCCGACCAGGCCCACGTACGGGGCGGTGGAGCCGATGTTGGCCAGCAGTTCGAGGTTGCGCTCGAGCTGGTCCACTTCGCGGGTGTAGGTGGTGCGCATGGCGCGCTGGGCACCTTCCAGCTGCGCGCGGCCATCCAGGCGGCGCTTGTCGCGCAGGCGGCTGTACTCGCGGAAGCCGGCTTCGAAGATGGCTTCCAGGCCGCCGACATTGCGGCTGCGGTCGGTGGCCGAGCTGTACAGCTTGCCCAGATCGGCACCGGACCAGAAGCGGTTCTCGAACTCGTCCGCTTCACGGGTGGCCTGCTTGAAGACGCGGGCCTTGCGGAAAATGATCACCCAGCTGACGAACGAGCCGACCAGCAGCAGCAGCACGATGATCTTCACCGGCAGGCTGGCCTTGGCCATCAGTTCGAGGTAGTTGATGCCGCCGCCGGTGGTGGCCTGGGCAAGGGTCTGGGTCGCGGCATTGCTGACATCGGCCGGCAGTGCCTCGGTGACCGTGGCCTGCAGGGCCAGGAGCGTTGCGATCATCCGTTGTTCCTCAAAGTTCGGATTCGGGGTGGAGGTAGGGTTGCAGCGCGGCAAGGACGGGTTCGTCCATGCCACGCGGGCGGAAACTGGCCGCGTCCAGTGCGGCGATGCGGACCTGGGCCGACAGCAGCAGTTCGCCGTCGCGCTCGACCCGCTGGTCGAAGACCATGCTGGCCTTCTTCAGCTGGACCAGGGTGGCGCTCACCTGCAGGGCGTCATCCAGCCGGGCCGGCTTGATGAAGTCCATCTGCATCGAACGCACCGCGAACACCATGCCGTGCTCGCTGCGCATGCGCTCCTGGCCGTAGCCCAGCGCGCGCATCCATTCGGTCCGGGCCCGTTCCATGAAGGCCACGTAGCGGGCGTGGTAGACCACCCCGCCAGCGTCCGTATCTTCCCAGTAAATGCGTGTCGGCCAACTGAATCGGGGCTCAACCGACATCGGGAACCTCCGCAAACAGGTCCTGGGGCGGGTTCTTGGGCTTCAGGCCCATGTGCCGGTAGGCCTTGTGGGTGGCCATGCGGCCGCGCGCGGTGCGCACCAGGAAGCCCTGCTGGATCAGGTAGGGTTCAACCACGTCTTCCAGCGTGCCGCGCTCCTCGGACAGGGCCGCGGCGAGCGATTCGATGCCCACCGGGCCACCGTCGAAGTAGTCGACCATAGTCTTCAGCAGGCGCCGGTCAAGCTCGTCGAAGCCTTCCGGGTCGACCTTGAGCATCTTCATGGCGGCCTGTGCGACGGCTTCGTCGATATGGCCGCCGGCCTTGACCTGGGCGTAATCACGCACGCGGCGCAGCAGGCGGTTGGCGATACGCGGGGTACCACGCGCGCGGCGGGCGATCTCCCCTGCCCCGTCGGCGGTGCAGTCGATGGCCAGGATGGCCGCCGAACGGCGCACGATGCGGGTCAGTTCCTCGACGCTGTAGAACTCCAGGCGCTGGACGATGCCGAAGCGGTCGCGCAGCGGCGCGGTCAACAGGCCGGCGCGGGTGGTGGCGCCGATCAGGGTGAACGGCGGCAGGTCGATCTTGATCGAGCGGGCCGCGGGGCCCTCGCCGATCATGATGTCGATCTGGAAGTCTTCCATCGCCGGGTACAGCACTTCCTCGACGACCGGCGACAGGCGGTGGATTTCGTCGATGAAGAGCACGTCGTGCGGCTGCAGGTTGGTCAGCAGCGCGGCGAGGTCGCCGGCTTTCTCGATCACCGGGCCGGAGGTCACCCGCAGCGCCACGCCCAGTTCGTTGGCGATGACATGGCTGAGGGTGGTCTTGCCCAGGCCGGGCGGGCCGAAGATCAGCACGTGGTCGAGCGCGTCGCCACGGGCCTTGGCAGCCTGGATGTAGATTTCCATCTGCTCGCGCACCGGCGCCTGGCCGAGGTAATCGGCCAGTCGCTTGGGTCGGATGCTGGCGTCGGCGGCGTCATCCTCGCGGGTGGCGCCGGCGCCGATGATGCGATCGTCGGTCATGCCGTGATTATGCGGTAAATGGGTGCATTCCGGGGCCGGAAGCACGGTAGTGCCGGCCGCTGGCCGGCAACCCCATGAGCATTTGAGGCATCGCGGGATGCCGGCCAGCGGCCGGCACTACCAGATCGATCGGGGTCAGATCTCGACCTGGGCACCCAGTTCGACCAGGCGGTTGCCCGGGATGCGGAAGAAGCCGGTGGCCGGGGCGGCATTCCTGTGCATCAGCGCGAACAGCTTGTCGCGCCAGATCGGCATGCCGCGGTTGGCGGTGGCGACGATGGTCTCGCGGCTGGCGAAGAACGTGGTGTCCATCGGGTCGAAGTAGATGCCGCCGTGGTCGCACGAGCGCATCAGCGCCAGCGGCACGTCCGGGGTTTCCATGAAGCCGAAGCGCACATAGACCCGGTAGAACTCGTCGCCCACCGATTCGATCTTCAACCGCTGCCCTTCCATCGCATAGGGGATGGGCAGGGTTTCCACGTGCAGGAACACGTTGCGCTCGTGCAGCACCTTGTTGTGCTTGAGGTTGTGCATCAGCGCATGCGGGGCCACGGTCGGGTCGGCGGTGAGGAACACTGCGGTGCCCGGCACGCGCACCGGCGGCGCCAGCATCAGGCCCGGCAGGAAGGTGTCGATGCGGATGCCGTCCTTGCGGATCTCATCGCGCAGCAACTCGCGGCCACGGCGCCAGGTGCGCATCATGGTGAACAGGAAGATGCCCAGCACCACCGGGAACCACGCGCCCTGCAGCAGCTTGGCGCCGTTGGCGATGACGAAGCCCAGGTCGATGATGAAGAACACCACGCACAGGGGCAGGATCCAGTTGCGCGCCTTCGGCCACAGCGAGCGGGCCACCAGGGCCAGCAGCAGGGTGTCGATGAGCATGGTGGCCGACACCGAGATGCCGTAGGCCACGGCCAGGTTGGACGAGCTGCGGAACGCCAGCACCAGGCCGATGACCATCACCGCGATGCCCCAGTTGATGCCGGGGATGTAGATCTGGCCGATGGTGTCGTGCGAGGTGTGCTTGATGCGCATGCGCGGGATGTAGCCCAGCTGCATCGCCTGGCGCGACACCGAGAACGCACCGGTGATGACCGACTGCGAGGCGATCACCGCGGCCATGGTGGCCAGGATGATCATCGGGTACAGCGCCCAGTCCGGCACGGCCTCGAAGAATGGGTTCTTCACCGCCTCCGGATGGTTGAGCACCAGCGCGCCCTGCCCCAGGTAGTTCAGCACCAGGCATGGCAGCACGAAGAAATACCACGCATGACGGATGGGCTTGGCGCCGAAGTGGCCCATGTCGGCGTACAGCGCTTCGCCACCGGTCACCGCCAGTACCACCGCGCCGAGGATGAAGATGCCGTGCCAACTGTGGTCCATGAAGAAGCGGATGGCCCACCACGGGTTGAAGGCCTTCAGCACTTCCGGTGAATCGACGATGTTGTAGATGCCGATGGCGGCCAGCGATATGAACCATATCGAGGTGATCGGCCCGAACAGCTTGCCGATCTTCTCGGTACCAAAGCGCTGCACCGCGAACACAGCCAGCAGCACCACGACCGTGATGGGCACGATGAAGGCATGCAGGCCCGGGGCCGCCACCTCCAGGCCTTCCACCGCGCCCAGCACGGAAATGGCCGGGGTGATCACGCCGTCGCCGAAGAACAGCGACGCACCGAAGATGCCGAGGATGCCGACCACGTACGCCGAGCGCGACCCGTTGCGCAGGGTGCGCTGGGTCAGCGCCATCAGCGCCATGATGCCGCCCTCGCCGTCATTGTCGGCGCGCATGATGATGGTCACGTACTTCAGCGTGACCACGATGTTGAGCGCCCAGAACGCCAGTGACAGCACGCCGAGCACGGTGTCGTGGTCGCTGTTGAGCCCGTAGTGCGGCGAGAACGCCTCCTTCAGGGTGTACAGCGGGCTGGTACCGATATCGCCGAAGACCACGCCGATCGCACCGATGATCAGCGCCAGTCCCCCGGCCGGGGGGGCGTGACCATGGCCGCCGGGGGCGGCTGCGTGCGGGGTTTGACTGCTGGACATGGCTCTCCTGGCGAAGCTCAGGCGGTTGTGGGGTGGGAGGCGGCGCGCTTCAGCGCAGCGCCGACTGCAGGGCCTTGCGGATGACGGTGGCCACTTCGTCGCCTTCATTGAAGGCTTCGCGGGCCATGCGCGCGGCTTCGGCCGGCTTGTAGCCCAGCTGCTGCAGGGCCACGGTGGCGTCGGACAGCGGGTCGGCCGGGGCCGGACCGCTGCCGGTAGGCAGTGCGCCGCCGGCACCGAACTGGGCCGCGCGGTCGCGCAGCTCCAGCACCATGCGCTCGGCGGTCTTCTTGCCGATGCCCGGGATGCGGGTCAGCGCGGTGATGTCACCGGCCTGGACCATGCGCGCGAACTCTTCCACGGTGACGCCGGACAGCACCGCCAGCGCGATCTTCGCGCCGATGCCGCTGACCTTCTGCACATCGCGGAACAGGCGGCGCTCACCCTCGCGCAGGAAGCCGTACAGCGAGACGCTGTCTTCCTTCTGCGAATAGTGGGTGTACAGGGTGACCTCGCGGCCGAGTTCGGGCAGGTCGTAGAAGGTGCTCATCGGCGCCTCCAGTTCGTAGCCCACCCCGTTCACGTCCACCACCAGCCACGGCGGTGCCTTGTAGGCGACGATGCCGCGCAGTCGACCGATCATTGCGTGCAGCTCCTCATTTGCGGCCCCAGGCCTGGCGGGCACTGAGCCCCAGGCGGTTGGCCGTCGCCCTTACGTGGGCATGGGTGATCGCCACGGCCAACGCGTCGGCCGCGTCGGCCTGCAGCTTGGTTTTCAGGTTGAGCATGAGCCCGACCATGTGTTGAACCTGTTGCTTTTCGGCGCCACCGCGCCCGACCACGGCCAGCTTGATCTCGCTGGCGGCGTATTCATGCACCGGCAGGTCGCGCAGCACCACCGCCGAGATCGCCGCGCCACGGGCCTGGCCCAGCTTCAGCGCCGAATCGGGGTTGCGGGCCATGAAGACCTTTTCGATGGCCACTTCGTCCGGCTGGTATTCCCGGCACAGGTCGGCCAGGCCCAGCACCAGCAGCTTCATGCGCTGGGGGAAATCGTCGGCGCCCAGCAGCACCAGCGGCTGGTGGTGCACGTGGCTGACCTTGCCGGCGGCGTCGACATCAATGATGCCGACCCCGGTCCGCTGGGAACCGGGGTCGATGCCGAGGATGCGGGTCATGTGGCACTCCTGGCCGGGTGGAACGGGAAACGCTGGCAGGGCAATGGGCTCATGACTGTCCGCGGTGACCGTTCAACGGCCCGCGCCCAGGCCGTCGAGGACGGCTCAGGCGTAGGCGTCGGCGCCGAGATCGGCGTTGGAATACACGTCCTGCACGTCGTCCAGGTCTTCCAGCATGTCCAGCAGCTTCTTCACCTGCAGGGCGACATCGCCCTCGACCTTGATGTCGTTGTCGGCGCGGAAGGTGATCTCGGCGTGGTCGGCGACATGGCCGGCCGCGGCCATTGCATCCTTGACCGCGTTGAACGCGTCCGGGCTGGTGACCACGTCGATCGCGCCGTCTTCCGGGTAGACCACGATGTCGTCGGCGCCGGCCTCGATGGCCGCTTCGGTGATCGCTTCTTCATCGGCACCGGCGGCGAAGTGCAGCACGCCCAGGCGCTTGAACATGAAGGCGACAGAGCCTTCGGTGCCCATGTTGCCACCGCACTTGCTGAACGCGTGGCGGACATCGGCCACGGTGCGCACGCGGTTGTCGGTCAGGCAGTCGACGATGACGGCCACGCCGCCGGGGGCGTAACCCTCGTAGCGGATTTCCTCGTAATCGACGCCTTCCAGTTCACCGGTAGCCTTCTTGATGGCGCGTTCGATCACGTCCTTGGACATGTTCACGCTCAGGCCCTTGTCCATGGCAACACGCAGGCGCGGGTTGTTGTTGGGGTCGCCTCCACCGCCGCGCGCGGCAACGCCGATCTCGCGGATGATCTTGGTGAAAATCTTGCCGCGCTTCGCGTCAGACGCGTTTTTGCGGTTTTCGATCGAGGGACCTCTTCCCATGGGTGTTACCGTCTGGCTGCTTCAGGATCAAGGCGCGGATTCTACCTGATCGGCGGCCGCAACCGTGTCTAGGGCGGTAGATGCCGCCGGGCCATGCCCGGGGAAGAGCGTGCGAACCAACGGTTCGCACCCACCAGTGCAGGTCGGTCGCACCTACCAACCTACGCGGCGGCGGCGTCGCGGCTGTGGTCGAACTGGCCGTGGCGCAGGAAGTGCGCGGTCTGCCGCGCGGCATCGGGCGACACCACCAGGCCGCTGTGGCTGGTGCGCACCACGCAGTGGTCGGCCAGGCCCGGCAGGCGGGTCTCGGCCAGGGCCACGGTGCCGTCGGATACGTCATCCAGCGCGCCCAGCAGGCTGCCCAGGCCATGCGGCACCGATCCGGCGATCAGCCCGACCTTCGCCCTGCCCTGCCAGTCCGGCAGGCCATCGAGCAGCAGTTCGCTGCTGCGGCCCAGGGCCAGGCCCCAGCCGTGCTCGGACAGCGACCGCGCCGTGCCACTGCCACGCAGCGGCGACCCCAGGCAGACCACGCGCTGCACATCCAGCTGCGGCTGGCGGCGCAGGGCCTCCAGCGCCAGCAGGCCGCCCAGGCTGTGGCCGACCAGCGACAGCGGGCCGGCATCGGCCAGGCGCTCCAGCAGCTGCGGCACGGCGACATCGGGGCCACCGAATACCGAGGAGTAACCGAAGGCATGCACCTGGAAACCACGCGCGCGCAGGCGCCAGGCCAATGGCCCGACCCAGGCGCGGGCATTCCAGATGCCATGCAGAAGCAGTACGGGGGGAGTCATGCGGTGCAGCCTGGCGTTCGGCGGGGCGGGACGTACGGTGATTGAACAGAATCGACCGGCAAGCGCCGGTGAACGGCCTCATGCCGGACGCGGCACCCGGCGCAGGATGAATTCCAGGTCGTTGGTTTCGCCAACCGGGAACAGGTACTCGCCAGCCTTCTCGAAGCCATAACGGGCATAGAAACGCTGGGCACCGAAGTTTTCCGACCACACCCCCAGCCACAGGGTGCGCGGGCCGTCCTGTTCCAGCCAGGCCAGTGCGGTTTCCAGCAGGCGGCTGCCCCAGCCACAGCTCTGCTGGGTCTTGATGAGGTACAGGCGCTTGAGCTCGCCATCACCCGGCTTCACGTCCGGGTGCGGCAGCCCGCAGGGGCCGGCGGCGGCATGGCCGACCGCCTCCCCGTCCAGCTCCAGCAGCCACACCGCGTAATCGGGGTGGGCCAGGATGGTGCGCTGCCGCTCCACCGTGTAGGACTCCTCGAGGAAATCCTGCAGGTGCTGCGGCGGGTACAGATGGCCGAAGGTCTCGGTGAACGTGCGGGCAGCCAGCGCCGACAGGGTCGGCGCGTCGTCCACGGTGGCGCGGCGGATGGAATACATGGGTCGAGTGGACGCCAGGGCGACGGTCGGGGTCAAGCCCGTTCCGGCGACTCGGTTTCGTCCTCTTCTTCCTCGTCCTCTTCCTCGTATTCCTCTTCGTCTTCGTCCTCGCCTTCTTCCTCGTCCTCGTCGAACTCTTCCTCTTCGTCGTCCTCGTAATCCTCGACGCCGAAGTCTTCACCGTCCCAACGGCCTTCGCCGTCGGCGACGAAGGTCAGGGCCATCGCCGCCGGGTTGGTACCGACGCGGACCAGCCAACCACCGAATACACGTGCACGCTCGGTGACCAGGGTGGCCTCGGAGCCTTCATTGCCCAGCTTTTCCCACTCCAGCGAAAACGCAAACTCGGTCATTGCCTGGATCTCCTGATCAGTTGGTCTTGGGGCGAACCTGGATGTGCACTTCGGCCAGCTGCGTGTCGACGATCGGCGACGGCGCATCGGTCATCAGATCCTGCGCACCGGTGGTCTTCGGGAACGGGATGACGTCGCGGATCGACTCGGTGCCGGCCATCAGGGCGGCGATGCGGTCGATGCCGAAGGCGATGCCGCCGTGCGGCGGTGCGCCGTAGTTCAGCGCGTCGAGCAGGAAGCCGAACTTGGCACGGGCCTCTTCGGCACCGATGCCCAGCAGCTCGAACACCGCGCTCTGCATGTCCGGGCGGTGGATACGGATCGAGCCGCCGCCGATTTCATTGCCGTTGAGCACCATGTCGTAGCCGCGCGAAACGGCGGTACGGGCGTTGGCGCGCAGATCGGCGATGTCATCCACGGCCGGCGCGGTGAAGGGGTGATGCAGGGCGACGTAGCGCTGGTCTTCGTCGTCCCATTCGAACATCGGGAAGTCGGTGACCCACAGCGGGGCCCAGCCGTCGGCAACCAGGCCGAAGTCCTTGCCGGCCTTCAGGCGCAGGGCGCCCATGAAGTCGGACACCTTGTTGTAGCCACCGGCACCGAAGAACACGATGTCGCCGTTGCCGGCGCCGACGTGGGCGACCAGGGCGGCGAAGGATGCCTCGCTGAAGAACTTCTGGATCGGCGAGCTGACTTCGCCGTTCTCGGCGATCTTGATGTAGGCCAGGCCCTTGGCGCCGTACTTGGCGGCATGCGCGGCATATTCGTCGATCTGCTTGCGCGACAGGGTGGCACCGCCCGGGATGCGCAGCGCGGCCACGCGGCCTTCGGCGTCATTGGCCGGGCCGGTGAACACGGCAAATTCGCTGTCCTTGACCAGCTCGGCCACGTCCACCAGCTCCAGCGCGATGCGCAGGTCCGGCTTGTCCGAACCGTAGCGACGCATCGCCTCGGCCCAGGTCATGCGCGGGAAGGTGGCGGCCAGCTCGACGTCGACCACTTCCTTGAAGATGGCGCGGATCATCGACTCGACGAAGTCCTGCACGTCCTGCTCGCGGACGAAGGCGAATTCCATGTCCAGCTGGGTGAATTCCAGCTGGCGGTCGGCACGCAGGGCCTCGTCGCGGAAGCAGCGCGCGATCTGGTAGTAACGGTCGAAGCCGGCCACCATCAGGATCTGCTTGAACAGCTGCGGGCTTTGCGGCAGGGCGTAGAACTCGCCCGGGTGCATGCGCGCCGGCACCAGGAAGTCGCGGGCGCCTTCCGGGGTGGCCTTGGTCAGGATCGGGGTTTCGATGTCCTGGAAGCCGCGCTCGTCCAGGTGGCGGCGCAGGGCCTGCACCAGCTTGATGCGGGTGCGCTGCATGCGCTGCATTTCCGGGCGGCGCAGGTCCAGGTAGCGGTACTTCAGGCGGGTGTCTTCGCCCGGGTTCTCGTGGGCGTGGAACGGCAGCGGCGCGGCCTTGTTCAGCACGGTGATGGCGGTGGCGATCACTTCCACCTTGCCGGTGGCCATCTTGTCGTTCACCGCGTGGCGGGCGCGCACCACGCCTTCAACCTGCAGCACGTCCTCATAGCCCAGCGAAGCGGCCACGGCGAACACCTCGGCGTTGTCCACCTCCACCGTCACCTGCACGATGCCTTCATGATCTCGAAGATCGATGAAGCAGACGCCGCCCTGGTTACGGGCCACGTCGGTCCAGCCGGCGAGGGTGACAGTCTGGCCAATCAGGGTCTCATCGACCAGGCCGCAGAAGTGGGTACGCATGGGGGAAAGCTCCGCTGGAGAACGCCGGCACCCGACGGGGGCCGGAAAGCCCCGTATTCTGCGGCCGAGGCCCCGGCCGGGGCAAATGCGGACAGTCACACGGGCTTTATCCAGCCCGTCCTTATAGTCGCGCACCACACACCGTATGGGGATTGCCCATGAAACCGCTGTCCCTGGCCAGCCTGGCCCTGACCTTGTCCGTGGGCGGCCTTGCCGGCCTCGCCCTGCCCGTCGCCCCCGCCGCTGCGCAGAACGGCGTCGTCCGCTGCGAAAGCCAGAACAACCGGGAGCGGGTCTGCAACACCGGCTGGCGCAATGCGCAGATGGTGCGCCAGCTGTCCGGTTCGTCCTGCGTGGAGGGCCGCACCTGGGGCAGCCGCAACGGCAGCATCTGGGTCACCAATGGCTGCCGCGCCGAGTTCGTGGAGGGCCGCGGCGGCTGGGGCGGTGGCAATGGCGGCAACTGGGGCGGCGGCAGCGGCGGCACCATCCGTTGCGAAAGCCAGGACAACCGCGAGCGCACCTGCCCGACCAACTGGCGCGGCGCGACCCTGGTCCGGCAGATTTCCGGCTCGGCCTGCGTGGAGGGCCAGACCTGGGGCGTCCGGCGCGGCAGCATCTGGGTCAACCGCGGCTGCCGCGGCGAATTCGCCGAGTCGCGTGGCGGCTGGGGCGGCGGCCACGGCGGTGGCTGGGGCGGCGGCAACAGCAACTATTCCGTCACCTGCAGCAGCAACAACAATCGCACCCAGAACTGCGACTGGGATGAACGCCAGGGCCGCCCGGTGCTGCAGCAGCAGTTGTCGGGCAGTGCCTGCCAGGAAGGTCGCAGCTGGGGCTATTCGCGCGGGCAGGTGTGGGTGAGCAACGGCTGCCGGGCGCGCTTCGGCACGCGGTGAGGGGTAGCGCCGGGCCATGCCCGGCGAGCGCAGCGGCGCGGTCAACCGCAGGAAAGCCGCCGGGCATGGCCCGGCGCTACCCGGGTGGCTGAGGGAAGGGTCAGGGTGCCGGCGGGGCCTCGTCGCCCCACGGCGCCGGCGGCAGCGCCACCGGCTTGCCGAGATCGAATTCGACGCGGAAGCGGCGTCCTTCCGGCCGGGTCAGCTCATAGACGAACCGCTGGTCCGGCTCGACCTCCATCGCCCAGGTGTTGTAGGTCGAGGCCAGCATGCCGGCACGGCGGAACATCGCCACCGAATCGCCATCGGCCGGAAACTGCTGGCGCTCGGCGGTGCCCGGCGGCTTGCTGTCGCCGCCGTACAGGGTGATCGCATCCGGGCTGCCATCGGCATGACGGTGGTCGTGCTTGAGCTTCAGGCCGTTTTCGGTACGGGTGATGATCCAGGTCCGCGAATGGTCATCGCCGACATGGAACGGGATGCGCAGCTCATGCCCGGGGTCGGCGCAGCCGCGCACATGCATCACCAGGCGCTGGCCGGCGAAGGGATCCTCGCCGGTCGGGGCCGGGGTGTCCTCGACAACCCTGCCCGCGAAGGCCTGGCCGCAATGGGCGGCGATGGCCGCCATGAACGCATCGGCCGGGGCCGTGGACAGATCGTGGTTGATCGCTGGCGTCTGCTGCGAACAGGCGGCCAGGCTGCACAGCGCGGCGACGGAAAGCAGGGGGGCACGTACATTCATGCCCCAACCCTAACGGCCATGCCGGGCAGGCGCAAACCGCAGCGCCCTGCCCCGCACGGCTCAGGGGATCATCGCATCGGCCAGCGCACCGACCCGCGCCAGCACGGCCGCACGCTGGTCATCATCCACCGATGCGCCCTGCAGGTAGGCGGTCACCACCCACGGCGCGCCACCGGCACGCGGCCACAGCACGGCGATGTCGTTGCGGGTGTCCTCGCCATTGCTGCCGGTCTTGTCGCCCACCCGCCAGCGCTTGCCGAGCCCGGCGCGCAGGCAGGCATCGCCGGTCTGGTTGTCGATCAGCCAATCGGCGAACTGCAGCCGGGAGGCCGCCGACAGGCCATTGCCCACCGCGAAACGGGCCAGGCTGGCGGCCATCGCCGCCGGGCTGGTGGTGTCGCGCGGGTCACCCTTCGCGAACCGGTTCATCTCCGGCTCGTAGCGGTCGTTGCGGGTGACCGCGTCACCCTGCGCGCGCAGGAACGCCGTCAGCGCGGGCGGGCCACCATTGACGCCCAGCAGCAGGTTGGCGGCGGTGTTGTCACTGGTGGTCAGCGTGCCCCGGCACAGGTCGCGCACGCTCAGGTCCTTGCCGACGTGGCGGCGGGCCACCGGGGCGTAGGACAGCAGATCCTTTTCGGCGATCGGCACGCGGGTGTCCAGCGAAACGCGGCCCGCATCGGCCAGGCTCAGCACGTGGGCCACCAGCATCGACTTGAACGTGCTGCACATCGGGAAGCGCTCGTCCTGGCGATGCCCGGCGATGCGACGACCGCTGCCGGTGTCCAGCACGGTTACGCCCAGGCGGCCGCCGCTGGCCTTCTCCAGCGCGGCGAAATCGGCGGCATTGGCAATGGCGGCCGGCACGGCGGCGGCAGCGCGCGCCAGTGCGGGCGCAAGCAGGGAGGATGCGAGGGCGGCACCACTGAACTGCAGGAATCGGCGGCGGGCGTGCATGGGCGGGCTCCGGTGGACGAGCACCGATTATCGGGAGCTGCGACGCGGCGCCACCAGCGGGAATTTTCAGGGGAAGGCATGAACTGAATTCATGTCTGCCGCAAATGAACCCAGGCCATGGCGAGGGTGCGACGTGTCGCGCTAGGATCAGCCATCACCCCACCTCACACCTGGCCATGCTGCACCCGACCCTGCCGCTGAATGCCCTGCGCGCCTTCGAGGCCGCCGCCCGGCACCAGAACTTCACCCGTGCGGCGCTGGAGCTGTGCGTCAGCCAGGCCGCGCTCAGCCACCAGATCCGTGGCCTGGAGGACCGGCTGGGCATCCGCCTGTTCCACCGCCTGCCGCGCGGGGTGGCACTGACCGACGAGGGCGCCGCGCTGTTCCCGGTGCTCAATGAATCCTTCGAGCGCATCTCGGCCAGCATCGCCCGCTACACCGGCGGGCCGGCGCGGGAAGTGCTGACGCTGGGCGTGGTGGGCACCTTTGCCACCGGCTGGCTGCTGCCGCGGTTGGCCGCGTTCGAAGCCGCGCACCCGGATATCGAGCTGCGCCTGCAGACCCACAACAACCGCATCGACCTGGCCGGCGAAGGCCTCGACCTGGCGATCCGCTTCGGCGATGGCGACTGGCAGGGCCAGGCCTGCACGGCGATCCTCGAGGCGCCGTTCGCGCCGCTGTGCGCGCCGGCGCTGGCGCGGCGCCTGAAGCAGCCGCGCGATCTGGGCACGGTGCCGCTGCTGCGGTCCTACCGCAGCGATGAGTGGCCGCGCTGGCTGCAGACGGCCGGGGTGAGCGGCGTGGAAGCGCGCGGGCCGGTGTTTGATTCGTCGTTGACGGTGGCGATGGCCGCGGCCGGTGGCGCCGGCGTGGCCCTGCTGCCGCTGCGCATGTTCGAGCAGGAGCTGGCCGAAGGGCGCCTGTTGCAGCCGTTTGCGACCACGCTGGAACTGGGCCGCTACTGGTTGACGCGGCTGCGCTCGCGTGCCGAGCGCGAGCCGGCACGGCGCTTCCGCGAGTGGCTGCAGGCGCAGGGCGGGTAACCCCGCCGGGCATGGCCCGGCACTACCCATTACCCTTCCAGCAGCTCCATCCACGCGGCTTCGGCCTTTTCCAGCTGGGCAGCGGTGGTTTCGCGGTCGCGGCCGAGCACGGCCATGCGGGTGGCATCGGCGTAGTTGGCCGGGTCGGCCAGCTGGCGGTCCAGCTCGGCAAGGCTGTTTTCCAGCTCGGACACCTTGGCTTCGGCGGAGGCCAGCTTGTGCGGGTTGGCCGGCTTCTTCTGCACCACCTGCGCCACCGGGGCGGTCTTGACCACCACCGGCTCTTCCACCTGTTCCATGCGGGCCTTGGTGCCCTGCGCCTGCGGGCGGGTACGCAGCCAGGCGGCGTAGGCGTCGAGGTCGCCGTCGAACGGCTCGACCACGCCATCGGCCACGCGCCAGAAGGTGTCGCAGACCAGGCCGATGAGGTGGCGGTCATGCGAGACCATCACGATCGCGCCATCGAAATCGGCCAGCGCTTCGGCCAGCGCTTCGCGCATTTCCAGGTCAAGGTGGTTGGTCGGTTCGTCCAGCAGCAGCACGTTCGGCTGCTGCCAGGCGATCAGCGCCAGCGCCAGGCGCGCGCGCTCGCCACCGGAGAAGCCATCGACCGGCTCGAACGCGCGGTCACCGGGGAAATTCCACTTGCCCAGGAAATCGCGGAACGACTGGTTCGGCGCATCCGGGGCGATCTCGCGGAAGTGCTCCATCGGCGACTGGCCTTCGTGCAGCGATTCCACCGTGTGCTGGGCGAAGTAGCCGATCTTCAGGTCCGGGTGCGCCGAGCGCTCGCCGTCGATCGGCATCAGCTCGCCCACCAGGGTCTTCACCAGGGTGGTCTTGCCGGCGCCGTTGGGGCCGAGCAGGCCGATGCGCTGGCCCGCTTCCAGGCCGAAGCCGACGTTGTGCAGGATCACCGCGTCCTTGCCGTACCCCGCCTCGACATGGTTCAGGCGGATCAGCGAGAACGGCAACTTGGCCGGCGGTGCGAATTCGATGCGGAATTCGCGCTCGGCGCGCACCGCTTCGGTACCGGCCAGCTTGGCCAGGCGCTTCATGCGGCTCTGCGCCTGCGCGGCCTTGCTGGCCTGCGCCTTGAAGCGGTCGATGAAGCTCTGCAGGTGGGCGCGCTCGGCCTGTTCCTTCTCGTGCGCGATCTGCTGCTGGCGCAGCTGTTCGGCGCGCTGGCGCTCGAAATCGGTGTAACCACCCGGGTAGAGCTTGGCGCCGCCACCGTGCAGGTGCAGGGTGTGGGTGGCCACGTTGTCGAGGAACTCGCGGTCATGCGAGATCAGCAGCAGGGTGCCCGGGTACTTCAGCAGCCACTGTTCCAGCCAGTACACCGCATCCAGGTCGAGGTGGTTGGTCGGTTCGTCCAGCAGCAGCAGGTCGCTGGGCATCATCAGCGCGCGGGCCAGGTTCAGGCGCACGCGCCAGCCGCCGGAGAACGAGGACACCGCGCGGTGGTGGGTCTCGGCCGGGAAGCCCAGGCCGTGCAGCAGCTTGCCGGCGCGCGCTTCGGCGTCATAGGCGTTCAGCTCGGCCATGCGCGTATGCGCCTCGGCCACGGCTTCCCAGTCCTCGCGGGCGGTGGCGTCGGCTTCGGCGGCCAGCACCGCGGCCACTTCGATATCGCCGCCCAGCACGAAGCTCAGCGCGGGGTCGGGCAGCGACGGGGTTTCCTGGGCCACGCTGGCGATGCGTACCTTGCCGGGCAGGTCGACGTCGCCCTTGTCCGCCTCCAGCTCGCCCTTCACCGCCGCGAACAGGCTGGACTTGCCAGCACCATTGCGGCCGACCACACCCACCCGGTAACCGGCATGCAGGGTCAGGTCGACATTGGACAACAGCAACCGCTCGCCGCGGCGCAAGGCGAAATTACGAAGCGAAATCATGGGGGAAGGCGTCCATATAACCGAATGGAATGTGCTGGTAAGCACTGTTCCTGCGACGCAATTCTAGCGTTAACGAATACTTGACGCGCCCCGGGAAGCGACGCGGTCGCTCCACTTCTCTCCCTCGTCGAGTCCGCGCGCCTCCCGGGCCCCTCCCCCGCCAATGCCCGCCAGCGCTAAATGCTTGCTTTTGCAACGTTTTTTCACATGACGCGCATTTGACAGCTGTTTAAATTCCCGTTAATTGCTGTATTGCGCACCGCAACAACCGTCGTCCGCCTCACCCCCGTGATGTCGATTCCGGTGCCAGTTCCCGCCAACCGGAGCCCCACCCCGATGACCCGCAAGACCAGCCTGATCGCCGCCGCCGTCGCTGTCGCACTCGGTGGCTCTTCGTTCGCCGCTGCTGCCCAGCAGGCCGGCAGCGCCGCCAACACCCTCGATACGGTGATCGTCACCGGTACCCGCGTGGCCGACCGTACGGTCGCCGAGTCGCAGTCACCGATCGACATCATCACCCCGGAAATCCTGCAGTCCACCGGTACCGGCGAACTGGCCACCGCGCTGTCGCGCGCCCTGCCCTCGCTGAACTTCCCGCGCCCGGCCCTGACCGACGGCACCAGCGGCGTGCGCCCGGCGCAGCTGCGCGGCCTGTCGCCGGACCAGGTGCTGGTGCTGGTGAACGGCAAGCGCCAGCACACCTCGGCGATGATCAACGTCAACGGCAGCATCGGCCGCGGCGCCTCGGCGGTGGACATCAACGCGATCCCGATCGCGGCCATCGAACGCGTGGAAGTGCTGCGCGACGGCGCCTCGGCGCAGTACGGCTCGGACGCCATCGCCGGCGTCATCAACATCGTGCTCAAGGGCAGCGGCAGCGGCGGCAGCCTGGCCGTGGACTATGGCCAGTACTCGGCTGGCGACGGCAACAAGTACCAGCTCTCCGGCGACACCGGCGTGGAGTTCGCCAACGGCCGTGGCCGCGTGCACGTGGCCGGCCAGATCAGCCAGCAGGATGAAAGCAACCGCGCTGGCCCGTACCGCGGCACCACGCCGAACACCGGCAATTTCCCCGCCATCGGTGAAACCACCTTCATCGTTGGCGACCCGCGCGTGGATGCCACCGCGGCCTCGCTCAACGGCAGCTTCGACTTCAGCGACCACGTGACCGGCTACGCCAGCGCGCTGCTCAGCAACCGCGACATCACCTCGTTCGCGTTCTACCGCTCGCCCAACCACAGCGGCCAGACCGCGCTGCTGTCGCAGATCTACCCGGACGGCTACGTGCCGGAGATCAACCAGTATTCCAAGGACCGCTCGCTGGTGGCCGGCGTCAAGGGCAACACCGAGAGCGGCTGGACCTGGGACCTCAGCCTGAACCACGGCGAGAACACCCTGGACTTCAATACCCGCAACAGCATCAACTACAGCCTGGGCGCCACCAGCCCGCGCTCGTTCTACGACGGCACGCTGAAGTACCAGCAGGACATCTTCAATGCCGACGTGACCAAGTCGCTGGACTGGGGCCTGGCCTACCCGGTCACCCTGTCCTTCGGTGGTGAATACCGCAAGGAAAAGTGGGACCAGAACCCGGGCGAACTGAACTCCTACACCGGCACCGGTGCGCAGGGCTTCGCCGGCTTCACCCCGACCAATGAAGTGCACGCCGACCGCCACAACTACGCGGTCTATGCCGGCCTGGAAGCCGACCTGACCGAGAAGTTCTCCGCCGGCATCACCGGCCGCTACGAGGATTACTCGGACTTCGGTGACCGCTTCTCCGGCAAGCTGTCGGCGCGCTACGCATTCACCGACAAGGTCGCGCTGCGTGCCACCGCCTCCAGCGGTTTCCGCGCCCCGTCGCTGGCCCAGCAGGGCTACCAGGCGGTGACCAGCCAGTTCACCAACGGCGTGTTCGTCGAACGCGGCACCTTCCCCACCACCAGCGCAGCCGCACAGGCGCTGGGCGCTTCGCCGCTGAAGGCTGAAACCTCCACCTCCTACAGTCTGGGCCTGGTGCTGCAGCCGGTGGACCGCCTGTACATCACGGTCGATGCCTACCAGATCGACATCGATGACCGCATCGCGCTGTCGTCCAGCATCACCACCAACGCCGCAACCAGCGCACTGCTGGGCACGCTTGGCCTGCCGCAGGTGACCGCGTTCTCGTACTTCACCAATGGCCTGGACACCCGCACCCGCGGTGTTGATTTCGTCTCCAGTTACACCGTGCCGTTCGCGGCCAGCAGCCTGGAACTGACCGCGGCGTACAGCTACAACGACACCAAGGTGCAGCGCGTGGGCGGCACCCCGGCCGTGTTCAGCACCCTGGGCCTGACCCAGTCGCTGATCGGCCGCGATGAGATCGGCCGCATCGAGGACAGCTACCCGCGCGACAAGACCGTGCTGAGCGGCACCTGGCGTTCGGACCACTGGGAGCTGGGCCTGGCCGCCACCCGCTACGGTGAGTTCACCGTGCGCAACTCGGCCACCGCCCTGCGCGACCAGACCTACGGCGACAAGTGGGTGCTGGACGCATCGGTGAGCTACAAGCCGAGCAGCAACTGGACCCTCACCCTGGGCGCCGACAACCTGCTGGACGAGTACCCGGACCGCACCGAAGACCTGCAGAACTCGACCTTCGGCATGCTGCCCTACAGCAACTACTCGCCGTTCGGCTTCAACGGCGCGTACGTCTACGGCCGCATCAAGTACAACTGGTAAGCGGTAGTGCCGGCCGCTGGCCGGCATTCCCGGGCCCTGATGGGGTCAGAGCCCTTTTCCCGCGGGAAAATGGATCTGACCCCATTTGCTTGCAGGGTTTGCTGCATCTGGCTCATTAGGTGAAAATCGGGACATCCCCCCGATTTCCTGCGAGTGCCGATGCACCATGACACCGACCTGATCAACATCGTGGCCGTTGGCCTGGGGCTCGCCTTCATCTTCGGCGCGCTGGCCAACAAGCTGCGCTTGTCTCCTCTGGTCGGGTACCTGGTGGCTGGCATCTGCGTCGGCCCGTTCACCCCCGGCTTCGTCGCCGACCAGGCGCTGGCCAACCAGCTGGCCGAACTGGGCGTGATGCTGCTGATGTTCGGCGTCGGCCTGCACTTCTCGCTGAAGGACCTGATGGCGGTGAAGGCCATCGCCATCCCCGGTGCCATCGGCCAGATCGCCGTGGCCACCCTGCTGGGCTGGGGCGTGGCCTGGCTGATGGGCTGGCCGGCCCTGCACGGGGTCATCTTCGGTTTCTCGCTGGCTACCGCCAGTACCGTGGTGCTGCTGCGGGCGATGGAAGAACGCCGCCTGCTGGAAACCCTGCGCGGCAAGATCGCAGTGGGCTGGCTGATCGTCGAGGACCTGGCCTGCGTCCTGGCGCTGGTGATGATGCCGGTGCTGGCCGGCGTGTTCGGCCCCGACGCCTCGAAGGAAACCCACAGCATCGGCAGCGTGCTGGCCGATATCGGCTGGACCTTCGTGCAGCTGGGCCTGTTCGTGGCGGTGATGCTGGTGGTCGGCCGCCGGGTCATCCCGTGGATCCTGGAGCGCATCGCCGGCACCGGTTCGCGCGAGCTGTTCACCCTGTCCGTGCTGGCCATCGCGCTGGGCGTGGCGTTCGGCTCGGCCATGCTGTTCGGCGTGTCGTTCGCGCTGGGCGCGTTCTTCGCCGGCATGCTGCTCAACGAATCCGAACTGAGCCACAAGGCGGCACATGACTCGCTGCCGCTGCGCGATGCGTTCGCGGTGCTGTTCTTCGTGTCGGTGGGCATGCTGTTCGACCCCAACATCATCGTGCAGCACCCGTGGCAGGTGCTGGCGACGGTGGCCATCATCATGTTCGGCAAGTCGGCGGCGGCGTTCTTCATCGTGCGCGCCTTCGGCCACCCGACCAGCACCGCGCTGACCATCTCGGCCAGCCTGGCGCAGATCGGCGAATTCGCCTTCATCATCGCCGGCCTCGGCGTGGCGCTGCAGATCCTGCCCAAGGAAGGCCAGTCGCTGGTGCTGGCCGGTGCGCTGGTATCGATCATGCTGAACCCGCTGGTGTTCGGCCTGCTGGACCGCTGGCAGGCCAAGCAGGAGCAGTCGCCGCAGTCGGCCGAGCCCGAAGAGGCCACCGGCCCGTCGCGCGACCTGCATGACCACGCCATCGTGATCGGTTATGGCCGCGTTGGCAGCGAGCTGGCCCAGGTGCTGCGCGACCGTGGCGTGCCGGTGCTGGTGATCGATGACAACAAGGAACACGTCGAGCAGGCGCACGCCAGGGGCCTGGCGGCGATCCGCGGCAGCGCCGCTGCCGACCGGGTACTGGCCGAGGCCCACCCGGAGCGCGCGAAGATCGCGGTGCTGGCCATTCCGCAGCCGCTGGAAGCGGGTGAGGCCCTGGCCAAGCTGCGGGCGATCAACCCGGACCTGACCCTGCTGGCGCGGGCGCACAGCGATGCGGAAGTGAAGCATCTGCTGGAACACGGTGCCGATGGCACGGTGATGGCCGAGCGCGAGCTGGCGTATTCGCTGGCGGAGATGATCATGTCGACGCCGCCGTACCGGAACCTGGGGCAGCACAGCATTCCGGTGGTGTGAGGGGTGTGCGGGCGGCAGGGCTTGCAGCCCTGCACCTGCTGCGAGCCAAGGCAACGTCAACGTCAACGTCAACGTCAAAAGCCTGCATTCCGTGGGATGGCGGGGTGGGTCCGGTGGCAGGGGACGCCGTAAACCCGTCCATGGGGGCTTGGTCGCGGCATCCATGCCGCTCACACCCCTGCCACCGGACCCACCCCGCCTTCGACAGGTTCCCGCTGCTGTTGGAACTGCTGCTGTTGGAACTGCTGTTGGAACTGCTGCTGTTGGAACTGCTGCTGGGAATGTTGCTGCTGGAAATGCTGCTGGAAATGCTGCTGGGAATGCTGCTGTTGGAACTGCTGCTGGGAATGCTGCTGTTGGGGATGCTGCTGTTGGGGATGCTGCTGCTGGGGATGCTGCTGCTGGGGATGCTGCTGTTGGTGGGTGCCGACCGTTGGTCGGCACTGGGTCGTATCCCGTTACTGCACAACAGGCTCGATCTGGTCCTGCTCTGGTAGGTGTCGACCTTGGTCGACACGGTAGATCCACGCCATGCGTGGATGCTCTTCGATGGCCATCCATCCACGCATGGCGTGGATCTATCTCAAAAAAAAATCCCCGGCGGGCCCGCACCCGTCGGGGATCTGTACTGCTGGGGATTGCCAGTTCTGCCACGCCTTGGAGAGGCAGTTCCACCGTACCCCATCCTGCGCGGGGTGGTGATCGCCGCTGGCGATGACGACCAAGCCGGTGGCTATCAGGCCGCCGCCAGGGCCTGTTCGAGATCTGCGCGCAGGTCGTCGATATGTTCGATGCCGATCGACAGGCGCACGGTGTCCTCGCTGACACCGGCACGGGCCAGTTCGGCGGCGTCGAGCTGGCGGTGCGTGGTGGAGGCCGGGTGCGTGGCCAGGGATTTCGCGTCGCCCAGGTTCACCAGCCGGGTGAACAACTTCAGTGCATCCAGGAAGCGCGCGCCCGCATCGCGGCCACCGGGCAGGCCGAAGGTCAGCACGCCGGAGCCGTGCCCGCCCAGGTAGCGCTGCGCAGCGGCATGTTCGGGGTCGTCGGCCAGGCCGGCATAGCGCACCCAGGCCACCTTCGCGTGCGCCTGCAGGTACTGCGCCGCCGCCAGCGCGTTGGCGTTGATGCGCTCCATGCGCAGGGCCAGGGTTTCAATGCCCTGCAGGATCAGGAAGGCGTTGAACGGCGACAGTGCGGCGCCGGTGTTGCGCAGCGGCACCACCCGCGCGCGGCCGATGTACGCCGCCGGCCCGAGCGCTTCGGTATAGACCACGCCGTGGTAGCTGGGGTCGGGTTCATTCAGGCGGGCGAAGCGTGCGCGCTGCGCGGCCCAGTCGAAGCGGCCCGAGTCGATGATCGCCCCGCCCAGGCTGGTGCCGTGCCCACCGAGATACTTGGTCAGCGAGTGCACCACGATGTCGGCGCCGTGCTCGAACGGGCGCAGCAGGAACGGCGTGGCCACGGTGTTGTCGACGATCAGCGGCACGCCAGCGGCGTGGGCGACCTCGGCGATCGCGGCGATGTCGGTCACATTCCCGCGCGGGTTGCCGATGGATTCGACGAATACGGCTTTGGTGCGTTCGTCGATGAGCGCAGCGAAGGCGGCCGGGTCCGCCGGGTCGGCGAATCGTGCCTGGATGCCGTACTGCGGCAGGGTGTGCGCCAGCAGGTTGAGGCTGCCGCCATACAGCGCGCTGGCCGCCACGATGTTGTCGCCGGCCTCGGCGATGGTCTGGATGGCATAGGTGATGGCCGCCTGCCCCGATGCCAGCGCCAGTGCACCGATGCCGCCTTCCAGCGCCGCCAGGCGCTGTTCCAGCACGTCGGTGGTGGGGTTCATGATGCGGGTGTAGATGTTGCCCTGCACCTTCAGGTCGAACAGGTCCGCGCCATGCTGGGTGTCATCGAAGGCGTACGCCACGGCCTGGTAGATCGGCACCGCCACCGCGCGCGTGGTCGGGTCGGGACGGTAGCCGCCATGCACGGCCAGGGTTTCCAGTTGCCACTGCGGGTCACTCATCGCACCTGACTCCATCCGGGAAACGGCCACCATAGGGCAGCCGTTGCGCACGGGTCAGATCAGCTCGGCATATCGCCCTTACCCGCCGTTATCAGCGCACAAAAAAGGCGCCGCGCGATGACCGCGCGGCGCCCCGTCTTGCACTACCTCTGGATCAGGCCTTGGCGAACACCAGGTGGCCGCCATCGTTGCCGACCTCGATGGTGTCGCCGTTGACGAAGGCCCCCGAGAGGATCTTCTGCGCCAACGGGTTTTCCAGCTGCGCCTGGATCGCGCGCTTCAGCGGGCGCGCGCCATACACCGGGTCGAAGCCCACGTTGCCGAGCAGGTCGAACGCTGCATCGGACACCACCAGCTTCAAGCCACGCTCGGCCAGGCGCCGCTCCAGGCCACGCATCTGGATGCGGGCGATCTGCTTGATCTGCTGCTTGTCCAGCGGGTGGAACACCACGATGTCGTCCAGGCGGTTGATGAACTCCGGGCGGAAGTGCGCCTGCACCACGCCCATCACTGCGGCCTTCATCTGCGTGTAGGCCTCCGGACTGTCATCGCTGCCCATGTCCTGGATCTGGTGCGAGCCCAGGTTGGAGGTCATCACGATGACGGTGTTGCGGAAGTCCACGGTGCGGCCCTGGCCATCGGTCAGGCGGCCATCGTCCAGCACCTGCAGCAGGATGTTGAACACATCCGGATGCGCCTTCTCCACCTCGTCCAGCAGGATCAGCGAGTACGGGCGGCGGCGCACGGCCTCGGTCAGGTAGCCACCTTCCTCGTAGCCCACGTAACCCGGCGGCGCACCGATCAGGCGGGCCACGCTGTGCTTCTCCATGAACTCGCTCATGTCGATGCGGATCATCGCGTCGGCACTGTCGAACAGGAACTCGGCCAGCGACTTGCACAGCTCGGTCTTGCCCACGCCGGTCGGGCCGAGGAACAGGAACGAGCCACCCGGACGATTCGGATCGGACAGGCCGGCACGCGAACGACGCACGGCATCGGAGACGACCTTGATCGCTTCTTCCTGGCCGACCACGCGGTTGTGCAGCACCTCTTCCATGCGCAGCAGCTTGTCGCGCTCGCCTTCGAGCATCTTGTTGACCGGGATGCCGGTCCAGCGCGAAACAACCTCGGCGATCTCCTCGTCAGTGACCTTGTCCTGCACCAGCTTGAAGTCGTTGGCATCCAGTGCCTGCGCAGCAGCCAACTGCTTTTCCAGCTGCGGCAGCAGGCCGTACTGGATCTCGCTCATGCGGGCGAAATCCTGGCGGCGCTGTGCGGCTTCCAGGTCCAGCTTGGCCTGCTCCACCTGTTCCTTGATCTTCGTGGCGCCCTGCAGCGCAGCCTTCTCCGACTTCCAGATTTCATTGAGGTCGGAGAACTCGCGCTCCAGGCCGTCGATGTCATTCTCAAGATCGGCCAGGCGCTGCCGCGAGGCGTCGTCCTTCTCCTTCTTCAGCATCTCGCGCTGGATCTTCAGCTGGATCACCCGGCGTTCCAGGCGATCCAGCTCCTCCGGCTTGGAGTCGATCTCCATGCGCAGGCGCGAAGCGGCCTCGTCCATCAGGTCGATGGCCTTGTCCGGCAGCTGGCGGTCGGTGATGTAGCGGTTGGACAGCGTGGCGGCGGCGACGATGGCCGGATCGGTGATCTCAACACCGTGGTGCACCGCGTACTTTTCCTTCAGGCCACGCAGGATGGCGATGGTGTCCTCCACCGACGGCTCACCCACGAACACCTTCTGGAAGCGGCGCTCCAGCGCGGCATCCTTTTCGATGTACTTGCGGTACTCGTCCAGCGTGGTGGCACCCACGCAGTGCAGCTCGCCCCGGGCCAGCGCCGGCTTGAGCATGTTGCCCGCATCCATCGCACCATCGGCCTTGCCCGCACCCACCATGGTGTGCAGCTCGTCGATGAAGAGGATGATCTGCCCTTCGCTCTTGGCCAGGTCGTTGAGCACGCCCTTCAGGCGCTCCTCGAATTCGCCGCGGAACTTGGCACCGGCGATCAGCGCGCCCATGTCCAGCGACAGCACGCGCTTGCCACGCAGGCCCTCGGGCACTTCGTCGTTGATGATGCGCTGGGCCAGGCCTTCCACGATCGCGGTCTTGCCCACGCCCGGTTCGCCGATCAGCACCGGGTTGTTCTTGGTGCGGCGCTGCAGGACCTGGATGGTGCGACGGATTTCCTCATCGCGGCCGATCACCGGGTCGAGCTTGCCACTCTCGGCACGCGCGGTCAGGTCGATGGTGTATTTCTCCAGCGCCTGCCGCTGTTCTTCGGCGTTTTCCGACTGCACGTTCTCGCCGCCACGCAGCTTGTCGATGGCGGCCTGCAGGCGCGCCTTGTCGGCGCCGGCGGCGCGCAGCGCCATGCCCAGCGTGCCGCTGTCTTCCAGCGCGGCCAGCACGAACCACTCGCTGGCGATGAAGGCATCGCCGTTCTGCTGGGCCAGCTTGTCGGTGTGGTTGAGCAGGCGCCCGAGGTCATTGCCCATCGAAACGTTGCCGGCCTGGCCGGACACCTTGGGCAGCGCGTCGAGCGCCTCGGCCAGGCGCTCGCGCAGCACCGGGACGTTGACGCCGGCCTGGGCCAGCAACGGACGCGTGCTGCCGCCCTGCTGGTCCAGCAGCGCGCTGAACAGGTGTGCCGGTTCGATGATGCTGTTGTCGCGGCCCACGGCCAGCGACTGCGCGTCGGCCAGCGCCTGCTGGAAACGCGAGGTGAGCTTGTCCATCCGCATTGCGAATCCTCATCGGTCATCAGTGCCGGCCCGCGCCGGCGATGCAGGGAAGATGCGGTTGCCCCACCCGGTTTCAAGGGTGGCTGCGACTGCACCATTGGGTTGGTCAGCCTGTGGCAAGCATGCGCCCGGGCGCGTAGGCAGCGCGTTGATCCAGCGCAAGCCGCGCGCCAGGGCTGGCATGCCGGCCTCGCCAATGCCATAATTGCGAATCATTCTCATTTCGATCCATGCGCGACCGCGCCTTCCGCATGCACGCACACCACGAGCAACTGGGCACGCTGTACCGCGACCACCACCGGTGGCTGCAGGGCTGGTTGAGCGGCCGCGTGGGCAATCGCGATGTGGCCGACGACCTCACCCAGGACACCTTCGCGCGGCTGCTGCAGGGCCGCGATCTGGCCGCGCTGCGCGAGCCGCGGGCGTTCCTCACCACCGTCGCGCGCGGGCTGGCGGCCAACTGGTTCCGCCGCCAGGCGCTGGAACGCGCCTACCTGGAGTACCTGGCGCAGTTTCCGGAACCGGTGCTGCCGTCACTGGAAGAACAGGCGCTGATGCGCGAGGCGCTGCAGCAGATCGACGCGATGCTGGACGGCCTGCCGCCGATGGCGCGCAGGGTGTTCCTGCTCGCACAGTTCGATGGACTGCGTTACGAGGCCATCAGTGAGCAGCTGGGGCTGTCGCTGTCCACGGTGAAGCGGCACATGAAGCGCGCCCTGATGGGCTGCCTGGCACACGCCTGCTGACGATGGGCGTGGAGGCTGCAGGCGAACGGGCGTTGTCGCCCCGTGTGCTGGAACAGGCGGCCGACTGGCTGATGCGCCTGCACGAGGACGGCAATGCCGTGCAGCGTGCGCAGTGGCAGCGCTGGCACGATGCCGATCCCGAGCACGCACGCGCCTGGCAGCGTGCGGAGCGGCTGCTGGCGCTGAGTGGCCTGGTGCCACCCGCCCTCGCCCATGGCGCGCTGCAGCGCCCTGCATCGCCCGGCCGACGCGCCGTGCTGCGCAGCGTTGCCGCGCTGCTGGTGGCGCCGCTGGGCGGCTGGCTGGCCTGGCGCCTGTACGACGATGCGGCCTGGGACGCCAGCGTGCGCACCGCCGTGGGCGAACGCCTGCGCCGCGTGCTGGACGACGGCAGCGTGCTGCACCTGGCCACGGCCAGCGCCGTCGATATCGCCTTCGATGGCCAGCAGCGCCTGCTGCGGCTGCGGCGCGGCGAGATCCATATCGACACCGCGCCCGATCCACACCGCCCCGCGCGGCCCCTGCGGGTGGCTACCCCGCAGGGGATGCTGCAGGCGCTGGGCACCCGCTTCAACGTGCGCCTGTTCGACGATGCCACCCTGCTGGTGGTGCAGCAAGGCGCGGTGCAGGTGACCACCGCCGCCGGTGCCACGCAGCGCGTTGCAGCCGGCCAGCAACTGCGCTGGGGGGACGCCGGCTTGGCCGCACCGCAGGCCGCTGCGCCCGGCAGCGACGCGTGGCTGCACGGCATGCTGGTGGCCGACAGCCTGCCGCTGCAGGTCCTGCTGCATGAACTGGGCCGCTACCACCGGCGCTGGCTGCGGGTGGATGACACCGTGGCGGCCCTGCCGGTGTCCGGCGCATTCCCGCTGGATGACCTGCCGCGCAGCCTGTCGATGCTGGCCGCCACCTATCCGCTGCGCATCGATCAGGGCCTGACAGTACGCGTGCGCGCGGCCGCCTCGACGCAATGACACTTTTTTCGATCCTGCGTGGCAGAGGAAGTGAATCCTTCTTCTGCCGGCTCCCTCCATGCCTGTGATGCCACCCCGTTTCCGCTACAGCCTGCTGGCCATCGCCCTGGCTGCCACACCCGCCTTCGCCCAGACCGCACCCGCCGGGCAGCCCGCCAACGCACCGGCCTCGGCATCGCTGGGCAGTGCGCTGAGCGCCTTTGCCGCCCAGCATGGCGTCGCCCTGTCCTTCGATCCGGCGCTGACCCAGGGCCGCACCGCGCCGCCAGTCGATGAGGCAGCGGGCGTGGACGAAGGCTTCAGCACGCTGCTGCAGGGCACGGGCCTGCGTGCAGTGCGACGGGCCGATGGCAGCTACACCCTGCAGGGCGCGAAGACCACGCGGCAGACGCAGCCGCTGCGCGTGGGGGCGTCCGATGGCAAGGTGGCGCTGCCGCAGGCGCTGCCCTTCGGCCAGGGCGTCACCCTGGATGCCGATGCCCTGGATGCGCAGGTGAAGGGCAATGGGGACATCGCCACGGCCCTGCGCAGCAACCCGGCGGTGCAGTTCAGCGATACCAACCGCAGCAGCCGCAACATGGGCGAAATCCGCCCGGATGATTTCAGCATCAATGGCGCGCCGTACTACCAGAACCTGTTGCTGCTCGATGGCGCCACGATCAACAACGATCTCGATCCGGCCGATACGCCCGACAACGGCAACCCCGCGCACAACTTCGATGTGCCCGGCGGCGCGCAGGGCATCGCCGTGGATGTGGACCTGCTGGAATCGCTGACCGTCTACGACGCCAATGTGCCGGCCTCGTTCGGCCACTTCCTGGGCGGCGTCGTGGACGCGCGCAGCCGTTCTGCAACCGACGGCCTGCACGGCAAGGTCTGGTTCCGCATGGCCCGCTCGGCCTGGGACAGCATCATCGCCAACGACGCGCAGCAGGAGAACTTCGAGGAATCCGACACGTACAAATACCAGCCGCAGTACGACAAGTACCGCGTCGGCGCGCGGCTGGAAGGACGCACGCGCGGCGGCCTGGGCATCATCGGCACCTTCACCCGCACGCGCTCGGAGATCCCCCTGCGCGCCTACGCCGGCGGCCGTGAAACCACCGGCGCGGACGTCAACACCCGCACCCAGACGCGCGAGAACACCAGCGCCACGGTGGCCCTGGACTGGAGCAATGGTGAAGGCCTGCAGCTCGGTGCCAACCTGTCCTACGCGCCCACCGACGATGTCTACTTCATCTCCAATTCGCGCGATTCGTACTTCAGCATCAAGTCCGGCGGGCCCACTGCCAGCCTGCGCGCGAACTGGACCGGCACGGCCTGGACCCTGCGCAACACCCTGAACTACAGCGAGGTGGAAACCAGCCGCCGCGGCGACCTGGACTACATGCGCAACTGGCTGATCTCCGACGACTTCGACTGGGGCGTGTCGGGTATCAGCACCGAGGGCAGCTGGGGCAACATCGACCAGCACGACCGCCGCATCGGCTACCGTTTCGTGGCCGACCGCGAACCGCTGCAGCTGGGCAGCAGTGAACACACCCTGCAGTTCGGTGCCGGCGTGCAGCGCCGCGATGGCGACTACCAACGCCTGAACGACCACCGGGTACTGCTGAGCACCGCCACCACCCGCAGCTGCACGCTGTCCGACGGCAGCGTGGATGATTTCAGCTGCTCACTGTCGCCGACCAGAAGCGGCGGCACCGGCCAGTACTTCAAGCGCATGTTCCTGTTCCATGCCGGCCAGTTCGAGGTGAGCGGCGAAGAGTACGAAGCCTGGCTGCAGGACGACATCCGCATCGGCAACTGGAACCTCCGTCCCGGCCTGCGCCTGGACCGCAACAACCTGTGGAAGCAGACCAATGTGTCACCGCGCCTGGCCGCGTCGTGGGATGTGCTGGGTGACCAGCGTACGGTCATCAACGCCGGCGTGAACCGCTACTACGGTCGCAGCTTCTACAGCTACCTGCTGCGCGATGGCCGCGAGCGCCTGCGCGACACGCTGGACCGCACCAGCGCAAGCACCCGCTGGGAAGATGCGAAGAGCACCAGGAACGTGGCCACCAACCGCCTGAGCGATGTCGATTCGCCCTACACCGACGAATGGACCCTGGGCGTGGACCAGCAGGCGTTCGGCCTGCAGTTCCACCTGAAGTACGTGGACCGCAGCAGCCGCAAGGACATCCTGCGCCGCAAGGTCGACAGCCCGGACCGCGACCTCTACAACCTCAACACCTTCGAATACACCAATGAAGGCCGCAGCGATTCGCAGACGTGGACGCTGTCGGTCAGCCCGCAGCGCCCGTTGGAGTTTGCCGGCACCCGCAACAGCTTCCAGCTTTCGGCCGACCACACCGATGTGAACCGCAACTACAACAGCTACGAAGACCACCCTGACCTGTTCGAGCGCGTGCGCCTGGATGGCAAGCTGATGTACCGCTATGAACTGCCCGCCACCCAGTACCTGCGGCCCTGGAGCGCACGCCTGAGCACCCGCACCGACATTCCAGCCTGGGGCCTGAGCTGGAACAACTTCTTCCGCTACCGCGCAGGCTTCGAAGGCACCACCGAGGGAGCCCTGGAAGTCATCGACGGCGAAAGCGTACGCAACCTGACCACGCGCCGCTTCTCCGGCAGCTGGACCTGGGATGCCAACCTGGAATACCGCCGGGCCCTGCCGCGCGGGCAGGAAGCCTATGTGCGGGTGGAAGTGCAGAACGTGCTCAACCGCACCAACCTGACCACAGCCAGCGGTGCCGCCGCCGGCACCATGTACTTCGAACCTGGCCGCAGCTTCTGGCTGGAAATGGGCTATTCGTTCTGAGCCGGCGGCCCGGCAGGCATCTGCCGGGCCATTGTCGATGAAGCGCCTGCACCCACTGCGCCTGGCCCTGCCCGTCGCTGCCCTGTTGCTGGGCAGCGCGGGCGGGCCTGCGCCTGCGCGCGACACGCCCTGCCCCGAGGTGCTGCCCGCCCGCCCGGACGGTCCCTGCCTGCGCGCGCTCTACAGCGGCCCCAGCACGCGCTGGCCCGCGCCGGAGGTCGACCCCGGTGTTGCCTGGCAGGAACTCGCGCCGTTGCCGGCACCGGTCGATCCTGCAGGCAATCCATCCACCCCGGCCAAGGTCGCGCTGGGGCGCCGGTTGTTCTTCGATCCGGTCCTGTCGAAATCACGGCAACTGGCCTGTGCCAGCTGCCACGATCCCGATCTGGGCTGGGCCGATGGCCGCCGCGTATCGTTCGGCCACGACCGCCAACCCGGCCGCCGCAATGCACCCAGCGTTGCCATCAGCGCACACGCATCACCGCTGTTCTGGGATGGGCGCGCCGCAACGCTGGAAGACCAGGCCCTGCACCCCATCGCCGATCCCATCGAAATGGGGTTCAGCGCGCAGGGCGCCGTGCGCCGCCTGCGCCGCGACGCGTCCTATCGCCGTGCGTTCAACGAGGTGTTCGCGCAACCGCGCATCGATGCCGCCCAGCTCGGCCAGGCCATCGCGGCCTTCGAGCGCAGCCTGTCGCCACGCAACAGCCGCTTTGATCGCTTCCTGCGTGGCAATGCGGGTGCACTGGAGGATGCCCAGCTGCGCGGCCTGCACCTGTTCCGCATGCAGGCCGGCTGCATGAACTGCCACAGCGGGGCCGCGCTCACCGACAACGGCTTCCACAATCTCGGCCTGCACTTCCACGGACGCCCACGCCAGGACCTGGGCCGCTACGAAGTCACTGGCGATCCCGCCGACAGTGGCCGCTTCCGCACGCCATCGCTGCGTGGCGTGGCCAGCACCGCGCCGTACATGCACAACGGCCTGATCCCGCGCCTGTCGGGCGTACTGGCGTTCTACAACGTCGGCGGCGCGCGCCCGCGGGCACCGGCCTCGCCTGCGGCCGATGCGGCGCCCTTCCCTGCGCGTGATCCACTGCTGCGGCCACGCGGGCTCAGCCGCCAGGACCTGCAGGACATCGAGGCATTCCTGCAGACCCTGTAGCTGCGATCAGCCGCCGGCGGGTGGCGCGGCAGCCGGCTTCGGTGGCAGCAGCGGCGGCGCGGCAGCAACGGCAACCGGGCAGCCATAGGTGCCGGCAACGTCCATGTACAGGCTGTAGCGCTGGGTCGCGGCGAAACCCACCCGCCAGTCCGGGTTGAACAGGGGGTCAGGCCCCGGTGCCAGGCCGATGTCCACCGGCAGGTTCAGTACTTCCTCGCCGATCATCACCGGCGTGGTCGCCTCGACGTACTGGATGTCTTCACTGCCCGCAGTGGTGATCACGTTCTTGCGCCGGATCGCAGACGCGGGCGGCGCTGCCGGCAGCGTTCCACGGGCCTGGAAGGCGCCATTGAAGCCGGTATCCACCTTGACCAGCACGTTCTGCTTGCCGGCGCGGATCGGATAACGGACGTCATATGCATTCCCCCACAGCGTCGACAGCGTGGCCATCCGCCGCGTGCACGGCACCGGGGTGGCAGTGGCCTGGATCACCAGCGCATCCTTGTTGATGCGCACCCGGCCCAGCGCGCGCAGCACGTCCAGGCCGATGCGTGGCAGGTCGTCCTGGCCCAGCACTGCGAAGGACACGCCGCGTACCGACAGACCGCCGATCTCGAGATCGGCCGGCGCCGCCAGCGCATACAACTGCCCAGGCTTGCCATCGGCCACCATGAAACCCTCGGTCAGCGCCAGCCCGAGTTCGGCCGCCAACGTGCGCCCGATGCGCGAATGCGCCGCGCCGCTGTCCAGATGCACGCGCACCTCGCGTTCGCCGGTGGCGGTACGGACCTTCAGGGCGAACGTCGGCAGTTCGTTGTTCATCTGCAGGGGAACGCTGACATCGCTGGCAGGTGCCGGCACTACCAGCGCATTGCGCGGCCAGGAGGTGAAGCGCTCGAAATGCGGCTCACTGATGCCGGCAAGATGGATGTCGCCCACCTGGCGTTTCAACAACGGCCGGATATCACGCTCCAACAGCGTGCGGACCTGCAGCATCTGCGTTGCCCATCCGGCGATATCGCCCTGCAGCAGCAGATTGCCGGCCAAGGTGGCCGAGCACAGGTACTCGACGCCCTTCACGCTGTCGGCCGGTTCACTGGCCACGGCCTGCAGGCATTGCTGGGCGGCTTTGCTGGAGCGTTCCAGCTCCCCACGCACCCGGTAGAAGCCTGCCTGGCCCAGCAGTCCCTTTGCCCCCTGGGTCTTGCCCAGCGCCTGCAGCCTGCCCAGTTCGGCCAGGCGCACGCTGCGGGTGTAGCGATAGGGATCGCTCAGTTCGGCGTTCGCTGTGTCCACGGTGGCGGGCGAAGCCACCGCCGTGGCGAACAACGCACTCACTCCCAACCACATTGCATGCATCGAGGTTACTCCTGTCTACCCGACGCCGACCGTATCACGGTGGTGATGACATCTGCCGCTGCAGCCTTCAGCCGCGCGTGATTGAACTGCGGATCGCGCGCAGCTGCTGTTTCACCGCACGCTCCTGCGTGGCATCCATGCGCAGCAGCGCCTTCTGCCCCACCGAGCGCGACTGCAGATCGGGATCGGCAAAGCGATAGCGGCCCCGCTCATCACGCACCACCGCCACCGGCCGCGCCGGTTCCGGGGTTTCCAGCAGATGATCGATCACCGCTACCAGGCGGTCGTTGAAGTAGCCCTGCGGCCGCCCGAGGTCGACGTAGGCCTGCTGGATCAGTGGATAGAAGCGCTTGTACGCCGTACCCGTTGCCGCAGGATCGAGCGCGGTGAATGCCTGCACGTAGGGTGCATAGCGCGCCGCGTTGCCTGCGGCGATCTGCTCGCCGTTTTCGCCGGCCTCCACCTGCAGGCCGCCGGGCAGCGGCCGCGTGGCCAGCGCAGACGGTGGCACGCTGGTCTTGTCCAGGTTGTCCACGTGGGTGACCAGGCGCTGGATCAGGTGATCCCGCAGCAGCAGCGCCAGCCCGCCTTCCCCCTGCAACAGGCCGCTCAGCGCGGTCCATGCAGCAGTATCGCTGTCTTCCATTTTTGGCAGCGCCGGATCGGCAGCAACGTCGGTGTCCAACGGATGCTGGATGGCCGGTGCCGAGGGCGCGGCCTCCGTGGCCGGTGCCGCAGGGGGTGCCGCGGTCGAAGGCGGTGCCGTCTGGGCAGGTACCTCCACGCGATCGGCCAGACCCTGCCACTGGTCGCGGAACAACCACGCACCCGCACCGCCAACCACCACGACGCCCAACACCCAGGGCCACACTGCTTTTCCACTCTTCTGCATGATGCGCAACCTCGCTCTGCAAACTGCTTGGACTACGTCAGACCGGCACGCGTTTGCGGGGTTCCCCGCCGCACTCGACCGTGTACTGACGCGTTTACACTGCATCTTCGCGCAGGCCGCATGAATGCCCGCTTCGCCCACTCTGGAGTTCCAATGAAACACACCGCGGCACTACGCCTGTTCCAGCCCGGCATCGTGCTGTTTGATCCGCAGGTGCTGGATGCACTCCTGCGGCAGCACCTTGCACCGGGCGAAGCACCTTTCAGCAGGTTCGTTGATGACCCGGCGGTCGGTGATGCGGCCACGCGGGCCGGCGCGGTATTCCCGATGTACCCCATCGAAGAAGACGACTACGCGGTTTTCGTTGAACCCTCGCCTATTCCCGAGGGTGCGACACGCTGTTTCAGCCATCCCGGCGCCCCGCTGCGGGTGGACAGCGGCGTGTTGATCGCCGCCGACCTGCACGCGTTGATGGCGTGGGATGCGGACTTCTTCCTGCACTACCGCCAGCGCCTGCAGGAGCGCCTGCCAAACAGCGACTATCTGGACGTGGTTCCAGGCTGTTACGACGTCGCCATCCATGGGTACACCGGCCTGCCGCAGCCGCACCCTGCACAGGGCTATGGACTGCAGCTGCGGGCCGTGGCCGAACTGTCCGCGATGCGAGTAGCGGACGATTTCGACTTTGCCCTGCCCATCGCACCGCCGCGGGCCTGAAGCCAGATACTGACGTCGCCCACGCCCGGCGCTCACGCCTGCTTTGCGTCGATGCAGCGACTCTGGGAGCTGGTTCGTTGCGAAGGAACACGCCATGCACTACGCGCTGTATTACTGGACCGGCATCCAGGGCCGTGGCGAGTTCGTGCGGCTGGCACTGGAAGATGCCGGCGCCGGGTACGTGGACATGGCACGCGTCCATGGTGATGCGGTCATGGAGCCGTTCCTGCAGGGCCAGGCCGAGGGCGGGCAGCCATTTGCACCCCCGTTCCTGAAGGCCGGACGGCAGGTGATCGCACAGGTTGCGGCGATCCTGGACTTCCTCGGCCCCACGCTGGACCTGGTACCGCAGGCGGCCTCGCGGCGGATGCAGGCGCTGCAGCTGCAGTTGACCATCGCCGATCTGGTGGCCGAAGTGCACGACACCCATCATCCGATTGCCGCCTCGCAGTACTACGAGGAGCAGAAGGCCGAGGCCAAGGCGCGCGCGGCAACGATGCGCAGCGAGCGCCTGCCGAAGTTCCTCGGCTACTTCGAGCAGGTGATCGAGGCCAACGGCGGTCGCCACCCGCTGCGCGAGCACTCCTACGTGGACCTCTCGCTGTTCCAGCTGCTGAGCGGCCTGGACTACATGTTCCCGAAGCGGATGCAGGCCCTGGCGCCCACCCTGCCCCTGCTGCGGGCGCTGCAGGAGCGGGTGGCGAAACGGCCGAACATCGCCGCCTACCTGGACTCGGAGCGGCGGCTGGCGTTCAACACCAACGGCATCTTCCGCCATTACCCCGAGCTGGACGGGGACACCTGACGCCGGGCCATGCCCGGCGCCCCATCAATGCCCGGTGTCAGCCAACGGCTTCACCGGCTGCTTCTGCAGCGACAGCAGCCCCAGCAGCACGGCCAGCGCCACGTAGGCCCCGGCAAACTGCCAGCTGATGATGCGCGCCAGGCCCTGCAGATCCCACGGCAGGTAGATGCCACCGCGCGGGTCGACCGAATGGATCAGGCCGAACAGGGTCAGGCCGGCCGCCACCAGCAGGAAACCGCAGGCGCGGCGCAGGCGGCCATCGACCATCGCCGATACGGTGGCGATCCACAGCATCGAGGTGATGATGAAGCCATTGCCCAGTGCGAAGATCACCGCCAGTTCCGGCAGGCCGTGGCCATCGACGTGGGTCAGCAGCGCGCCCATCTGGTCGGCGGGAATCCAGCCCGGCGCCTTGATCGCCAGCAGATACGCCGCCGAGGGCAGGAAGCCCAGCACCATCGCACCGGCGTGCTGGCGCGGGGTGGCCTGGAACGCCTGGGTGGTGATGTCGATGGACACGTAGACGATGATCGGCGCCAGCACCGCCAGCGGCAGCCACTGCACCAGGCCGGAAATGATGCCCAGCATGCCGCCGATGCCGACGAACAGGCCGGTCAGCAGCGTGTAACCGCTGCGTGCGCCCATGTGCTTGTAGGCCGGCTGGCCGATGTACGGCGTGGTCTGGGCAACGCCGCCGCAGACACCGGCCACCAGCGTGGCCACCGCTTCCACCAGCAGGATGTCGCGGGTGCGGTAGTCATCGCCGGCCGCGCGCGCGCTCTCGGACACGTTGATGCCACCCACGACCATTAGCAGGCCGAACGGCAGCAGCAGCGGCAGATAGGTCATCGCCGTCGGCAGGCCATCGATGAAGCCCAGCGTGGGCAGCGGCAGCACCACCTGCGGCGGCACCCAGGCCGGCACCTGGAAGCCCGGCACGCCCAGCCCGGCCAGGCCGAGGCCGTAATAGAGGACGGTGCCGAACACGAAGGCCAGCAACACGCCCGGGCCACGCACCGGCAGCTTGCCCTTGGCGATCAGCACGTACAGCAGCAGGCCCAGCGTGGTGAAGCCGACCAGCGGCGAACGCAGGGTTTCCAGCAGCGGCAGCAGGCCCATCAGCACCAGGGCGATGCCGGCGATGGAGCCCAGCAGCGCCGCACGCGGCAGCGCGCGGGTCACCGCTTCACCGAAGAAGGACAGGATCAGCTTCAGCACGCCCATGATGACCAGCGCGGCCATGCCCAGCTGCCAGGTGGCGATTGCCGCGGCGTGCGGGTCCATGCCCTGCTGCTTGAAGGCAGCAAAGGCCGGGCCAAGCACCAGCAGGGCCATGCCGATGCTGGTCGGCGCATCCAGGCCCAGCGGCATGGCCGTGACATCGTCGCGGCCGGTGCGTGCGGCCAGGCGGCGCGCCATCAGGGTGTAGAGCAGGTTGCCGACCAGCACGCCGAAGGCCGTGCCGGGGAACATGCGGCCAAACACCACATCGGCGGGGAACTGGAACATGCCGATGAGGGCCATGGCGATGAAGCCAAGGATGGAGAGGTTGTCGACGACCAGGCCGAAGAAGCCATTGAAGTCGCCAGCGACGAACCAGCGGCGCGGTGCGGCGGGAGCGGGAGCGGACATGGAAGGGGCGGGGGGGGGGGGGACCGCCGATGGTAGGCCCAGCGGGGCCTGGGCGCCAATTCCGTCATGGAATGATGGGTTCCAGCCAACGGCGGGGCCCCTCGTGGCTGGGTCTCGAACGGCGATCTCCGGACTGGGCCGGGCGGGTGGGTGGGGGGGGGGGCCCCCGGCCCGCCCCCCCGGGGGGGGGCGCCCCCCCCCCCCCCCCCCCGCGCCCCCCCCCCCCCCCCCCCCCCCCCCCCCCCCCCCCCCCCCCCCCCCCCCCCCCCCCCCCCCCCCCCCCCCCCCC
>NZ_JASGBW010000034.1:0-53959 GCF_030053215.1 Stenotrophomonas sp. PFBMAA-4 | reverse complement strand
TCATCAGTGCGGACCAACGGTCCGCACCCACCCAGCCAGTAGATCCACGCCATGCGTGGATGGGCTCATCTGTGCGGACCAACGGTCCGCACCCACCAAACCAGTAGATCCATCTGTGCGGACCAACGGTCCGCACCCACCCAACCGGCGGTGCAACCGATGGTGGCGATCAACCGTAGCTGATCGCCTCGACAAACGCGCCGCTGGCTTCCACGCGCACGGCCGCACGCTGGCCGGTGTCGGTGAAGTGCAGGCGCGCGAGGGTTTCGGCGAAATCGAAGGCGCGGACACCGTCGCGGAACTCGATCGGTTCCGGTTTGTCCGGGTGCAGCACGCGCCACTGGCGCTGCTCACATTGCAGACGGATCAACATGCGTTGCTCACTCCTTGAACAGCGTATCGATGACGGTGGGCACACCGGGAGGCGCACTGCCCCCGGTTGCCGACGATACGAGGAATGAACTGTGACCGCCATCAGATTAATCTGAATCTGAGGGCCACTGCCGTCAGTTGATCTGGAACTGGGCCCGGCAGCCATCGCTGACCCACACACCGCGGCGGTCCCAACCCCAGGTACGACCTTCCACGCAGGGGCTGCGCGACTCCTGGCGCACCAGGCGCACGTCGCGACGGATGCGCGCATCGCAGTACTTCTGCCGGCGGTCGTTGGAATGGCAGGCGATCACCTGGCCGCCGTTGCCGCCCCAACCGCCGCCGCCGTGGCCCCAGCCGCCACGGGATTCGCCCACGAACTCGGCACGGCAGCCCTGGGTCACCCACACGCCACCACGCGACTGGCCCCAGGTGCGGCCCTCCACGCACGGCGAGCCGGACAACTGGCGGATCAGGCGCGCCCGCCCGTCCAGCCGGCACTCGTTGCTGCGGTTCTTCACCGATTCGCAGCGCACGATTCCGCCGCCGCGGTTGTCGTAGCGGTCGTCATAACCACGGTTCTGCGCCTGCGCGGCACCTGCAGCCGCCAGCATCGGCAGCACGAGGCATGCCACGGTTCCCCAGCCCAGTCCCCTGCCCGATCCCTTGCCCATTGCCACATCTCCAGATGAATACGATGGCGCAAGCATCGGAGATTCCGGGCGCGCCGCACAGAGGGGGCGCATGACATGGTTGGCATTCCGTTCAAGCAACCCAACCGGGCCTGACCAGAATCGATCAGTCGGCGGCGGCGATCACTCTCCCGCCGCCGCCATCACCTGCGGCGTCCCCAGCTTTTCCTCGAACGCAAACGCGAACAGCTCGGCGTCGTTGCTGATGCCCAGCTTGCGCATTGCCGAGATCCGCTGCCGGCTGATCGTGCTGACCGTCCGCCGCAACTGTGCGGCGATCTCGGTGATGGACGGCCCGGATACATACAGCCGCAGCACTTCCAGCTCCTTGGGCGACAGCACGGACAGGGTCCGCTGGCGCCCGGCCTCCTGCAGGCAGGGGGCAAGCTCGGAGTCCAGGTAGATGCCGCCGCCCATGACCGAATCGACCGCATTGCGAAGGCCGTCCACGCCACTGCCCTTGTAGACCAAGCCGCGCACGCCGGTCCGCATGGCCATGTTGAGCGTGGTGGGATTAGTGATCATCGTGACCAGGACTACGGGAATCCTGGGGTGATTGCGACGCAGCGCCTGCAGCATCGCTTGGCCATCCGGCCGCTTTCCACCGGGCATCGAAAAGTCGGTCACCACCAGATCCACATCTTCAGTGGCGAGCAGATCGAGCAGCGCTTCCGCGCACTGCGCCTCGCCCACGACGCTGTGCCGCCCCTCTGCCTCGATCACAAGGCGGGTGCCAAACAGCACCAGCGGATGGTCATCCGCGATGGCGATTCGAGTGAGCATGGTGATTGCCTGTAAATGGTCACGCCGCAGTGCGCACGGAAAACGCTAATAACCCTTGAACGCTTCGTCAACTTAACAACGGAAAATGCAATTCCTCATCGCAAACCCGCGCTCATGCATGCCTTTCCATTAATTGCATGACCCCCGCGCACATTTGCAACTTTCCCAATAGTTTCATGGAAACAAAAACAGAAACCGACTTATATATCCACCTCCAATCACTCATGGCGCCCGATGCTCATGGTCCGATTCCGCCGCCATCCTTTCGAAGATCTCGAGGCACCGCCTGCCCCTCTGTCGATGCCAGCGGCAACGCTGCCGGCCGCGGCGCTGCCCTTCGTGCAGCAGCTGCGCATCCATCTGGCGAACGACACCGCGACGCCGCGCAGGTCCGCCTATGCCGCCGTCATCCATGACGACACAGCCGTCTGCTGGCTGGACACGAAGAACGACCGCATGATGACCACGGCGCCCGCACCGATCACGCTGACACTGCTGCAGAAACTGCTCGCCGAGGAGCACCCGGCGTTGAGCCTTGCACCGGTCACGAAGGAGGTGTTCGAGCAGCGCGCGGTCGTGTCCAGCAACCTGGCGCTGCGCCCCACGCTGTGGAACATCGCGCTGGCCGCAACACGCTTGGACCGCTTGATGCTGCCGCTGCAGATGGACGCCAAGCTGCGCCTGCGCCGCTGGCCGGACTTCCGCATCCTCGCCCACCGCCACGACCACTTCCGCCTGTGCGCGCTGTTGATCAAGCAGGGCGCCTCCGTCCAGGCGTGCTGCGACATCCTCGACCTGCCGCAACGCCAGGTGCAGTCGTTCTTCAATGCCGCCTTCCTCACTGCCTACGCCTTCCCGGTGATGGGCAGCGACGCACCGGTCCGTCCCTCGCCCACCGATGGCCTGGTCAATCTGTGGCGCCAACTTCGTATCCGCTGGAGTGCATGAGCGTGCGTGAGCACAAGATCGTCGTTATGGGCCCGCTGGGTGCGGGCAAATCCACCCTCGTGCAGACCCTCACCCACGGCAAAGCCGTGGTGACCGAAGCCCGCAATACCGACCCCAGCGTGGGCAAGGAATACACCACCGTTGCCATGGATTACGGCGACATCGACCTGCCGGGCGGCGACCGGCTGCGCCTGTATGGCTCGCCCGGGCAGGAACGCTTCTCGTACATCTGGCCGATCCTGCTGGCGGGTGCCGAGGGCGCCATCGTGCTGGTGGATGGCAGCAAGTGCGTCAACGCCACACTCGCCGGCCAGCACCTGCAGGCCATCGCCGAGCACGCGCCCACCCTGCCGGTAGTCATCGGCATCACCAAGTGCGGCCGCACCGACGATCCGATCCTGCCGCACTGGCAGGCGTGGTTGAGCGAGCAGGCCCCGCACCTGCCGGCCTTGCCGCTGGACCCGCGTGACATGAAGCAGGCCATCACCGCCATGGACCTGCTGATGAGCCAGATTGAATGCAATGCAATGGCGGCCGCACATGAGTAACGCCCTTAACGCCGCACCGGCATTGAACGCACTGGCGCGCGACGTCCCGGGCATCCAGGCCATCGTGGTTGCCAGCGCCGACGGCTTCGCGCTCGCCCAGGCCGGGCCGAAAGGCAACGTGGCCGATCGCCTGGCCGCGATGACCAGCTCGATGCTGGGCCTGGCCAGCGCGCTGGGGCGCGAGCTGCGCTTTGGCGAACTGGACACGCTGATCCTCGACGCCGCCGACGGCAAGGTGCTGATGCTGGCCATACCCGGATCGCAGCCGCGGCTGCTGATGACCGCGTGCGACCACAGCTGTGTCATCGGCAACGCCCTGTGGCATGCCAAGCAGTGCGTGCGCACGCTGGCCGACAACACGAACTGATGCATGTCGCTCTCACTGCTCAGACGACTCTTTTCTTCCAAACACCCGCAACGGACGACTGAAATGAATACCGCCATCAACAAATGCCTGGACACGCTCATGCAGATCAACGGCGCACAAGCCGTTGCACTGGTCGACTACGAGAGCGGCATGCTGCTGGGCAACGCCGGCTCGGGCGTGGACATGGAGCTGGCCGCCGCCGGCAACACCGAAGTGCTGCGCGCCAAGATGAAAACCGCCGAAGCCCTCAACCTCAACGACAGCATCGAGGACATCCTCATCACCCTGGGCCGCGCTTACCACGTGCTGCGCCCGGTGTCGGCCAAGAAGGGGCTGTTCTTCTACGTCGTGCTGGACCGGCAGAAGGCGAACCTCGCCCTCGCCCGCCGCATGGTGCTGGATGTGGAGAGTTCGCTGGCGCTGTAACGGCCACAAACGCGTTCATGGGGAAGGCGTGCCGGGGCCGCTGGAGGAGCGGCCCCGGCACTGGGATGTCTTCCTCCCAAGGAACACAGGAGGGAGAGCCACTGCCATGCATGCAGCTTCTCCGGAACACAGGGACATCGTGCTGCCGCCCCGGGCCAGACCCTGGGCGGCCATTGCCATTTCGGCGGCCATCACTGCTGTTTATGCCGTCGTCCTGGCTGCGCCAACACTCGGCGGAAACAGCGAACGCGAGTACCTGCACACCGCCGTTGCCCGCATTGGCGAGGTGATCCAGGCCGTGGAAGCCAGCTACGCAGACGGCGATCTGCGGATCAGCGACCAACATCTCGGCCTGCCCGCCAGCGCGGCGTTCTGCAGGCAACTGCGCATGCACCTGCCCGACACCGGGCACGCACGACTGCGCTGCGAACTCCGCGGCGATGGACCCGTGCGCGGCACGTTGGCACTGCAACGCACACCGCAGGGCGCCTGGCGCTGCATGGCTGAAGTACCCGACCCGCAACTGCTGCCAGCAGCCTGCCGTCCGTGAACCGTATTGATTCAACAAATGGGAAAAGTGGGGAGATCAATCCGCCGGAGGCCAATTTTCCCATTAATGGAATATACCCGGAGCGACGCCCGTGATTATCTATCGCCACGCCACGAGGCACGAGCTATCGCGGCGATTTCGATGAATAACCCACGTCACCGAGGAAAGAAGATGGACACCTCTCGTTTCCGCACACATCGTGCATCCCGCATAAACTCCCGACAGAAAGGCTTCTCGCTCATCGAGCTTATGGTGGTCGTGGCGATCATCGGCATCCTGGCGATGATTGCGCTTCCGCAGTACCAAAAATTTTCCGCCAAAGCGAAGCTGGCGAGCGCACTGGCAGAGATAGCGGGCGGAAAAGTTGGCGTCGAGTCACTCCTGGCTGCGGGCACCGAGGTAACCACAGCGGCATCGATTGGCCTCCCCGATTCCAGCTCACGCTGCAGCTTCATTACTGTCACGGCAGATGCCGTAAGTGGTGCCACAAGCATCGACTGCCGGCTTGAGAGCGACGCCACATTTGGCACCGGCAGCCTGACGTTGAGTCGCGACCCGAATGGCACCTGGCTCTGCGAGAGCGACATCCCTGAGCAGGATCTACTTCCGCGCGGCTGTCAGGCCTGATCGCAGGCACATGCCGCTGCGCAGGCTCTCATCCCTGCATACAGTCGCATGTGCCTCTCCAGTCACTGCCTCATACCGTTCCCGGCTCAATGTTGGCTTCGCCATGGAGGAAACAATGGAAAACGAACTACCAAAGGATGGCCGTGCAGCTAAACGCGTGCAAGGCCAGCAAGGCTTCTCTCTGATAGAGCTGATGGTCGTCGTGGGCATCATCGCGATCCTGTCCATGATCGCAGTCCCGCAGTACAAGAAGTTCACTACAAGATCAAAGCTGGCTGCAGCCTTGGCAGACATAGCTGGCGGGAAGGCGGGCGTGGAAGCGTGGCTGGCAGAGCGAGGCGATATCTATGGCTCAGACAACAGGAAACTGGGGCTGCCAGAAAGTAGCGAACGCTGCGAAACCATTATAGTGCGCCCCTTTGCGAACGTGGAAATCGAATGCCTCCTGCGTCCTGATGCCGGCTACAACGTTGGCACGTGGAGCATGAGCCTGATGCTGATAAGGGATTCAGACACTCATGAATGGCGCTGCTGGACTGCCATTCCCGATTACGACCTCCTCCCAAAGGGCTGCGGCCCCGATAATCCATAGCCTGTGTGAAATAAATTGGACATCCGGGCGAGTCCATCGTCGTCAATGACGCGGCGAAGCCAACACCGTGCATCCAACATGGCTCGTACTTAAGGAGTTGGGCGTGCGGAAGTTCATCAGTCTCTCGCGCATCACCCACTACACCCACATGTCCACCGTACCCGCCGCCAACGACGATCGGTTTACCCCAGAAAGCCCTGTTGCCATCACCCCCAGGCTGTACGGCCAAGCCCATGCCCTGGTCATCGCAGATGCAAACCCCTGGGTCCGCAGCGAGCTCGCCCTCGGCATTTTCCCGCATCTGCAGGGTCAGGCTCCCCGCGAAGCCCGCTCACCGTCGGAGGTACTGGCGCGCATTGCCGACCCGGCCTGCAAAGTGCTGGTCATCGACCCCTGCATGCCTACCATTGGCCAAAGCGATGGCATTCCCCTGCTGCGGCGCATCTGCTGCCTGCGCCGCGACCTGCTCATCCTGGTGCTGGCCGAGGACCCGCAGCGGCTGCTGCAGGACAGGGCTCTGCCGGGGCAGATCGAACACGTCCACGCCAAGACCGTCAGCCGTGCGTGGCTGTGGCGCTTCATCACCCCGGCGCTCGAGCAGCAGTTTCCTGACCTGCCCGCCTCCGCAGCACCCGGACGGCATGCGGCACCTCCCGGCAAAGGAGCCTAAGAAAATGCACACCGGATCTGATAATCCTGAAACAGGCCAGACGCCAGCGCGCACGATAAAAGACGCAGGTTTCTCCCTGATCGAGCTGATGGTGGTTACGGCAATCATCGCCGTTCTGGCCATGATAGGCCTGCCGCAGTACCACCTGTTTTCGACCAAAGCAAAAATTGCCGCTGGGCTTGCTGAAATCGCGCCAGCGAAGGCAGCACTGGAGCACTTGATTGCGGAAGGCGATGATTTCGATGAATCCAAGTTCGGAGGTCTGCCCTACAGACTTACCTACCTTGGGCTCCCGGCCAGTGGCACGAGCTGCTCAAACATTCTTCTCGCCAACTCCAACCCAAGTCCTTACAAGGAGGACTTCAGCATCGTATGCATCATCAGAAATGATGGAGGTACATTTGTGTATCTCATACGCGACCATACTACCGGCGCGTGGCGCTGCGAAGTTGCGGTCAAAAACGCTGCCGTTGTTCCCGCATCCTGCCAGCATTCTGACAGCATTGGCCCATAGGCGGGAACCTTCCACCATGGTCGGGCCCCGGTCTACAGGCTACCGAGCAATCGCAGGATGCAGCTCCGTAGCTTGTGCGGGCACCGGCGCGACAGCCACCGCCTGGAAACGCACGGCTTCGATGCTGTTGCCCAGCGCTTCCACGCGCACGATGCTTTCCTGCCCGGTGCGGCGATAGTGATCCCCGGCCCGCTCGACGGCGGTATCGAAGGCGGCAGCCCCCGAACCGAACGCTTCGGCGCTGCCCGCAGCGGGATCCAGCAGCGACCACTGGGCGGCACTGCATTTGACGGTAATGACCATGACGGACTCCTGTGGTGGAAGGCGCAGGGGCCAGAGGCCGTCTGCTGATGCCATCCACCCTAGTCAGCCGGTCAGGGGCGGCCTATCAGAAAAATAAGAAAAATCCGCACGGAGCTGTCAGAACGCTACCCCCATCACATCTATGAGTCCGTTTAGTGAAGGTTTTCCGTGACTCTTGTCACGAAGTCAGGCGCGCTTCACACTACCGTCACTAACAGGGGCCCCTTCCACATGCGCACCTCGCTTCCGCTGCAGCGTTCGACCTTGCTGAAGTTCTACTTCGTGGCCAGCTATCTGGTCCTGCTTGAGGAGCTGGTCCGCGCCAGCATCAGCTGAGCGCTTGTTGCCGGCGCGGAAGCAGCCGACACTGAGGCCTCCGGACCCGAGGCCATGCCGATGAAGATCGCCCTTCTGCCGGTGCTGCTGGTGCTGGCACTGAGCGCCTGCGCACAGCCCGAACCCGCGCCCGCCCGGGATGCCGCCGCCGCCGTGCCCGTGGTCGGCGGTGATCGCGACGCCCACGGCTGCATCGGTTCGGCCGGCTACCAATGGTGCCAGCGCAGCGGGCGCTGCGAGCGGCCATGGGAGTTGGCCCAGGCCCAGGGCCTGGCCAACACCGCCGAGGCCATTGATGCCTGGTGCGCGCTGCCGCCCACGCCCGCGCGGAAGTAGAATTCCCGGATGTCCGACCTCAGCCCCCTGCCCCGCCTCGAGCCGGGCCGTTACCGCCATTTCAAGGGCGGTCTGTACGAAGTGCTCGATATCGTGCGCAGCAGCGAAACCCTGCAACCGCAGGTGCTGTACCGCGCGCTCTACGGCGAAGGTGGCCTGTGGGTACGCCCGTACGCCATGTTCGTCGAGCAGGTGCCCGGCGAGCACGGCCCGCAGCCGCGCTTCGCCCGCATCGACGACTGATCCCCGCGTTCACGGCGCCCCGACGCGCGGGTCGCGCATGCTCGGCAACACCCCTCGAGCTCGTCGGCCAGCATGCGCCAGTGCATCGTTCTGTTCGGGCTTTCCATGGCCTGCCTGTCCGCACGGGCAGAGCCTCCGTCCGCCCCGCCCGCCTTTGATCGGCCCGGCCTCGGCTTCAGTACCGACACGGTAGGCCGTGGCGCCGTCGCGCTGGAGTTCGGGCTTCCTTCCTACCTGCGAGAAACCGACGCCGAGGGCGTGCGCAGTACGACCTTGTCCGGCGATGCCCTGCTGCGCACCGGCCTGGCGCCCGGCCTGGAACTGCAGGTATCGGGTACACCGTGGAATCGCCAGCGCCTGCGCGCGCCAGATGGCGAGGACACCCGCCTGCGCGGGGCGGGCGACAGCAGCGTCGGCGTGAAGTGGGCCGGCCCCGGCAGCAATGACCGGACCGCATGGGCGGTGCTGGCCACGGCCGTGGTGGCGCGCGGCGACGCAGCCTTCAGCGATGGCCGGCAATACGCACTTGCGGCGAGCGTGGAGCAGGCCCTGACCGACCGATGGAGCCTGGGGCTGTTTGCCGAGCATCAGCGCGGCGCGGGCCAACGCACGACCACGTGGGCGCCCAGCCTGTCGCTGCAGGCCACCCCGACGGTGTCCACCTATCTGGAAGCGGGCTTCTTCGACGTGAACGATGCGCCCGACCAGACGCTGGCGGGGGCCGGCCTGAGCTGGCAGGTGCGCCCGGGCGTCCAGCTGGATATCTCGTTCGACGTCGGCCTGGACGATGACAGCCCGGACCTGCAGATGGCCAGCGGCCTGTCGGTCTACCTGGACTGAACCGCGGCTGCGCTACAATCATACCGTCCAGTCGGTTTCCTTCACTTATGTCTGCATCCCCCGCCCTCACCCGCCGCAAGGCGCCCGAAGCCGTGCGCCAGGCCCTGCTCGACGCCACCGCCCGCGTGATCGGCGAGGGCGGGCTTGCTGCGCTGACCGTGCAGGACGTCGCCCGTGCCGCTGGCGTCAGCAAGGGCGCCCTGTTCCATCACTTCAGCAGCAAACAGGCGCTGCTGGACGCAACGCTGACCGCGCTGGTTTCTGCGTTCGAGCAGGATCTGCGCGCGCACATGCTGCAGGCGCCGCCCGGCCATGGCTGCTTCACCCGCGCCTACGTCGAGGTGAGCTTCAACCATCTGCTGCAGCAGACCCAGGACAACGATATCGGCCTGACCATGGCCAACCTGCTGGAACCGGCCATGCTGGCGCACTGGCGCGAATGGATGCGCGGCATGCTGGCCGAGTTCCCCGGCGAGGCCACCGACCCGCGACTCTACGCGGCGCGCTGCGCAGCCGATGGCTACTGGGCCACGGCCTATGGCCGCCCGCTGGATGAGGAAGAACGGCGCAATGCGCTGGCCATGGCGGGCGAAGCCCTGAAGCTGTGCATGCCCGGCTGACCTGGAGCCCGCGATGAATCCTTATGCCTGCCTGGCCGCCGCCATCGCGCTGGAGGTGATCGCCACCTCGCTGCTGAAAGCGTCCGAGGGGATGAGCCGGCTCGCGCCCACGCTGGGTGCGCTGGCCTGCTACGGCGTGTGCTTCTACCTGCTGGCGCTCACGATGAAATCGATCCCGACGGGCATCGCCTATGCGATCTGGTCCGGCGTGGGCATCGTGCTGATTTCGCTGATTGGCCTACTGGTGTTCAAGCAGCGCCTGGACACGCCGGCGCTGATCGGCATCGGCCTGATCTGCGCGGGTGTGCTGGTCATCAATCTGTTCTCGAAAAGCAGCGCGCACTGAGCGCGCTGCCGCCGGCCACCTGGGGCAGGCTGTCAGGCGACCTTCTTGGCCACGCTCCTGCCGATCAGGAACAGGATCACCGCGATGATGATGCCTGCCCAGAACAGGAACTTGGCGATGCCGACTGCGGTACCGGCGATGCCGCCGAAACCGAGCACACCGGCAATGAGGCCGATGACAGCAAAAATGATGGCCCACTTGATCATGTCGATCCTTTCCCCACAGGGACTAGTAACAGTGGGATCAGGTTAGGCAGGCGCCGATCCGGGTGCCGTGAGCGCGCCGCGCGCGCGGCGTGAACGTTCAGCGCGGGCGGAAGCGCAGCAGCGCGACAGCGAACGCGAGGAACACGCTGCCCACCAGCCGTTCGAACCAGCGCTGCGCGAAGGGCTTGGCCAGCCAGCGGCGCAGGCTGTGCCCACCCGCTGCATACATCACGTACCAGAACAGTTCGCAGGCGGCGAAGGTGGCCACCAGCACCGTGTACTGCAGGCCCTGCGCACGCGCGGGATCGACGAACTGCGGCAGGAATGCGGCGGCGAACAGCAGCAGCTTCGGGTTGCTCAGCCCCACCAGCAGGCCACCGCGGAAGACCGACCACGCACCGTGCACCGGCGCCAGCAGCGGCTCGCTTGCGGTGCCCGTCGCGACCGGACGGCAGCTGTCGCGCCAGGCCTTGATGCCCAGCCAGGCCAGGTAGGCCACGCCCAGGTAACGCAGCACTTCGAACAACATCGGCGAGGAGCGCAGCAACGCGCTCAGGCCAGCAGCCGAAGCGGCCAGCACCAGCAGCATGGCCAGCAGGCAGCCGGCCATGGCCGGCACGCTGCGGCGGAAACCCAGCCCGACGCTGCGGCCCAGGATATGCAGCATGTTCGGGCCCGGCGTGCCGCACAGCACGAAGACCGTGGCCAGGAACCACCACCAGGTATGCAGGGCCATTGTTGTTCTCGACGCGGGGGAGCCCACCAGCTTACGGGCTGGCGGCGTGCGGCGGTACGTACAGCGCGGGCCACGAATGACGGTTACAGAGGGCGCCCTGCACGCGGCCGCCGGTCTGTGCTGCAATGGCGGTTCCAGCATGGAGATACGCATGAAGACCCTGGGCCTGATCGGCGGCATGAGCTGGGAAAGCTCGGCGCAGTACTACCGCCTCATCAACGAGGATGTCCGCCAGCGGCTGGGGGGCGCGCATTCGGCGCAGCTGCTGCTGTGGTCGGTGGATTTCGCCCGCATCAAGCAGATGCAGCACGACGGCGATTGGGACGCGCTGGGCACGGAAATGATCGATGCCGCACGCCGCCTGCAGGCCGGTGGCGCCGACCTGCTGGTGGTCTGCACCAACACCATGCACAAGCTGGCCCCGCAGATGGAAGCCGCCTGCCCGCTGCCTCTGCTGCATATTGCCGACCCCACCGCCCAGGCGATCCTGCAGGCGGGCCTGCGTACGGTGGGCCTGCTCGGCACCGGCTTCACCATGGAAGAGGATTTCTACCGTGGGCGGCTGAGCGACCGTTTCGGGCTGGAGGTACTGGTGCCCGACGCCGACGACCGCCGCGACGTGCACGACATCATCTACCGCGAACTGATCGCAGGCGTGGTCAGCGACGCTTCGCGACAGGTGTACGTGGACGTGATCGCGCGACTGGTCGCCCGCGGCGCCGAGGCGATCATCCTGGGCTGCACCGAGATCATGCTGCTGGTGCGTGAGCAGGACAGCCCTGTGCCGCTGTTCGACACCACTACCCTGCACGCACGCGCCGCCGTGGATGCCGCACTGGCGTAGCGGTTTGTAGAGTCGAGCTTGCTCGACTGCTGTTGCTTTGCTCCGTAGAGTCGAGCTTGCTCGACTGCTGTTGCTTTGCTCCGTAGAGTCGAGCTTGCTCGACTGCTGTTGCGGACAGTCGAGCAAGCTCGACTCTACAAAGCGCGCTTCAGCCTTCGCGTATTTCCAGCGCGGTCACCAGCCACTCGACCACCGCCGGCGAATCGCACAGGAAGAACACGGCATCGCCACTGCGCGCCTCGCTGAGCAGGCGGTACACGCTGATGGCTGCGGCGGCCTGGTTGGCAATGAACACCTCGCCGCTTCGAGGCCCCTCAACCTGCCGCGACTCGCGCTGCAACGCCTGGCGCGCGGCAACGGTTTCGGCCGGCTCGGCCTCGCGGCTGAGATCCTCGCCACGCAGGCCCCATGAAACAAAGACGCGCTTTTCCTTGAACGTGGTGTCCAGGACGCGGACGCCGTCCGTGCCTGCGTCGGCCGAACGATGAATGACGGTACTGCTGATCAACGCAACCCCCTGTGGTCGTCGTGGTCCGCGCATCGTCCTGCACGCCCGCCGCAACCGCCGGTGGCGGGTGCGAGGAGAATGCCGATGCAATCGGATGTGCGCCGATGATAAGGGAAGTACCGCAGCGTATGGGCTGCGGGCCTGAACGCCCGGTATCGCACACCCTCGGTAGAGTCGAGCTTGCTCGACTGCGCCACTGCAACGCAGGTCGGACTGACTGCAACAGGACCTGGCTGGCGGCATTGCACGCCCCTCTTTGAGGCGGCCGTCGGCCTGCGCAACGCGTTGTGGCTGCAGACGAAGCCCGCCTACCGGCGGGCTTGGTGATTCGACAACTCAGACTGCCAGCGCCTCATGCACGGCATCTGGACGCAACGCCGCGATCTTCAGAAGCGTTTTTGCGGCGCCGGATGGCTCGCGACGACCCTGCTCCCAGTCTTGAAACGTACGTACCGATACGCCGAGCATTCCGGCAAACTGCGCCTGGGACATGCCAAGCCGCTGACGCGCCTCTGCAGCAATCGACACAGGCACCATATTCACAGCACCCACTTTGCCAGCCTTCACCGAGCGAACAGCCTCCAGCAGCTCTGCGCCAATATTTCGGCCAGCATCACGGGCTTCTCGTTCTTTCTTATTCATCGGCATGGCCAAGCTCCTCCGCCAGTTCGCGCAGGATGTGCGCGGGAATATCCTCTGTGGTGCCTTTTCCGTAAATGGTGAGTGCCACTACAGCTCCATTTGCCAAGCGCAGGGTATAGATCACTCTCACTCCTCCACGCTTGCCTCTGCCATCACCCGACCAACGCACCTTCCGACATCCACCAGAGCCTGGGATCACGTCCCCCGCCTGGGGTTCCGGCAATGTAGGCAACAAAATCGCTGTGCTGTTCGGCCGTCCAATAGTCGGGCCAATACCTGCTGAACAGTGGGGACTCGATCACGGTCAGTAGCAACATGTCACAACTATACGGCAGAGCCGTATAGATCACAAGTGCCTGCGGACCAACTTGTTCAGCCACAACGTCGCGCTCGCCATGCAGGACCTTGGCAGAGAGAGCCCCTGTGAGGACGCGGCCTGTCAGCTAGAGTCGAGCTTGCTCGACCGCCTCGAAGATGAGTCGAGCAAACTCGACCCTACAAACAACAAAAAAGCCCACGCATCGCTGCGCAGGCTTTCTGTTTCATCACAGTGGTCGGGACGGCCGGATTCGAACCGACGACCCTCTGCCCCCCAGGCAGATGCGCTACCAGGCTGCGCTACGCCCCGACTGATGCTGCGATGTACCCACCAGTGCGGCGGGCCGTGAAGTATAGCGGATTACGCGGGGTTTTGGATCACCGGCGAAGCAATTGCAGCACTTCTTCCAGCTCCATGCGTACCTGCTTGATGATCTGGTTGCTCAGCGCCGATTCCTCGCGCGCATCCGGACCATCCAGGCGCAGGCGCGCGCCACCGATGGTGTAACCCTGTTCGTACAGCAGGCTGCGGATCTGCCGCACCATCAGCACGTCGTGGCGCTGGTAGTAGCGGCGGTTGCCACGGCGCTTGGCCGGCTCAAGGCTGGGAAACTCGGTTTCCCAGTAGCGCAGCACGTGCGGCTTGACGTCGCACAGCTCGCTTACCTCACCAATGGTGAAGTAGCGCTTGGCCGGGATCGGCGGTAGTTCGCGGTTACTGCCCGGATCCAGCATAAGCTTCCACCCTCTCCTTGAGCTTCTGGCCCGGACGGAAGGTGACCACCGTACGGGCGGAAATCGGAATTTCCTCGCCGGTCTTGGGGTTGCGACCCGGGCGCTGGTTCTTGCGCCGGAGGTCGAAATTACCGAAGCCGGACAGCTTCACCTGACGTCCCTGTTCCAACGCTTCACGCAGCACATCGAAGAACGCGTCGACGAATTCCTTGGCTTCCCGCTTGTTCAGACCGACTTCGTCGAACAGCTTTTCCGCCATCTCCGCCTTGGTCAATGCCATTGCCTGCTACCCCTGAGTGCTTCCCGCTCAGCCGCGGATCCGGGCGTGGTGTTCACGCTCGATCGCAGTGACCGCCTCGGCCACCACCGCTTCCACGTCGCGGTCCGTCAGAGTGCGCGACTTGTCCTGCAAAATCAAGCCCATAGCGAGACTCTTGAACCCAGGCTCGACCCCCTGGCCGACGTAACGGTCGAACAGGTTCAGCTCGCGCAGCAGCGGGCCAGCGGCCTGCCGGATGGTCGCTGCCAGGTCGCTCCAGGCCACCTGTTCAGGCACCAGGAACGCCAGGTCGCGGCGCACTGCCGGGAAGCGCGACAGCTCGCCGGCACGCGGCAGCGCACGGGCGGACAGTGCCTCCAGGTCCAGCTCGAAGGCATAGACGTCAGCCTCGATGTCCATGGCCTTGGCCAGGCGCGGATGGATCTGGCCGATCCAGCCGATCACCACGCCATCGCGGTACACCTCGGCCGAACGGGCCGGATGGCCGAAGGCACGGGTGGAGGGGCGGAACTCGAGCACGGCACCGCTGGCGGCGGCCAACGATTCCAGGTCGCCCTTCAGGTCATGGAAATCGACCTTGCGGGTCGGCAGGCCCCACTGCACGGACTGCGCATCGCCACAGATGGCGGCCGCCACGCGCGGGGTTTCCAGCGGTGCCGGCCGGCTTTCGCCGGGTGACGTCTCGCCAGCCTGCTGGGCGAACACCCGGCCCACTTCGAACAGGCGCACGCGGGCCAGCTGGCGGGCGGCATTGCGGCCCAGGGTGGCGACCAGGCCCGGCAGCAGCGCCGGGCGCATGACCGCCAGCTCGGCCGACAGCGGGTTGGCCAGCGGCACCAGGTTGTCGCGCAGCTGCCACTGGGTCAGCAGCGCATCATCGACGAAGGCGAAATTCAGGGTTTCCTGCAGATCGCGGGCGATCAGCTGGCGGCGCACGCTGAGCACATCAAGCTGGGTCTCGGTCGGCATCGCCACGCGCGCCGCGCCACCCGGCAGGGTGGTCGGGATCTGCTCGTAGCCGTGGATGCGCGCCAGTTCTTCAATCAGGTCTTCTTCGATGGCGATATCGAAGCGACGGCTCGGCGCGGTCACCTGCCAGCCTTCGCCGGCAGCGGTCACGCCCATGCCCAGCGCGCGCAGGATGCGCTCGACCTCGGCGTCTTCGATGGTGATGCCGAGCACACGGGTGATGCGGGCACGACGCAGGGTGATCGTTGCCGCCTTCGGCAGATCGGCCTCGTTGACGGCCTCGGTGACCGGCGCCGGGGTACCGCCGGCCAGGTCCAGCACCAGGCGGGTGGCGTATTCGATGGCGGTGCGCGGCAGCGCCGGATCGACACCACGCTCGAAGCGGTGGCCGGCATCGGTGTGCAGGCCCAGCTTGCGGCCACGGCCCATGATGGCGGCCGGCGCGAAGTGCGCAGCCTCCAGGAACACGGCGGCGGTGTCATCGGTGACGCGGGTATCGAAGCCGCCCATCAGGCCGGCCAGGCCGACGGCACGGTCGGCGTCGGTCACCACCAGGAAGCTGTCGTCCAGCACCGCATCGCGGCCGTCCAGCAGCTTGATCGCTTCGCCGGCGCGCGAACGGCGCACGGCGATGCTGCCCTGCAGGGTGCCCAGGTCATAGGCGTGCATCGGCTGGCCCAGTTCCAGCATCACGTACTGGGTGATGTCGACCAGCAGCGACACCGGGCGCACGCCGCTGCGGCGCAGGCGCTCGGCCATCCACAGCGGGGTCTTGGCGGCGGCGTTGACGCCCTCGATGACACGACCCAGGTAGCGCGGCGCTTCGGCGCCGGCGTCGAGCTGGATGGACAGCTCGCGGCTGCCGACCGCCGCAATGGCATCGGCGGCGAAATCCAGCACTTCGCTGCGGGTGGCGGCGGCCACGTCGTAGGCGATGCCGCGCACGCTGAAGCAGTCGGCGCGGTTGGGGGTCAGCTTGATCTCGATGCTGGCGTCGGGCAGGCCGAGGTATTCGACCAGGGTCTGGCCAACCGGCGCATCATCAGGCAGTTCCAGCAGGCCCGAGGCATCGGTGTCCAGGCCCAGTTCCTTGGCCGAGCACAGCATGCCGTTGGATTCGACGCCGCGCAGCTTGGCCGGCTTGATCTTCAGATCGCCGATCTGCGCGCCGACCATGGCCAGCGGCGCGACCAGGCCCGGGCGCGCGTTCGGCGCACCGCAGACGATCTGCAGCAGTTCGCCCTGCCCTGCATCGACCTTGCACACCTGCAGGCGGTCGGCTTCGGGATGGCGCACGGCCTCGACGATGCGTGCCACGACCACGTGCTGCAGGCCGTTGCCGAGCGCGGTCACTTCTTCCACTTCCAGGCCGATGGCGGTGAGCACCGCGCTCAGTTCATCGCGCGTGGCGGAGGTTGGGACGTGGCTGCGCAGCCAGTTTTCGGAGAATTTCATGGTGTCACCCTGGTGGGCCCGGCGCATGCGCCTGGGCCTGCGTTGTTGAGTCCGCCGGGCATGGCCCGGCGCTACCTGGTCCGTTACGCGAACTGCTTCAGGAACCGCACGTCGTTCTCGAAGAACGCGCGCAGGTCGTTGACGCCGTAACGCAGCATCGCGAAGCGCTCCACGCCCAGCCCGAAGGCGAAGCCGGTGTAGCGCTCCGGATCGATGCCGACGTTGCGCAGCACGTTCGGGTGGACCATGCCGCAGCCGAGCACTTCCAGCCAGCGGGTGCTGCCGTCGGGCTGCTGCCAGGCAATGTCCACTTCCGCGCCGGGTTCGACGAACGGGAAGTAGCTGGGGCGGAAGCGCATTTCGAAATCGCGCTCGAAGAACGCACGCACGAACTCGGCCAGCGTGCCCTTCAGGTCGGCGAAGGTGGAATGCTCATCCACCAGCAGGCCTTCAACCTGGTGGAACATCGGCGAATGGGTCTGGTCGCTGTCGCTGCGGTACACCTTGCCGGCGGCGATCATGCGCAGCGGCGGCTGGTGCTCGCCCATGTAGCGCACCTGCACACCGGAGGTATGCGTGCGCAGCAGGCGGCCGTCGCCGAAATAGAAGGTGTCGTGCATGGCACGCGCCGGGTGGTGCGGCGGGAAGTTCAGCGCTTCGAAGTTGTGCCAGTCGTCCTCGATCTCCGGACCCTCGGACAGCTCATAGCCCAACCGGCCGAAGATGCCGGTGATGCGTTCCAGGGTGCGGGTGATGGGGTGCAGGCCGGCGCGGTCGCCGTTGCGGCCCGGCAGGGTGATGTCGATCGCTTCGGCGGCCAGGCGCGCATCCAGTGCGGCGTTTTCCAGCACGGCCTTGCGCTCGCCCAGCGCGCTGGACAGCGCGTCACGGGCCTGGTTGATGGCTTCACCCGCGACCTTGCGCTCGTCGGCCGGCAGGGTGCCGAGCTGCTTGAGCTGGGCGGTGATGCTGCCGCTCTTGCCGAGCAGGGCCACGCGCAGCTGTTCCAGCGTGTCGGGGCTCTGTGCGGCGGCCACATCGGCCAGCGCCTGGGTGGTGAGGGATTGGATGTCGCTCATGGGGGGCCGGAACTCCAGTCGGTCTGCCATCGCGATGCGCGAAGGGCCGACCCCTGTCGCCACCGCCGGTCCCCGCACCGCGCGCCTGCGGCGTTGCCGGGACCCAAAAAAGAATGGGGAAGGACTTGCGCCCTTCCCCATGCATTGCCTCTACCTGACACCGTTCCCGTTGAACGGCAACGGCATCGGGAAGGACTTATGCCGCCAGTGCGCCCTTGGCCTTTTCGGCCAGTGCAGCAAAACCAGCTGCGTCGTGCACGGCGATATCAGCCAGGACCTTGCGGTCCAGGGTGATGCCGGCCTTCAGCAGGCCGTTCATGAAGCGGCTGTAGCTCAGGCCGTTGATGCGGGCAGCCGCATTGATACGGGTGATCCACAGCGAACGGAAGTTGCGCTTCTTCTGCTTACGGCCGATGTAGGCGTACTGCTGTGCCTTGATGACCGCCTGCTTGGCGACGCGGAAGACCTTGCGACGGGCATTGTAGTAGCCCTTCGCCAGATCAAGGATTTTCTTGTGGCGGCGACGCGCCTGTACGCCACGCTTAACTCGTGCCATTTTTCAGTTCCTCAGAGGTAAGGGAGCATGCGGTCCAGACGGCCTGCGTCTTCTGCACGGACATGGCCCGTCTGACGCAGATTACGCTTACGCTTGGTCGCTTTCTTCGTGAGGATGTGGCTACGGTTGGCGTGGCCGCACTTGTACTTGCCCGAGGCGGTCTTGCGGAAACGCTTGGCCGCTGCCCGGTTGGTCTTGATCTTGGGCATTGCAATGTCCTTGATGGGATATGACCCTGGTTTCTGACTGATCTGGCGGCGGCCTGGGCCGCTCTTTCCGTCCTGCCATGATCGGCGTACGACCCGTCCTGGGTGGGTCGAGCCGGGCATGATACAGGCAAAACCGCCCTGCCACCAGCCCCTGCGACCCTTTCCGGCATGAATTACCGGGTTACCGCAAAAGCAAAGGGACGCCCGTGGCGTCCCTTTACCCTGAACCATTCAGCCAGGCGCCCCGGAAGGCGGCCCGTCAGGCCTCAGGTCTTCTTCTTCGGCGCGATCATCATGACCATCTGACGCCCTTCCAGGCGCGGACGGGATTCGATGACGATGTCCTCGCCCAGATCGGTCTCGATCCGGTTGGCCATCTCGCGACCCAGTTCCTGGTGGCTCATTTCACGGCCACGGAAGCGGATGTTGACCTTGATCTTGTCGCCTTCCTCAAGGAAACCGCGCATCTTGCGCAGCTTGATCTGGTAGTCGCCCTCGTCCGTGACCGGACGGAACTTCACTTCCTTGATCTCGACCTGCTTGGTCTTCTTCTTGGCCTCGCTGGCCTTCTTCTGCGCTTCGAACTTGAACTTGCCGAAATCCATGATCTTGCAGACCGGCGGATCGGCCTGCGGCTGGATTTCAACCAGGTCCAGGCCTTCATCTTCGGCCATGGACAGCGCTTCGTCGCGCGACAACACGCCGATCATTTCTCCGTCACTGCCGATCACGCGGACGCGCGGCACACGGATTTCCTGATTCTTGCGGTTCTGTTTGTTGTCAGGGGTGCTGATATTACGTTCTCCCAAGGGTATCGAACCGGTCCGGGTGCCTGTGCGCCCGGACCGGACCTTTGCTTACGCGCCCTCGGCCTGGAGCCGCTCGATGAAGGCCTGCAGGCTCATGCTGCCCAGGTCTTCGCCAGAACGCGTACGCACCGCCACAGCTCCATTTTCCTTCTCGCGGTCACCGATGACCAGCAGGTAAGGCACGCGCTGCAACGTATGCTCGCGGATTTTATAGCCGATCTTCTCGTTACGCAAATCCGAGCTGACGCGGAAGCCTTGCTCCGCAAGGGTCTTGGTCACGCTGGAGACGTATTCAGCCTGAGCGTCGGTGATGTTGGCCACCACCACCTGGGTCGGCGCCAGCCAGGCCGGGAACTGGCCAGCGTGGTGCTCGATCAGGATGCCGAGGAAGCGCTCCATCGAGCCGACGATGGCCCGGTGCAGCATGACCGGATGCTTCTTCTGGCTGTTTTCGTCCACGTACTCGGCGCCCAGGCGGCCCGGCATCATGAAGTCGACCTGCATGGTGCCCAGCTGCCAGGTACGGCCGATGGCGTCCTTCAGGTGGTACTCGATCTTCGGGCCGTAGAAGGCGCCCTCGCCCGGCAGCTCCTGCCATTCCACGCCACAGGCGGTCAGCGCCGAGCGCAGCGCGCCTTCGGCCTTGTCCCAGGTGGCGTCGTCACCCAGGCGCGATTCCGGGCGCAGGGCGATCTTGATCTGGATCTCGTCGAAACCGAAGTGCTGGTAGACCGCCAGCGCCTGCTGGTGGAACGCGGTCACTTCCGATTCGATCTGGTTCTCGGTGCAGAACACATGGCCATCGTCCTGGGTGAAACCACGCACGCGCAGGATGCCGTGCAGCGCGCCGGACGGCTCGTTGCGGTGGCAGGAACCGAACTCACCGTAGCGGATCGGCAGGTCGCGGTAGCTGTGCAGGCCCTGGTTGAACACCTGGACATGGCCCGGGCAGTTCATCGGCTTGACCGCGTAGGTGCGCTTCTCCGATTCGGTGAAGAACATGTTGTCCTGGTAGTTGTCCCAGTGGCCGGACTTCTTCCACAGGCTCACGTCCAGGATCTGCGGGCAGCGCACTTCGCCGTAGCCGCTGCTGCGGTAGACCTTGCGCATGTACTGCTCGACCACCTGCCACAGCGCCCAGCCCTTGGGGTGCCAGAACACCAGGCCCGGGGCCTCTTCCTGCAGGTGGAACAGGTCCTGCTGCTTGCCGATGCGGCGGTGGTCGCGCATTTCGGCTTCTTCGATGCGCTTGATGTACGCCTCGAGCTGCTTCTTGTCGGCCCAGGCGGTGCCGTAGATGCGCTGCAGCTGTTCGTTCTGCGCATCACCACGCCAGTAGGCGCCGGAAATGCGGGTGAGCTTGAAGGCCTTCAGGAAGCGCGTGTTCGGCACGTGCGGACCGCGGCACATGTCCACGTATTCCTGGTGGTAGTACATGCCCATCGCCTGGATGTCGTCGGACATGTCCTCGATCAGGCGCAGCTTGTAGTCCTCGCCACGGGCCTTGAAGATCTCGACCACTTCAGCGCGCGGCGTCACCTTCTTGATGACGTCGTAGTCCTGGGCGATCAGCTCGCCCATGCGCTTCTCGATGGCGGCCATGTCTTCCGGCGTGAACGGGCGCTCGGAATAGATGTCGTAGTAGAAGCCTTCGGCGATGACCGGACCGATCACCATCTTCACGTCGGGGTACAGCTGCTTGACGGCATGGCCGACCAGGTGGGCGCAGGAGTGGCGGATGATTTCCACGCCCTCCTCGTCCTTGGCGGTAATGATGCGCAGGCGGGCATCGTGGTCGATGACGTCGCTGGCATCGACCAGCACGCCATCGACCGAACCGGCGATGGTGGCCTTGGCCAGGCCGGCGCCGATCGACTGGGCGACGTCCATGACGCTGACGGGGTTTTCGAATTCGCGGCGGCTGCCGTCGGGAAGGGTGATATTGATCATCGCAATGGCTTCGTGCGGGGCCCGCTCGGGCGGGCTGGAAAGCGTTCCGGGCGGTGCCCGGGCAATAAAAAAGCGCCGCGAGGGCGCCTGGAAACACAGGGCCTTCGGGGGCAGGTCAGCGGTGGGCGGTGGTAGTGCTCATGTCGCACGCTCGGCCGGCGCTGGGCGCGGGCCACCTTGTTCCAGTCAGGGTTCTGCGTCGATCTTAAACCAGCGCGCGGCAAAGCCCAAGCCAGCCGGGCCAATGCCGTGCCAGGGCGGCTGAATGGCGGCCGCTGGCGGGGCCAGATGGCAATGATTACCATACGCAGGCGTTTCTCACTTGCGTGTGGCGCGCCCCTTCCCGGCCCTGGATCCGCCCATGTCTACGCAGTCGCTGCCGGTTCGTGCCGGCCTGTTCCGTGCCCCGCTGTCCACCCTGGCGCTTGCGCTGGCCGCAGCCCTGTCCGGCGCGCTTCCCACCCTGGCCCAAGCCGATGAAGCGCGCACGCTGGACACCGTGCAGGTGACCGCCCCCATCGCCACCGAAAGCGGCAGCGCGACCAAGACCGACACCCCGCTGCGCGAGATTCCGCAGTCGATCTCGGTCATCACCGACCGGCAGATGCGCGACCGTGGGATCCACGGCGTGGAGGAAGCGGTGTGGTATACCGCCGGTGCCCAGGGCGGCCAGTACGGCGAGGACACCCGCAGCGACTGGCTGCTGGTGCGCGGCTTCAAGCCGGCCCGCTACCTCGATGGCCTGGCCACGGCGGAAGGCACCTGGACCGGCGAATCGCGCATCGAGCCGTATGGCCTGGAGCGCATCGACGTGCTGAAGGGCCCGGCCTCGGTCAACTACGGCGCGATGCCGCCGGGCGGCCTGGTCAATTTCGTCAGCAAGCGCCCCAGCGCCAACCCGCTGCAGGAAGTGGAACTGCAGGTCGGCAACTACGGCCTGAAGCAGGCCGCCTTCGACATCGGCGGCGCGCTCAACGACAGCGGCAGCGTGCTGTACCGCCTGGTCGGCCTGGCCCGCAACAGCGACAACGTCATCGACCAGGTCCATGACGACCGCTACTACCTCGCCCCGTCCATCACCTGGACCCCGGACGAGGCCAATTCGCTGACCGTGCTGGCCCGCTACCAGAAGAACGACACGGTCGAGACCGGCGGCTTCCTGCCCTACCAGGGCACGGTGGTGCCCGGTGCCAACGGCCGCTACATCTCCCGCCACTTCTTCAGCGGCGAGCCGGGGGTGAACGACTACACCAAGGAAGCCGCGTCGCTGGGCTATGAGTTCCGCCACGATTTCGGCGACGGCACCGTGTTCAACCAGAACGTGCGCTACAGCTGGGCCGAAGTGGATGCCAGCCACGGCAGCCTGGGCCTGTTCGGCCTGGCCGCGCCGGACAGCACCGAGCTGGTGCGCTACTACTACCCGCGCATGGACACCTCCGAGAGCGTGGCCATCGACAACAACCTGACGTTCCGCTTCCACAGCGGCCGCGTCGAGCACACCGTGCTGGCCGGGCTGGACTACCGCCGCGCGCGCAACGACTACGCCTCGGCCTTCCTGTTCGGCGCGCCCAGCATCGATGCCTACAACCCGGTATACGGCGCGCCCGTGCAGGTGCCCGACTACACCTCGCGGCAGGTGCAGACCCAGGGCACGCTGGGCCTGTACCTGCAGGACCAGATCCGCATCGACCGCTGGCTGGTGACCCTGGCCGGCCGCCAGGACTGGGTCGGCACCGATACCGAACAGCGCATCGGCGGCACCGGCACCGCCCACCAGAGCGATGACCAGTTCTCCGGCCGGGTCGGCGTGAACTACCTGTTCGACAACGGGGTCAGCCCCTACGTCAGCTGGTCGCAGTCGTTCCAGACCACCATCGGCACCGATTTCGAAGGCCGCGCCTTCGTGCCGACCACCGGCGAGCAGTTCGAGGCCGGCGTGAAGTACCAGCCTGAAGGCGGCCGCCTGCTGCTGACCGCCGCTGCCTACCAGATCGAACAGGACAACACGCTCACCGTCGACCCGCAGCACACCCTGTTCTCGATCCAGCAGGGCCAGACCCGCGTGCGCGGCGCCGAGCTGGAAGGCCGCTGGAACATCGGCCAGGGCCTGAGCGTGTATGGCAGCTACACCCGCCTGGACGCCAAGGTCCGCCGCAGCACCGATGCCGCTTCGCTGGGCAAGCGGGTGGCGCTGGTGCCGAAGGAAAGCGCCTCGCTCGGCGCCGACTACACCTTCACCGCCGGCGCGCTGAGCGGCTTCGGCTTCGGTGCGGGCGTGCGCTACAACGGCGGCATCTACGGCGACATCTACAACGACTGGTACACCCCGTCGTTCACCCTGATCGACGCCAGCGTGCATTACGACCGTGGCCCGTGGCGCCTGCAGGTGAACGCCGCCAACGCGGCCGACAAGAAGTACGTGTCGGCCTGCAACAGCGCGACGTGGTGCTACTACGGCTACCCGCGCACCGTCACCGCCAGCCTGCGTTACCAGTGGTGAGCCGACGATGATCACCGTGGGCCTGTCCACGCTGGGCTTCTGCAGCCTGGCCATGCTGTCGGCGATGTTTTCCGCCCTGGCGTTCTACGCGGCATCGCCGCACTGCCGCTGGCCACGCCTGCGCCGTGCCGGCCGCCTGGGCCGGCAGATCGGCATGGTCGCGGCGGTCGCATCGCTGTGGCTGTGGATGGCCGAACTGGGCGTTGCCGCCGGCCTGGTGGCGATGCTGTGCACCTGGATGCTGGTGGCCCTGCTGCTGCCGGCACTGGCGGCCTGGCACCGTCCGGCCACGGACCTCCCCGGCAGAGGCCCGCGCTGATGTGGATGCGCGCCCTGTCGGGCATCTTCGCTGGCTTCTTCCTTGCCGCCGCTGCCACCGGCCTGCTGACCTGGCTGCCGCCGGGGCCGTGGCCGAGCGCGGTGGTGCCGGCCCTGATCGCCTTCGTCCCGCTGTGGATGCTGGCGGCGCTGTGGGCCTTCAGTTTCCGCACGGTGGCGCGCGCCTGGCTGGTGCCCGCCGCCTGTGCCGCCGGCGGCTTCGCCGCGCTGTGGCTGCTGCGCCTGAGCGGCGCGGTGCAATGAGAACGACCGCATGAAATTCAGTTCGCAGACCCTGCGTACCTTCACCACCCTGCACACCTGGGTCGGCCTGGTGGCCGGCTTCGGCCTGTTCGTGGCGTTCTATGCCGGTGCCCTCACCCTGTTCCACCACGACCTGCCGATGTGGCAGACGCCGGGCGCGGCCAGCGTGCTGCCGGCCGGGCTGGATGATGCGCAGTACCTGCTGGACGACGTGCTGGCCAAACACCCGGAGGCACGCCGCCATGTCGGCATGACCTTCCCCGGCGCCGAGCACCCGCAGCCGCTGGCCTACTGGCAAGGGGCCGACGGCGGCTGGCGCTATGCCTGGCCCGGCCAGACCGGCGGCAGCCCGACGCCGCCGCAGGCCGGCCTGGCCGAGCTGGTCAACGAGCTGCACTACAGCCTGGGCCTGCCGGTGGCCGGCATCTACGTGATGGGCATCGTCAGCCTGCTGTACGGCATGGCCCTGCTCAGCGGCGTGGTCATCCACCTGCCCAAGCTGCTGGGTGACCTGTTCGCGCTGCGCCCGGGCCGCAACCTCAAGCAGATGTGGCAGGACGCGCACAACGTGATCGGCGTGCTCAGCCTGCCGTTCCACCTGATGTTCGCGGTGACCGGCGCCCTGCTCTGCCTGGTGTTCATCCAGATCGCCCTGCTCAACCCGCTCATCTTCGAAGGCAAGGCCATGCAGGTGGTGCCGGCGGCGATGGACACCGCGCCGGTGCGCGAGGCCGCAGGCGTGCCGGCCGCACCGGGCAGCCTGCGCGAGCTGCACGCACGCGCCCTGGAAGTGGCGCGCGCACAGGGCGTTGCCGATTTCGAACCGGCCTACCTGAAGCTGGCCAATGGCGCAGATGCCAACGCCACCATCGAGATCACCGGCGAATCCAGCGGCACCCTCGGCCCGCTCGGCTCGGTGGCGCTGGATGTGGCCAGTGGCCGCGTGCTGGCCAGCCAGCTGCCCGGCCATCGCGACGCGAACCACGCCACGCTCAGCGCGGCGTACGCCCTGCACTTCGGCGAGTTCGGCAACGGCGTGGTGGTCTGGCTGTACTTCCTGCTGGGGCTGGGCGGCGCCTTCCTGTTCTACTCGGGCAACCTGCTGTGGATCGAATCGCGGCGCAAGCGCCGGCAGCCGCAGCAGCCGCGTTCGGGGGTGAACATGGCGCGGGCAACGGTGGGCGTGTGCATCGGCCTGTGCGTGGCGATTTCGGTGGCGTTCGTCACCGCGCTGGTGCTCGAACGCGTGGCCCCGGCCGCGGTGGACCACGGCATCCGCTGGGCCTGCTTCGGCACCTGGGCGGCGTGCGCGCTGTGGGCGGCCCTGCGCCGGCCGGCGCAGGCCGCGCGTGAACTGCTGTGGGCCGCAGCCATCAGCACCGCCTTGGTGCCGGTGATGCATGGCGCACTCAACGGCGACTGGCCGTGGCTGGCCGCCGCGCGCGGGCTGTGGCCGCTGTTCTGGATCGACGTGGTGGCTCTGGCGATGGCGTTCGGCTTTGCGCGGCTGGCGGTGGCCAGCCAGCGCCGTGCCCGTGATGGCGACCCCAACAGCGTGTGGGCCAATTGAGGCACCCGCCGGGCATGGCCCGGCGCTACCGGTACGCACCGCCCCGGTAGAGTCGAGCTTGCTCGACTGCTGTTGATTTCGCGCCGAAGGCAGTCGAGCAAGCTCGACTCTACAAAGGCGTGGTCAATCGCCGACGCGGGCCTTGTGCCACGGCGCCAGCATGGCGTTGAGCAGGCTGGCCTGCTCGTCATCGCCGGTCAGCTCCCACATGAACACGCCGGCCAGGCCCTGCTCGCGGGCGAACTGCGCACGCAGGCCGATGGAACGCGGGTCTTCGTAGCTGATGAAGATCTTCTCGGCCGCGTTGTACAGCCAAGGGCTCTGCGCCTGCGGCTGCCAGTGTTTCGTCCAGCCCGGCTGGTCCAGGTAACGGGCCTTGATCACCCGCCAGTCGCCGGCATCGGCCGGTGCGCTGTAGGCCTGGTACACCCCATCAGGCGCCTCGCCGGTCACCTTGAAGCCACGCCCGTAGAACGGCACGCCCAGCACCAGCTTGTCGGCCGGCACGCCATGGTCGCGGTAGTACTGCACCGCACCGGCCACGTTGTTCCAGCGCCGCAGCTCCGGCGCCAACGGGTCGGCCGCCACCTCATGCAGCGGCGCATTGAAGGTGGACACCGCCGAGAAGCCGGTGCCCATGTCGTAGCTCATCAGGTTGATGAAATCGAGCACATTGGCCAGCGCCGGCAGGTCATAGCTGGCGGCCGGATCATACGGGCCATCGGTCTGCAGGCGGCCGGCTGCGAGGGCGGCGGTCAGCAGCATCGGCTGGCCACGCTTGCGGCCGCGCGCATCCAGCGCCACGCGGAACGCCTGCGCGAGCCGGGTCATGTTCGCGCGGTCCTGCGGGCGATGGGCCAGCTCCTTCGGGCCGCCACTGACCGGGAATTCCCAGTCGATGTCCACGCCATCGAAGCTGCCCGCGTACTGGTCGAAGAACAGCGCCATGCACGAATCGACCAGGCGCTTGCGGCTGGCCTCGGTCAGCGCGGCATCGGAAAAGCCACCTGCGCCCCAGCCGCCGATGGAGATCAGCGTGCGCAGGTGCGGGTGCGCCTTCTTCAGCTCGGCCAGCGCAGCGAAGTTGTCCGCCGCTTCGGCGCCGACCGTGCAGCGCCCGGCGTCGATGGTGGAGAACGCATAGAACAGGTGGGTGAGGCGATCGGCTGGAATACGCGACACCGGGTAGCGCTCGGCCGATCCACCGGGGTAGTAGGCACCGTAGATCCGCGGCTGCGCCGCGTGGCTGGCGACAGGAACGGCGGCGGCGATCAGCAGGGCAAGCCCGGCCAAGGTCTGGCGCAACATGGAAACTCCCGGTAGGTAGAGACGAGCGTGCTCGACTCTACGAAAGGCGCGGAATCGCAGGCAAAGAAAAAGCGGGCCGAAGCCCGCTTTTTCATTTCGGCGAAAGCCTGAGGACCAACGGTCCTCACCTACCGTCATCGACCAGAGGTCGATTACTCGGCGCTGGCGCCTTCGCCTTCTTCCACGGCCTTCATCGACAGGCGGATACGGCCCTGCTTGTCGACTTCCAGGACCTTGACCTTGACCACATCGCCTTCCTTCAGCACGTCGCCGACCTTCTCGACGCGGTCGCTGGAGATCTGCGACACGTGGACCAGACCGTCCTTGCCCGGCAGGATCGTGACGAACGCACCGAAGTCCATGATCTTGGCGACCTTGCCTTCGTAGATGCGGCCCGGCTCGACGTCCGAGGTGATCTGCTCGATGCGGGCCTTGGCGGCCTGGGCAGCGATGGCATTGACCGAAGCGATGACGATGGTGCCGTCATCCTGGATGTCGATCTGGGTGCCGGTTTCCTTGGTGATGGCCTGGATGGTCGAGCCACCCTTGCCGATCACTTCACGGATCTTGTCCGGGTGGATCTTGATGGTCAGCAGGCGCGGCGCGTAGTCCGACAGCTCTTCACGCGGAGCGGTCAGGCCGTGGGCCATTTCGCCCAGGATGTGCAGACGGCCAGCCTTGGCCTGCTGCAGAGCCTGCTTCATGATCTCTTCGGTGATGCCTTCGATCTTGATGTCCATCTGCAGGGCGGAGATGCCCTCAGCGGTACCGGCAACCTTGAAGTCCATGTCGCCCAGGTGATCTTCGTCACCCAGGATGTCGGACAGGACGACGAAGCGATCGCCTTCCTTGACCAGGCCCATGGCGATACCGGCAACCGGTGCCTTCACCGGCACGCCGGCGTCCATCAGGGCCAGCGACGAACCGCAGACCGAGGCCATCGACGAGGAGCCGTTCGACTCGGTGATTTCCGAGACGACGCGGATGGTGTACGGGAAGGATTCCAGCGACGGCATGACAGCCAGCACGCCGCGCTTGGCGAGGCGACCGTGGCCGATTTCGCGGCGCTTCGGGCCCATCATGCGGCCGGTCTCACCCACCGAGTAGGGGGGGAAGTTGTAGTGGAACAGGAAGTTTTCCTTGTACTCACCGGAGACGGCATCGATGACCTGGCCATCACGGGCGGTGCCCAGGGTGATGGTCACGATGGCCTGCGTTTCACCGCGGGTGAACAGCGAGGAACCGTGGGTACGCGGCAGGATGCCGGTCTGCACGGCGATCGGGCGGACGGTGTCCAGCGCACGGCCGTCGATGCGGACCTTGGTGTCCAGCACCGAGTTGCGCATGGTGCTGTATTCCAGCTCGCCGAATTCCTTCGACAGCTCGGCCGGGTTCCAGCCCTCAGCGGCCACGCGGCCAGCCAGGGTTTCGACCACGTCCTTCTTGATCGCCGAGATGGCGTCACGGCGCTGCAGCTTGTCGCGCACCTGGAAGGCTTCGCCCAGGCGCGGGCCGATGGCTTCCTGCAGGGCGCTGATCAGCACGTCGTTCTTGGCCGGGGCCACCCAGGTCGACGGCTTGGTGCCGGCTTCCACGGTCAGCTCGTTGATCGCGTTGATGACCTTCTGCATTTCGCGGTGACCGAAGGTCACGGCGCCCAGCATCACGTCTTCGGACAGCAGTGCGGCTTCGGATTCAACCATCAGCACGGCGTTGGCGGTACCGGCAACGACCAGCTCCAGCTCCGAATCCTTCAGTTCCGACACGGTCGGGTTGAGGATGTACTCGCCGTTCTTGTAGCCGACCTTGGCGGCGGCGATCGGACCCTTGAACGGGGTACCGGCCAGCGACAGGGCAGCCGAGGCACCGATCAGCGCCGGGATGTCACCATCGATTTCCGGGTTCAGCGACATCACCGTGGCGATGATCTGGACTTCGTTCTTGTAGTCTTCCGGGAACAGCGGACGGATCGGACGGTCGATCAGACGCGAGATCAGGGTTTCCTTCTCGGTCGCGCGGCCTTCGCGCTTGAAGAAGCCACCCGGGATACGGCCACCTGCGTAGAACTTCTCCTGATAGTCACAGGTCAGGGGGAAGAAATCCTGGCCTTCGCGCGCGCTCTTGGCGGCAACGGCGGAGACCAGCAGCACGGTGTCGTCGAACTTGACGATGACGGCGCCACCGGCCTGACGGGCGATTTCGCCGGTTTCAAGCGTGACGGTGTGCTTGCCGTACTGGAAGGTTTTGGTGATTTTTGCCACGGAGGGTGTCCTTGGGGATGCTGTCTGCGAGTTTGGACCGTCGGCGACCCTTGCCGCCTGCGGGTGACCGGATCGTTCCGGTCTGAATCGGTATTTCGATGCTACAAAACAAAACCGCGGCGCATCGCTGCGCCGCGGGGGATTCTTTGCTTAGCGACGCAGGCCAAGCTTTTCGATCAGGGCCTTGTAACGCTCGACGTCCTTCTTCTTCAGGTAGTCGAGCAGGCTGCGACGGCGGTTGACCATCTGCAGCAGGCCGCGGCGGCTGTGGTGGTCCTTCTTGTGGGTCTTGAAGTGGCCGGTCAGCAGTTCGATGCGGGCGGTCAGCAGGGCAACCTGGACTTCCGGGGAGCCGGTGTCAGCCGAGCTGCGCTTGTTGTCTTCAATGACCTTCTGGGTGTCGATCGACATTTTCTTTTTCTCTGTGATGCGTGGCCGGCAGGAACGCGCTTCGCGCACCGCCAGGCTCGCCGTGGACTACGAGGATGAAACCTGCGCGAGGCAGGTTGCCGGAAAACGGCCGCGAAATTGTAACGGTCAGGGGCTCCGGGAACAAGGACCGGGGCTGAACCGCCCTCCCCCTGTCAGAGGTTGAACCGGCGCTGCGGGGCCAGCAGGCCACTGTCGTCGACCTGGCCCAGGCCTTGGACAGCATCGTCCGGACCGTACACGGCCACCAGGCCGCGCGGCCATGATGCGTCGCGCTGGCGCTGGCCGACACAGAAGCGATGGGCCTGTTCAGCGTCGAGGTCGACGCGCGGGTATTCGGCCAGGCCGGCGGCCAGCGGCAGCAGCAGTGCGTCCATGCCCGCTTCGTCGCCGGCCTCGACCATCGCCCGCAGCTGGTCCAGGGTGACCATGGCCGGGGCATGGAACGGCTCGACCCACAGCCGGCGCAGCGCGCTGATGTGGGCGCCGCAGCCCAGCGCCTCGCCGAGGTCGCGGGCCAGGCTGCGGATGTAGGTGCCCGAACCACAGGTCACGCGCAGGCGCAGGCGATCGGCCTGCTGCTTGAGCACCTCGATGGCCTGCACGTGCACCTCGCGCTCGGGCGCCTCGATGGCTTCACCGCGGCGGGCCTTCACATACAGCGGCTCACCACCCTGCTTCAGCGCCGAATAGATCGGTGCCCGCTGCAGGATGCGGCCGGTCAGCGGCGCCAGGGCGGCCTGCAGGGCCTCGGCACTGATGGCCGGCACCGGGCGCTGCAGCAGCACCTGGCCTTCGGAATCGTCGGTATCGGTGGTCTGGCCGAGCTGGATCTCGGCGTCGTAGGCCTTGGCCGAGCCCAGCAGCAGGCCGGCGATCTTGGTCGCCTCGCCGAAGCAGAGCGGCAGCAGGCCGGTGGCCAGCGGGTCAAGGCTGCCGGTATGGCCGCCCTTTTCGGCACGGAACAGGCGGCGGGCCACCTGCAGGGCGGCATTGGAGCTCATGCCGGTCGACTTGTCGAGCAGCAGGATGCCATCCAGGCGGCGGAACTGAATTCGGGTCATGACAGATACGGGTAGCGCCGGGCCATGCCCGGCGAGCGCGAAGCGCGGCCAGCGTCCGGCCTCGCACGGTCAGAATGGAAAACGCCGGGCATCACCCGGCGCAAGCTTATTCTTCGTCGCTCTCGCGACGCTTCTCCGCGGCCAGCGTATCGGGCAGGTCGCGCAGGAGGTTGTCGATGTGCTCACCACGGTCGACCGAGTCGTCGTAGTGGAAATGCAGCTCAGGCACGTGGCGCAGCTTCATCGCGCGGGCCAGGTCCATGCGCAGGCGGTAGCCCAGCTCCTTCAGGCCGGCCACGGCTTCGGCCGAACGTTCCGGCATCAGCGCGGTGACGAACACCTTGGCATGGGCCATGTCGCGGGTGATTTCCACGTCGGACACGCTCACCGAGGGCAACCCGTGCTCGCGCACGGCGTTGTGCACCAGGGTGCCGAGTTCACGGCGCAGCTGGGCGGAGACACGGTCGGTTCGATGGAAAGTCTTGGGCACGAGGCGCTACTCTTGATTCAATGGTCGCCCGACCAACGGTCGGGCGCTACATCTACAGGGTACCCGACCAACGGTCGGGCGCTACAACTACAGGGTCGCCCGACCAACGGTCGGGCGCTACATCTACAGGGTACCCGACCGTTGGTCGGGTTCTACATCGAGGTAGGGCCCGACCGTTGGTCGGGCCACCTTGCAGCATTACAGGGTGCGCGGCACTTCGATACGCTCGAAGCACTCGATCTGGTCACCCGGCTTGACGTCGTTGTAGGCCTTCACCGCGATACCGCATTCGGTACCGTTGCGGACTTCCTCGACGTTTTCCTTGAAGCGGCGCAGCGATTCCAGCTCGCCCTCGAAGATCACCACGCTGTCGCGCAGCACGCGGATCGGCTTGTTGCGCTTGACCACGCCCTCGATGACCATCGAACCGGCAACGGCGCCCAGCTTGGAGCTGCGGAACACGTCGCGGACCTCGGCGATACCGATGATCTCTTCGCGGATTTCCACACCCAGCAGACCGGAAGCCACCTGCTTCACCTGGTCGATCACGTCATAGATGATCGAGAAGTAACGCAGGTCCACGCCGTTGGATTCGATGATGCGACGGGCCGAAGCATCCGCACGCACGTTGAAGCCGATGACGGTGGCCTTCGAAGCGGCGGCCGAATTGGCGTCCGACTCGGTGATGCCGCCCACGCCGGAGTGGATCACGTTGATGCGGATGTCTTCGTTGGACAGCGCGACCAGTGCCTGGCTCAGGGCCTGCACCGAACCCTGCACGTCGGCCTTGATGACCAGGTTGAGAACCTGCTGGCCCTCGCCCTTGCCCAGGGTCGCCATGATGTCTTCCATGCGGCTGCCAGCGGTGGCGACCAGGCGCGATTCACGGCGCTTGGTCTCACGCTGCTGGGCAACGTCCTTGGCCAGGCGCTCGTCCTCGACGACCACGAAGTCGTCACCGGCTTCCGGCACGCCGGACAGGCCCAGGACCTGCACCGGGATGGACGGGCCAGCGAACTCCGGCTGCTTGCCGGTTTCGTCGAACAGCGCACGCACGCGGCCGTACTGGATGCCGCACACCAGGTAGTCGCCCTTCTTCAGGCGGCCCTGCTGCACCAGCACCGTCGCAACCGGGCCACGGCCCTTGTCCAGCGACGATTCGATCACCACGCCTGCGGCGCGGCCTTCGTCGACGGCCTTCAGTTCCAGCAGTTCAGCCTGGACCGAGACGGCGTCCAGCAGGTCGTCGATGCCCAGGCCGGTCTTGGCCGAGATCTCCACCATCTGGATGTCACCACCGAAGTCTTCGGCCACGACCTGCTCGGAGAGCAGCTCGTTCTTGACCCGCATCGGGTCGGCACCGGACTTGTCGATCTTGTTGATGGCCACGATCAGCGGCACACCCGCCGAGCGGGCGTGCTGGATCGCTTCCTTGGTCTGCGGCATGACGCCGTCGTCGGCGGCAACCACCAGCACCACGATGTCGGTCAGCTTGGCACCGCGGGCACGCATCGAGGTGAACGCGGCATGGCCCGGGGTATCCAGGAAGCTGATGACGCCCTTCGGCGTATCAACGTGGTACGCACCGATGTGCTGGGTGATGCCACCGGCTTCGCCGTGGGCGACCTTGGTGCGGCGGATGTAATCCAGCAGCGAGGTCTTGCCGTGGTCGACGTGGCCCATGATGGTGACCACCGGCGGGCGCTGCACGGCTTCGCCCTGGTTTTCACCGGTCGAGGCCAGCAGTGCGTCTTCGGCGTCGTTGTCATTGGCACGGATCGCCTTGTGGCCGAGTTCTTCGGTCACCAGCGCGGCGGTGTCATGGTCGATGGACTGGGTGATGGTGGCCATCACGCCCATCTTGAACAGCGCCTTCACCACCTCGCCGCCCTTCAGCGCGAGCTTCTGCGCCAGGTCGGCCACGGTGATGGTTTCGCCGATCGCCACTTCACGCACGACCGGTGCGGTCGGACGCTCGAAGCCGTGCGGACCGGCATTGTTGCCACCGCGCGACATGTCGCGACGGCCTCCACTCTGGTTGCGGCCACCCGGACGACCACGGTTGTTGCTGTTGCTGCTGTTGCCACGACGCGCACGGTCGGCAGCCGACAGGTGCATCTGGCCGGCGAAGCGATCGCCCGGGCCACGCTCGTTGCGCGGCGCGCTGCGGTTGTTGCGGTCGTCGCTGCGCGGCGGCGCCGGCGGTGCACCACGCGGTGCGGCCGGAGCGGCAGCCGGGGTACGCGGCGGGCGCGGCGCGGTTTCGTCGATCGGCGCACGCTTGGGCTTGGTGGCAGCCAGGGCCTCGGCGGCCTTGGCGGCCACTGCAGCTTCCTCGGCAGCCTTCTTCTCGGCCTCGGCGCGTTCCTTGGCGGCAACTTCTTCCTCACGGGCACGGACGATGGCTTCGTCGCGCAGACGATCCTTTTCGGCCAGGGCCTGCTGTTCGGCGAGGTTGCGGGCGCGCGACTCTTCCAGCTTGCGCAGGATGTCGGCACGCTCTTCGTCCGGCGTCATGGCACGCGCACCATCCTTGACGTAGGTACGCTTCTGGCGCACCTCGACATTCACGGTCGTCTTGCTGCGACCGGAATTGACCGTCACTTCCTGCTGTTTCCGGCGGTTGAGCGTGATCTTCTTTGCAGACTGATCAGTCTCTTCCGGGGCCTGCTCGGGCTTGCCGTGCGAACGACGAAGGAAGCCCAGGAGCTTCACCTTCTCGGTGCTGGTCACGACCTGGTCGGGACCGCTGAACTTCATGCCGGCACCGGCCAGCTGTTCCAGCAGTTTCTCGACCGGCGTGTTGACCAGTTCGGCAAGCTTGCGGATGGTGGTTTGCTGCGACATTCGGATCCTATGATCTTGTGGGCGCCCCCCCGCAGATGGAGGTGGCGCGGATTCTACGCCCTGATCGGCTCAGGGCCCTGTTCATTGCCGGCTCATTCGCCGCGTTCCAGTCGGGCGATCTCCTCGGCACGCGCGGCCAGGATCAGCGCCGCGGCGCGCTCCTGGTCCAGCCCTTCGATGCCGAAGTCCATGACCTCGTCGGCGGCCAGGTCGGAAAGCTCCTCGCTGGTGCGCACGCCGTGGCCGGCCAGCGCGTACGCGGTGGCTTCGTCCATGCCCTCAAGGGACAGCAGGTCCTGCGCCGGCTGGCCGTCTTCAAGGCCTTCTTCGACTGCCAGGGCCTCATTGAGCAGCGCATCGCGGGCACGAGCGCGCAGCTCTTCGACGATGTCCTCGTCGAAACCTTCCACGGCCAGCAGTTCGCCGACCGGGACATATGCAATTTCTTCAACCGTGCCGAAGCCTTCGCTGACCAGGATGCCGGCGATTTCCTCGTCCACTTCCAGCTTGTCCATGAACAGCTGGCGGGCCGAGGCCTGCTCGGCCTCGGACTTGGCGGTGACCTGGTCCTGGGTCATCACGTTCAGCTGCCAACCGGTCAGGCGGCTGGCCAGGCGCACGTTCTGGCCGCCCTTGCCGATGGCCTGGGCCAGGCGGTCTTCGGCCACGGCCAGATCCATCGAGTGCTTGTCTTCATCGACGATGATCGACTGCACTTCGGCCGGCGCCATCGCGTTGATGACGAAGTTGGCCGGGCTGTCGTTCCACAGCACGATGTCCACGCGCTCGCCATTGAGCTCGTTGGACACGGCCTGCACGCGCGAACCGCGCATGCCGATGCAGGCACCGATCGGATCGGTACGGGTATCGTGGGCCAGCACGGCGATCTTGGCGCGGTCGCCCGGATCGCGGGCACAGGCCTTGATTTCCACCAGGCCCTGGCCGACTTCCGGCACTTCGAGCTTGAACAGCTCGATCATGAATTCCGGGGCGGCGCGGCTGATGAACAGCTGCGGGCCACGCGGTTCCGAACGCACTTCGGCCAGGTAGCCGCGCACGCGGTCACCGGCGCGCAGCACGTCGCGCGGAATGCCCTTGTCCTTCGGGATGAAGCCTTCGGCGTTGCCGCCCAGGTCCACGTAGATGTTGCCGCGCTCGGCGCGCTTGACCACACCGGTGATCAGCTCACCGACGCGATCCTTCCACGCATCGACGACCTGCTGGCGCTCGGCTTCGCGCACGCGCTGCACGATGACCTGCTTGGCGGCCTGGGCGGCGATGCGACCGAAATCGGGGTTTTCAATCTGTTCTTCAATGTAGTCGCCGACGTCCACGCCTTCGGCTTCTTCGATGGCGTCCATCAGGCGGATCTGCCGGTCCGGCGATTCCATGACCACGTCATCGGCCACCACTTCCCAGCGGCGGAAGGTTTCGTAGCTGCCATCCTTGTGGTCGATGACCACGCGGGCCAGCACTTCCTCGTCGGGATAGCGCTTCTTCGCTGCGGACGCCAGGGCGGCCTCGATCGCATCGAAGATCACTTCACGCGGCACGCCCTTCTCGTTGGCGACCGCGTCCACTACCAGCAACAGTTCCTTGCTCATTGGCTCACTCCGCGCGCGGCTTTTTTGCCGCCGGCTCGTTGGAAGAAGAATTCTTGTCCGGCTTCGGACGCTTCGGCGCCGGGCCGGTCGGCTTGCTCGGGGCCAGGCCCAGGGCAACCCAGTCCGGCATGATCCGGGCCTTGTCGATGTTGTCGGCCGACACGACCACTTCGGTCTTGTCGACGATGAACGTGATGGTGTCCGCGGCCTCGTCGGTCGCTTCGATGCGGCCCTGCAGACGACGACGGTTGTCCTGCGGCAGCTTCAGCGTGACCTTGGCCATTTCGCCCAAGTGACGGCCGAACTGCTCCAGGTTGAACAGCGGACGGTCGACGCCCGGCGAAGACACTTCCAGCGTGTAGTTGCCGCTGATCGGGTCTTCCACGTCCATCTGCGCGGACACTTCGCGGCTGACGCGCTCGCAGTCGTCCACGTTGATGATGCGCTCGGGCTGTTCAGCCAGCGGCACGTCGATGTAAAGGCGCAGGGTCGCACCGCCGGGGGCCGGCAGATACTCAACGCCCAGCAGCTCCAGGCCCAGCGACACAACGGTCGGGGCGAGCAGATTCGCGATGTCGGTTGCCTTGTCGCTCACAGCCTGCCTTGATCTCTTGGTTGGGTGCCGGCCACAGCCGGCGGGAAACATGACGCCCCGGAAACGACAAAGGGCCCGCTGGGCCCCTTTTTCCGGAAAGACTCCGGTGACTGGATTCCGGTTGCAACGCGCTGCGTAAGCGTGTTGCGAGCCCTCCTTCCGGACCGGGTCTCCCGATGGGAGGCCGCCTTCAGGGGTACTGCCTAGGCCGCTGATGATAGCGGCTGCACCGCACTGGTGCAAGGCTTGGGCCGGCCTGAAACCGACCGCTGCGCTCGCCGGGCATGGCCCGGCGCTACCGGGGCAACGCGAGGCAGTAGCGCCGGGCCATGCCCGGCGGATCCAGCAGACCCCAAAGAAAAACGCCTTCGAAGCAGGACTTCGAAGGCGATCTCTTTACTTGGTAGCGGGGGCAGGATTTGAACCTGCGACCTTCGGGTTATGAGCCCGACGAGCTGCCAGACTGCTCCACCCCGCACCGGAAGTGTTTGAACTGCTGCCCTGCTCTTTCGAGGAGGGCTACCGCAACGATGTTCTGGCTGAACCGCTGCAGTGACAACTCAGGCTGCGCATATTACACGAATCGCGCAGCTTTGTGTCAACTTTTATGCAAGATGCGCAAATGCCTGCTGGCACCAGACCATGATCGGGTTCCAGGCCAGGCCCAGGGCCAGCAGTGCCAGGGCATTCACGCCCAGCACCACGCCCAGCACGCGGTCGTTGTTGCGCGGCATGGCCTCGCCCACCGGCTCATCGAAGTACATGACCTTGATGACGCGCAGGTAGTAGAAGCAGCCGACCACGGCGCACAGCACGCCCAGGATGGCCAGCCACAGCAGGCCGCCGTTGACGGCTGCGCCGAGCACGGCCAGCTTGGTCCAGAAGCCCAGGAACGGCGGGATGCCGGCCAGCGACGCCATGATGCACAGCACCAGACCGGCCATCCACGGGTTGCGGGCGTTCAGGCCCTTGAAGTCCTCGATGTTCTCGGCTTCAAAGCCGGCGCGCGACAGGGCGATGATCGCACCGAAGGCGGCGGTGGACATGATGGCGTAGGCCAGAGCGTAGAACAGCGCGGCGGCATAACCCTGCGCGCCACCACCGGCGATGCCCATCAGCAGGAAGCCGATGTGCGAGACGGTGGAGAACGCCAGCATGCGCTTGAGGTTGCTCTGCGCGATGGCCATCAGGTTGCCGATGACCAGCGACACAGCGGCCAGGCCGGCGATCAGCAGCTGCAGTTCGGTCGACAGCGGGCCCACGCCCATTTCCAGCAGGCGGTACGCCATGCCGAAGGCGGCCAGCTTCGGTGCCGAGCTGATGAACAGCGCGATCGGTGCCGGGGCACCCTGGTACACGTCCGGCAGCCACATGTGGAACGGCGCGGCACCCAGCTTGAAGGCAACGCCGGCGATCATGAACACCGCACCGGTGACCAGCAGCACGCGCTCCTCCGAATGCGGGATGGCGGCCTGGATGGCGTCCAGGTGCAGGCTGCCGGTGGCGCCGTAGATCAGCGACATGCCGTACAGCAGCAGGCCCGATGCCAGCGAACCGAGGACGATGTACTTCATCGCCGCTTCCGAGGCCAGGCCGCTGTCGCGGTTGCTGGCGACCAGGGCGTAGGAGCACAGGGCCAGCAGTTCCAGGCCCAGGTAGACCATCAGCAGGCTGCCGGCCGAAACCAGGATCATCATGCCGGCGGTGCCGAACAGGATCAGCACCGGGATCTCGCCCTGGAACAGGTTGCGGTCGCGCAGGTAGCGCCAGCCGTAGACCAGGGTCAGGCCGCTGAGCAGCACGATCCCGGTCTTCATCACATCCGCGGCGGTATCGCGCACGAACATGCCGTGGAAGACCTCACCCTGCCCGCCCACGCCGGTGGCGAGCATGAACAGCACCACGGCCAGGGCAGCGACCGAGAACAGGTGGGTGACGATCTTGTTCCGGTTGCTGACGAACAGGTCGAGGATCATCAGGGCGAAGGCGCTGCCGATCAGCACCAGCTCGGGAGCGAGCGGTGGCAGGTCAGCGGCGGTCAATGGCAACAGCGGCGAGGTGGTCATCATCAAATCCTGGAATTACAGCAGCTTGCTGGATGCGATCTGCATCGCCAGCTTCGCGATCGAGGGCTCCATCAGGTCGGTCAGCGGCTTGGGGTAGATGCCCAGAGCCAGCACGCCGATGGCGAACACGGTCAGCAGCGCCCATTCGCGGCCGTTGATGTCCTTCAGCTCAGCCACGTGGCTGTTGGCCACTTCGCCGAAGAAGATACGCTTGTACAGCCACAGGGTGTAGGCCGCACCGATGATCAGGGTGGTGGCGGCGCCCAGGGCGATCCACGGATTGCGCTGGAACGCAGCCAGGATGACCATGAATTCACCGGCAAAACCACTGGTGCCCGGCAGGCCGGCATTGGCCATGAAGAACAGCATGGCGAAGGTGGCGAACCACGGCATCACGTTGACCACGCCGCCGTAATCGGCGATGCGGCGGCTGTGCATGCGGTCGTACAGCACGCCGACGCAGGAGAACATCGCACCGGACACGAAGCCGTGCGAGATCATCTGCACCATGGCGCCCTGCAGGCCCAGGCGGGCGGCATCGGCGTTGCCGGCTTCACGCACCAGCCACAGGGCGATGAAGGTGCCCAGGGTGACAAAGCCCATGTGCGCGATCGACGAATAGGCGATCAGCTTCTTCATGTCGTCCTGCACCAGGGCGACCAGGCCGACGTAGATCACGGCGATCAGCGACAGGGCGATGACCAGCCAGGCCCACTCGCTCGACGCATCGGGGACGATCGGCAGGTTGAAGCGCAGGAAGCCGTAGCCACCGATCTTCAGGGCGATGGCGGCCAGGATGACCGAACCGGCGGTCGGCGCTTCCACGTGGGCGTCCGGCAGCCAGGTGTGCACCGGGAACATCGGCACCTTGACCGCGAAGGCGATCAGGAAGGCGAAGAAGATCCAGGTCTGTTCCCTGGCGCTCAGCGGCAGCGCGTACAGATCGGCCAGCTGGAAGCTGCCGCCCTTCATGTACAGGTAGATCAGCGCCACCAGCATCAGCACGGAGCCGAGGAAGGTGTACAGGAAGAACTTCATCGCGGCGTAGATGCGGCGCGGGCCGCCCCAGACACCGATGATGAGGAACATCGGGATCAGCATCGCCTCGAAGAACACGTAGAACAGCATCGCGTCCGTGGCCGAGAAGATGCCGACGGTGACGCCTTCCAGGATCAGGAAGGCCGCCACGTACTGGTTGACGCGCTTGTCGATCGCGCTCCAGGCGCCCAGCAGGGCCAGCACGCCGACCAGGGTGGTCAGCAGGATCAGCGCGATGGCGATGCCATCCACGCCCAGGTTGTAGCCGATCTTGTACGCCGGGATCCACGCATGGGTCTCGACGAACTGCATGCCATCGGCAGCCGGGTTGTAGCCGCTGAGCAGCGAGAGACTCGCAACGAAGGTCAGCAGCGCCACGCCGATCGACGCCCAGCGGGCGGTCTGCGCATCACGGATCGCAAGGATCAGGGCACCGCCGAGGATCGGCAGCCAGATGAGGACACTGAGTAGGGGCCAGTTCGACACGTCTTCTTATTCCGTACAGGTCATCAACGCAGGTAATGCATCAGCACGCCCAGGAGGGCAATCAGGCCGATGATCATCGCGAAGGCGTAGTGATAGAGGAAACCGGATTGGGTACGACGCAGCACGCCGGCTGCGACGTCCACAACACGTGCCGAGAGATTGACCACGCCATCGACGATGTTGCTGTCGATCCAGCGTGCGACCTTGCCGAGCTTGACGCTGCCACCGGCGAAGCCATCGATCCACAGCTTGTCGAAGCCGTACTTGTTTTCCAGCACCGAGACCAGCGGAGCGAAGGTCCTGCGGGCCTTGCCCGACAGGTCCGGCTTCCACAGGTAGAACAGCGCGGCCAGCAGGAAGCCTGCCAGGGTCAGCCAGAACGGCGGCAGCATCATGCCGTGCAGCGCGAACGCCACCGGACCATGGAACTCCTCGCCGAGGAAGCCGACGGTGTTCTTGGCCGGATCGTCGAAATCGACGATGCCGGTGAAGAACGTGGTCGCCTGGCCCTTGATCGCCTCGTGGGCGTGGTGGCCGGCCCAGTCGGTGCCGTGCAGCATCGGGCCGATGCTGAAGAAACCGATGGCGATCGAGGGGATGGCCAGCAGGATCAGCGGCAGGGTCACCACCCACGGGGTTTCGTGCGGCTCATGCGGACCGTGGCCATGGCCGTGGTCGTCATGGGCATCGCCGTGGTGCGCGTCGGCATGATGGGCATCGGCGGCATGATGGTCGTCATGGCCGTGGTCATCATGGTGCGCATCGCGGAAGCGTTCCGGACCATGGAAGGTCATGAACAGCAGGCGGAAGCTGTAGAAGCTGGTCACCAGCACGCCGCCCAGCACTGCCCAGTAGCCATAGGTGGCCACCCAGCTGTTCTGGATGTGGGCGTGGATCTCGGCCGCCTCGATGATGGTGTCCTTCGAGTAGAAGCCGGAGAAGAACGGCGTACCGACCAGGGCCAGCGTACCGATCCACATGGTGATGAAGGTGATCGGCATGTACTTGCGCAGGCCGCCCATCTTGCGCATGTCCTGCTCGTGGTGCATCGCGATGATGACCGAGCCGGCACCCAGGAACAGCAGCGCCTTGAAGAAGGCGTGGGTCATCAGGTGGAACACGGCGGCCGAGTAGGCCGACACGCCCAGTGCAACCGTCATGTAGCCCAGCTGCGACAGGGTCGAGTACGCGACCACGCGCTTGATGTCGTTCTGCACGATGCCGATCAGGCCGGTGAAGAACGCGGTGGTGGCACCGATGAAGAGGATGAAGTTCAGCGCGGTCTGCGACAGCTCGAACAGCGGCGACATGCGGGTGACCATGAAGATACCGGCGGTCACCATGGTCGCAGCGTGGATCAGTGCCGAGATCGGGGTCGGGCCTTCCATCGAGTCCGGCAGCCACACGTGCAGCGGGACCTGGGCCGACTTGCCCATGGCGCCGATGAACAGGCAGATGCAGATGACCGTGGCGATCGACCAGACGACCGGCTCGCTCAGCAGCTGCATGCCCAGCAGGGTGCCGTCCCAGACCTGCATCTGCGCCTGCGGGCTGGACAGCACGCTGGCCTGTGAGAAGACCTGCGAGTAATCCAGGGTGCCGAACACCCACAGCACGCCGGCGATGCCCAGCAGGAAGCCGAAGTCACCGACGCGGTTGACCAGGAACGCCTTCATGTTGGCGAAGATCGCGGTCGGGCGCTTGAACCAGAAGCCGATCAGCAGGTACGACACCAGGCCCACCGCTTCCCACCCGAAGAACAGCTGCAGGAAGTTGTTGCTCATCACCAGGGTGAGCATCGAGAAGGTGAACAGCGAGATGTAGCTGAAGAAGCGCTGGTAGCCCGGGTCTTCTTCCATGTAGCCGATGGTGTAGATGTGGACCAGCAGCGACACGAAGGTCACCACCACCATCATCATCGCGGTCAGCTTGTCGACCATGAAGCCGACATGGGCCGAGTACTGGCCCACTTCGAAGAAGGTGTACAGGTTCTGGTTGAACGGCTGCGCACCGCCCCAGACCAGCTGGTACAGGGTGTACATCGACAGGGCGCAGCTGATGGCCACGCCGAGGATGGTGACGGTCTGTGCGCCGAAGCGCTTGACCTGGCGACCGAACAGGCCGGCGATGATGCTGCCGAACAGCGGTGCAAGCACCACTGCGATCAACAGACTCTTGGAGAGAGTGATTTCCATCTGTGGATCAGCCCTTCAGCGAATCGACTTCGCCGACATTGATTGTGCGGCGTGTACGGAACAGGGTCACCAGGATCGCCAGGCCGATGGCGGCCTCGGCTGCGGCAACGGTCAGGATGAAGAACACGAACAGCTGGCCGGACGGATCGCCCAGCTGGCGCGAGAACCCGACGAAGTTGATGTTCACCGACAGCAGCATCAACTCGATGGACATCAGCAGGACGATGATGTTCTTGCGGTTGAGGAAGATGCCGGCAAGGCTGATGCAGAACAGCACCGCGCCCAGCGCCAGGATGTGGCCGAGAGTGATCATGCCTGGGTCTCCTCGTCGCCCGCGACCGGCTTGGTGTTGCTGTGGACCAGCGGCTGTTCGGCGTCCATCTTGACCATGCGCAGGCGCTGGCCAGCCTTGACCATCGTCTGGTCGCCCGGGTTCTGGCTCTTCACGCCGGTACGACGGCGCAGGGTCAGCATGACGGCGGCCACCACGGCCACGGTCAGGATGACGGCGGCGAACTCGAACGGCAGCAGGTATTCGGTGAACAGGCTGCGGGCCAGCCAGGTGATGTTGGACGTGTCCGCGGCCAGGGCCGCAGCGTTGTCCGCCGGGAAGGCGTTGACCGCCCTGCCCTTCACCCCGATCAGGATCAGCATCTGCACCAGCATGGCCACGGCCACGATCAGGCCAACCGGCAGGTAGCGCACCCAGCCCTCACGCAGGTTCGTGGGATCGATGTCGAGCATCATCACCACGAACAGGAACAGCACCATCACCGCGCCGACGTAGACCAGCACCAGCGCGACACCGAGGAACTCGGCACCCACCAACAGCCACACGCAGGCGATGGAGAAGAAGGTCAGCACCAGGCAGAGCACGGCGTGAACCGGGTTGCGCACGCTGATCACCGCACCGGCCGAAACCGTTGCCGCGATGGCGAACACCCAGAAAGCGATATTTACCCAATCCATCTCTCGACCTCAGCGGTAAGCGGCATCGGCGGCACGACGCTCGGCGATCTCGTTTTCGAGACGATCGCCAAGGGCCAGCAGCTGCGGCTTGGTAACGATGTTTTCGCCACGGTTCTCGAAGTGGTACTCGAGGATGTGGGTTTCGACGATCGAGTCCACCGGGCAGCTTTCTTCACAGAAGCCGCAGAAGATGCACTTGAACAGATCGATGTCGTAGCGGGTGGTACGGCGAGTGCCGTCCTCGCGCTTGGCCGAGTCGATGGTGATGGCCAGTGCCGGGCACACCGCTTCGCACAGCTTGCAGGCGATGCAGCGCTCTTCACCGTTGGGGTAACGGCGCAGGGCGTGCAGGCCACGGAAGCGCGGCGACTGCGGGAACTTCTCCATCGGGTACATCATCGTGTACTTCGGCTTGAAGCTGTACTTCAGCGTCAGCCAGAGACCGGCCAGCAGTTCGAGCAGCAGCAGGCTCTTGAAGTAATGGGTAATCCTGTTCATCACTTTAGACGCCCTTTTGAATCACGCCGAAGAACACCATGACGGCGGTAACCGCGATCCACAGAATGGCCAGCGGGATGAAGACCTTCCAGCCCAGGCGCATGATCTGGTCATAGCGGAAGCGCGGGAAGCTGGCACGGAACCAGATGTAGGCACTGGCGAAGAAGAAGACCTTGACGAACAGCCACGGTGCGCCGCCCTTCCAGATCCAGTCGACCAGCGGCGAGACATCACCGAAGTTGACCCAACCCTGGATCGGGCTCAGCCAGCCGCCGAGGAAGAAGATCGAGATCAGGAAGCTGATCAGGATCATGTTCGCGTATTCGGCCAGGAAGAACAGGGCAAAGGCACCGCCGGAGTATTCGACCATGTGGCCGGCGACGATTTCCGATTCGCCTTCCACCACGTCGAACGGCGCGCGGTTGGTTTCAGCCACGCCCGACACCCAGTAGATGACGAACAGCGGGAACAGCGGCAGCAGGAACCAGTCGAAGAAGCCGGAATTGCCGGCCTGCGCCATCACGATGCTGCTCAGGTTCAGGCTGCCCGACGCGATCATCACGCCGACCAGGGCGAAGCCCATCGCGATTTCGTAGCTGATCATCTGCGCCGAGGCGCGCATCGCACCCAGGAACGCATACTTCGAGTTGGATGCCCAACCGGCCAGGATGATGCCGTAGATGCCCAGCGAGGTCATCGCCAGCAGGTACAGCAGGCCGGCGTTGGCGTTGGACAGCACGATCTGCGAGTCGAAGGGCACCACCGACCAGGCCGCGAAGGCCGGGGCCAGGGTGATCAGCGGTGCGAGCAGGTAGATCGCCTTGTTGGCGCTGCTCGGCTGGACCACTTCCTTGAACAGCAGCTTGAAGACGTCGGCGAAGGCCTGGAAGATGCCCATGCCCACGTACATCGGGCCGTGGCGGACGTGCATCCAGCCGATCAGCTTGCGTTCCCAGACCACGTAGAAGGCCACCGAGATGATCACCGGAACGGTGATCACCAGGATCTTCAGGATGATCCAGATCAGCGCGCCGATATCACCAAGGCCAAGCAGCCACTGGTGCAGCGGGTCGACCGCGTTCAACAGCAATTCGTTCATGCAGCCACCACCGATACGCGAGCGGCACCCAGCGGCGCGGTCGCGCCGTGGCCCGATTCAATCCAGACCGAACCCGCAGCGACGCGGGCGTCGACCACCACCGGCAGGGTGGCCTTGCCGGCATCGGTGCCGACCTTGGCCATCTGCCCTTCCTGCAGCTGCAGGCGCGCGGCATCGTCAGCGTTCAGCACGATGCGCGGGGCGTTGTTCAGCGGATGCGACTGCAGCGCCGGGGCGCGGCGGACCACCGCATCGGTGCGGTAGATCGCAGCGGTCGAAGCCACTTCCAGGCCTTCGCCGGCAACGGCCGGCTGGGCCGAGGCAGCCACGGCGACCGACACCGGCGCCAGGCTGGCACGCAGGCCGGCCAGGTCGGTGAAGTCGAAACCGGCCAGTGCCATCTCGCCGCCCAGTGCGCGCAGCACGCGCCAGCCTTCACGGGCCTCGCCCGGCAGCTTGCCGCCGGCACGGGCCGACTGCTCGCGACCATCGAGGTTGGTCAGGGTGGCGTCGATTTCCGGCAGCGCGCCGATCGGCAGGATGACGTCGGCAACGTCGCGGGTGGAGACACAGGCGAACTGGCTGAAGGCCACCACCTTGGCACCGACCAGCGCCTTGCGCGCGGCAGGTGCATCGGCGAAGTCCAGGCCCGGCTCAAGGCCGTACACCACGTAGGCCTGGCGCGGCTGCGCCAGCATGGTGGCCACGTCCTTGCCGGCCGGCAGCACGCCGGCGCGGGCCAGGCCCACGGCATTGGCGCCCTGCGGGATGCGGCACAGCCTGGCACCGGTAGCGGCAGCGAAATCACGCGCAGCGGCGCGGATCGCGGCGGCCTGCGGGTGGTTCTCGGCGATGCCACCAACGATCAGCACGGTATTGGTACCGCCCTGCACGGCCGAACGCAGTTCTTCGTTGGCCAGCGCGTCGACGAACTTCGACGGGGCGACGATCTGCTTGCCGGCAACGCTGAAGGCGAAGTCGAAGTCCACCGGGTTGACGACGTGGATCTTCGCGCCCTTGGTCGTCTGCGCCTTGCGCAGGCGGGCGTGCAGCAGCGGCAGTTCGTGGCGGATGTTGCTGCCCAGAATGACGATGCGGTCGGCGCCTTCGATCTCGGCCAGCGGCAGGCCGAACACTTCGGCGGTTGCGGCGTCGGAGAAATCGCGGTTGTTGATGCGGTGGTCGATGTTGTTCGAGCCCAGGCCCTTGGCCAGGCGGGCCAGCAGCGCGCCTTCCTCGTTGGAGGTCGACGGGTGCACCAGCACGCCCAAGTGGTCACCCTGGTGGGCCTTGAGGATCTCGGCGGCCGCGGCCAGGCCTTCGGCCCAGCTCACTTCCTTCCACTCGCCATTGACCTTGCGCAGCGGCTTGACCGCACGGTCTTCGCTGTACAGGCCCTGGTGCGAGTAGCGGTCGCGGTCGGACAGCCAGCACTCGTTCACGGCTTCGTTGTCGCGCGGCACGGTACGCAGCACTTCGCCGCGACGCACGTGCAGGAACAGGTTCGAACCCATGGCGTCGTGGTAGCCCAGCGATTCGCGCGCGGTCAGTTCCCACGGGCGGGCGCGGAACTGGAACACCTTGTTGGTCAGCGCGCCGACCGGGCAGACGTCGACGACGTTGCCGGACAGCTCGGTGGTCAGCGGCTTGCCGTCGTAGGTACCGATCTGCAGGTTCTCGCCGCGGTACATGCCACCCAGTTCATAGGTGCCAGCCACGTCGGCGGTGAAGCGCACGCAGCGGGTGCACTGGATGCAGCGGGTCATCTCGGTGGCGACCAGCGGACCCATGTCCTCGTCCGGCACCACGCGCTTGCGCTCGTTGAAGCGGCTGACCGAACGGCCATAGCCCAGCGAGACGTCCTGCAGTTCGCACTCGCCGCCCTGGTCGCAGATCGGGCAGTCCAGCGGGTGGTTGATGAGCAGGAACTCCATCACCGAACGCTGGAACTTGAGCGCCTTCTCACTGCGGGTGGCGACCTTCATGCCGTCCATCACCGGGGTGGCGCAGGCCGGCGCCGGCTTCGGCGACTTCTCCACGTCCACCAGGCACATGCGGCAGTTGGCGGCGATCGGCAGCTTCTCGTGGTAGCAGAAGCGCGGAATGGAGATGCCAGCCTTGTCGGCGGCCTGGATGATCATCGAGCCCTTGGGCACGACCAGCGACTTGCCATCGATCTCGATGGTGACGTGATCGGGTGGGACGCTCGGATTTACGGGTTGCGCGCTCATGCAGCGGCTGCCTCCACCTTCTTGCCGTCAACCATCGAATGACCGTTGACGATGTAGTACTCGAACTCGTCCCAGAACTGGCGCAGGAAGCCCTGGATGGGCCATGCAGCCGCTTCGCCGAACGCACAGATGGTGTGGCCTTCGATCTGGCCGGCCACCGCCTTCAGCTGGTGCAGGTCTTCCATCGTGGCCTTGCCGGCGACGATGCGCTCCAGCACGCGGTGCATCCAGCCGGTACCTTCACGGCACGGGGTGCACTGGCCGCAGGATTCCTTGTGGAAGAACTGGCTGATGCGGCAGGCGAACTTGACGCAGCAGACGCTGTCATCCAGCACCACGACGGCGCCCGAACCCAGGCCGGAGCCCAGTGCACGGATGGTGTCGTAGTCCATCGGCAGGCCCTTCAGCTCGGCCGCGGTCAGCACCGGCATCGACACGCCGCCCGGGATCGCGCCCTTCAGGGTGCGGCCCGGACGCAGGCCACCAGCCATCGCCAGCAGGTCGTCGAAGGTGGTGCCCAGCGGCACTTCGAAGTTGCCGCCGTTCTGCACGCAGCCGGAGACCGAGAAGCACTTCGGGCCACCGTTGGCGGTCAGGCTCAGGCCCTTGAACCACTCCGGACCGTTGCGGATGATCGCCGGCACCGAACCGTAGGTTTCGGTGTTGTTGATCGTCGACGGCTTGCCGTACAGGCCGAAGTTCGCCGGGAACGGGGGCTTGTAGCGCGGCTGGCCCTTCTTGCCTTCCAGCGATTCCATCAGCGCGGTTTCTTCGCCGCAGATGTAGGCGCCGGCGCCCAGGGCACCGTAGATGTCGATATCCACGCCCGAGCCCATCACGTTCTTGCCCAGCCAGCCATTTGCATAGGCATCGGCCAGGGCCTGTTCGAAGTTCTCGAACGGCTCGTGGTGGAACTCACCGCGCAGGTAGTTGTAGCCCACGGTCGAGCCGGTGGCGTAGCAGGCGATCGCCATGCCTTCCACGACCGAATGCGGGTTGTAGCGCAGGATGTCGCGGTCCTTGCAGGTGCCCGGCTCGGATTCATCCGAGTTGCAGAGGATGTACTTCTGCATGTTGCCCTTGGGCATGAAGGACCACTTCAGGCCGGTCGGGAAGCCCGCGCCACCGCGGCCGCGCAGGCCCGAGGCCTTGACCATCTCGATGACCTGCTCCGGCGGGATCTTCTCTTCGAGGATCTTGCGCAGGGCGGCATAGCCACCGGTCTTCAGGTAGCTTTCGTACGACCACGGGGTGTCGTAATGCAGGGTGGTGTAGACCACCTGGTGCGGCAGCGGCGCGGGGCCGACCGGACCCTTGGATTCGTGGTGATGTGCCATGCCCTTACTCCAGCCCGTCCAGCAGCTCGTCGACCTTTTCCAGGGTCAGACGCTCATGGTAATGACCGTTGATGACCATCATCGGTGCACCACCGCAGCCTGCCAGGCACTCTTCCTCGCGCTTGAGGTAGACGCGGCCGTCCGGGGTGGACTGGCCGTGCTTGATGCCCAGCTTCTTCTCGCAATGGCGCACGATGTCCTCGGCGCCATTGAGCCAGCAGCTGATGTTGGTGCAGATGGCCACGTTGTTGCGGCCCACCTTCTCGGTCTCGAACATCGAGTAGAAGCTGGCGACCTCGTAGGCCCACACCGGCGGCAGATCCAGGTACTTGGCCACGCCGGCGATCAGCTCGTCGGTCAGCCAGCCCTGGTTCTGCTCCTGGGCCGCATGCAGGCCCTGCAGCACGGCGGAGCGCTTGCGGTCCGGCGGGAACTTGGACAGCCAGTGATCGATGTGAGCGCGCGTCTTGTCGCTCAACACCACCATCGGGTCGACGTCGCGCGCCGTCTCGAAATTACCTGTCGCCTTCATCGGCCGACCTCAGCGAAATGCATAACGTGAAATTGCAGAAACTGCGGCGCCGGCTTGCGCCGGCTGCCTGCAGCAGGCGTTGGCTTGGCAGACGTCATTACCGGTCAACCTCGCCGAACACCAGATCGTAGGTGCCGATCATTGCCACCACGTCAGCCAGCATGTGGCCGCGCACGATCGAATCGATCGAGGACAGGTGGGCGAAGCCCGGCGCGCGCAGGTGCACGCGGAAAGGCTTGTTGGCGCCATCGGAGACCAGGTAGCAGCCGAACTCGCCCTTCGGGGCTTCCACCGCCGAATAGGTTTCGCCGGCCGGGACGCAATAGCCTTCGCTGAACAGCTTGAAGTGGTGGATCAGCGCTTCCATGTCGTCCTTCATGTCCTCGCGCCTGGGCGGAGCGACCTTGAAGTTCTTCACCATCACCGGGCCCGGGTTGGCCTTCAGCCACGCCACGCACTGCTTGATGATGCGGTTGGATTCGCGCATTTCGGCCACGCGGCACAGGTAGCGGTCGTAGCAGTCGCCTTCCTTGCCCAGCGGGATGTCGAAATCGACGGCATCGTACTTGGCGTACGGACGCTTCTTGCGCAGATCCCAGGCAACGCCCGAACCGCGCAGCATCACGCCGGTCATGCCCCACTGGTGGGCCAGTTCCGGGCTGACCACGCCGATGCCGACCGTACGCTGCTTCCAGATACGGTTGTCGGTCAGCAGGGTTTCGTATTCGTCGACGCGACCCGGGAACTCGTTGGTGAAGTTCTCCAGGAAGTCCAGCAGCGAGCCTTCACGCGAAGCATTGAGCTGCTTCAGTGCCTTGCCCTTGTGCCAGCGCGATTCCTTGTACTTCGGCATGTGGTCCGGCAGGTCGCGGTAGACGCCGCCCGGACGGTAGTACGCCGCGTGCATGCGCGCGCCGGAAACTGCTTCGTAGCAGTCCATCAGCTCTTCGCGCTCACGGAAGGCGTACAGCATGACCGCCATCGCACCCAGATCGAGGGCATTGGAGCCCAGCCACATCAGGTGGTTCAGGATGCGGGTGATTTCGTCGTACATCGTGCGGATGTACTGCGCGCGTTCCGGCGCCTCGATTCCCATCAGGGTCTCGATCGAGCGCACGTAGGCGTGCTCGTTGCACATCATCGACACGTAATCCAGGCGATCCATGTAACCGATCGACTGGTTGAACGGCTTGGATTCGGCCAGCTTTTCGGTACCACGATGCAGCAGGCCGACGTGCGGGTCGGCGCGCATGATGGTTTCGCCATCCATTTCCAGGATCAGGCGCAGCACACCATGGGCGGCCGGATGCTGCGGGCCGAAGTTCATGGTGTAGTTGCGGATTTCCTGCCGGCTTTCGGCGGGGTTGCTGGCGAAGGCTTCGCCGGCCTGGTGTACGTGGCTCACTTCACTGCCTCCTGCGCGCGCTCACCTTCTGCGGTCTGCAGACGGGCGTCGTCGCGGATCACGCGCGGCACGCCGACGCGCGGCTCCACCGAGGTGACCGGTTCGTAGATCACGCGCTTCTTTTCTTCGTCGTAGCGGACTTCGACGTTGCCGATCAGCGGGAAGTCCTTGCGGAACGGATGGCCGACGAAACCGTAGTCGGTCAGGATCCGGCGCAGGTCCGGGTGACCTTCGAAGATCACGCCGTACAGGTCGAACGCTTCGCGCTCGAACCAGTTCAGGCCCGGCCAGATGCCGGTCAGCGAGGACACCACCGGCAGTGCTTCGTCAGGGGCGAAGCAGCGCAGGTGCAACATCAGGTTGTGCTGGTAGGAGCGCAGCTGGGCGACCACGGCGAAACGCTGGGTCGGCATGTGCTGCGGGCTCGCTCCATCGGCACCGTTTTCCTCGGTGGGGAACTCGCCCCACGCGAAACGGCCCTGGGCCTTGCCTTCGACGCCGCGGCTGAAGCCCTGCGAGGACACGTCAGCGGTGTCCCATTCGTCAGAGCCATAACCGAGGTAATCGACGCCGCAGAGATCCACGGCCTGCTCGAAACCAAACTCGTCACGCAGCGCCAGCGCGGTGGCATGCCACTCGGCGGCAGGCACCTCCAGCGTCACTTCGCCGCGGGGTTCGACCACGATGACCTTAGCACCAGCGAAACGTGCGGAGAGTCGGTCGATGAAGGATGCTTGCTCTGCCATGGGGGCTTGGCGCGCTCTTGTAGTGTGGAAGGGTCAGCGGGCGATGGTCTGTGTACGCCAGATCTTCTTCTGCAGCTGCAGGATCCCGTACACCAGCGCCTCGGCGGTCGGCGGGCAGCCCGGGACGTAGACGTCCACCGGCACCACGCGATCACAGCCGCGCACGACAGAATAGGAGTAATGGTAGTAGCCGCCGCCGTTGGCGCAGCTGCCCATCGAGATGACCCACTTCGGGTCCGGCATCTGGTCGTAGACCTTGCGCAGCGCCGGGGCCATCTTGTTGACCAGGGTGCCGGCCACGATCATCACGTCGGACTGACGCGGCGACGGGCGGAACACCACGCCGTAGCGGTCAAGGTCCAGGCGCGCGGCGCCGGCGTGCATCATCTCGACCGCGCAGCAGGCCAGACCGAAGGTCATCGGCCACATCGAGCCGGTGCGCGCCCAGTTCAGCAGTGCGTCGACGCTGGTGGTGACGAAGCCCTTTTCCAGCAGCGGGTTGTCGCCCTCCGGCCGCAGGATGTCATCAACCCGCCCTTCCGGGACCGGGTTGTTCATGAGGCCATCGAGAGTCTGAATCACTCCCATTCCAGCGCTCCCTTCTTCCAGACGTAAATGAAACCGAGGAACAGCATGCCGACGAACAGGCCCATGGTGACGAGCGAACGGGCGCCCAGCTCCATGAAGACCTGGGTCCACGGCACGATGAAGATGATTTCCAGGTCGAAGACGATGAACTGGATCGCGATCAGGTAGTAGCGCACGTCGAACTTCATGCGCGCGTCTTCGAAGGCCTCGAAGCCGCACTCGTACGGCGAGAGCTTTTCCAGATCGGGGCGGCGGGGACCGAGGAATCGACCGATCAGCATCAGCGTGATGCCGATACCGGTCGCGACGATCAGAAACAGCAGAGACGGCAAATATTCGGCCAGCACAGCGATTCTCTCTTGCCTCTGCCGCCGCGCCTGCAGGCGCTTTGGCATGGGGGAGTGGACGGGAAACGGCTGGCGCATTGCGCGCCAGGAGAACCCGCTTTACTTACAAATGGTGCCCAAGAGGGGACTCGAACCCCTACGACCTAAGTCGCTACCACCTCAAGGTAGTGCGTCTACCAATTCCGCCACCTGGGCAAACGATCACATCAGTCAGATAACCCGATGCGCCGCATATTGTAACCGTCTTCAGTCTTTCTGGGAGCCTTCCGAAGGCTTTTCTTCACCAGAAACCGAAGATTCCGCCTGAGCCGGCACAGTCGCGGCCGGAACCGGGGCGGCCGGGACCGCATCGGCCTTCGGAACGGCCGGAAGTTCACCCGCCGGAGCGGCCGGAGCGCTGGCCGCCGGGGCGGACATCAGGCCCAGGTCCTGCTCGGCCGCCGGACGGCTGCCGTGACCGGCATACCAGGCCATGAAGAGGCTGATGCCGAAGAACACCACGGCCAGCCACTTGGTCGACTTGGACAGGAAGTTGGACGCGCCACGCGCACCAAACACAGTGCCCGAGGCGCCAGCGCCGAAGCCTGAACCAGCCGCCGCACCCGAACCACGCTGCATCAGGATGAGCGCGATCATGGCCACGGCCACGAGCACGTAGACGACATTGAGGATCAACATCAGCATTGGGAATCCGCCCTCGGACAATACTTGTAGAGTTAGTTCGCAGCCGCCGCCTGCGCGATGGCCAGGAAGTCCGCGGCCACCAGGGAGGCGCCGCCAACCAGCCCACCATCGACATCCGGCTGCGCGAACAGTTCCCCGGCATTGTCGGGCTTCACGCTGCCGCCGTAAAGAATGGGCAGTGAATCAGCGATTCTAGCATCGATGCGCGCCACTTCGCCACGGATGAACGCGTGGACCTGCTGCGCCTGCTCCTTGCTGGCGGTCTTGCCGGTGCCGATGGCCCACACCGGCTCGTAGGCGACCACGGCAGTGGCGAAACCCTCGCCCCCGACCAGGGCCAGGACCGGGGCCAGCTGGGCAGCGATGACCGCCTCGGTCTGCCCGGCCTCGCGTTGTTCCAGGGTTTCACCCACGCACAGCACCGGCACCAGGCCGGCATGCAGGGCGGCGGCGAACTTGCGCGCGACCAGCTCGCTGCTTTCATTATGGTACTGGCGGCGCTCGGAGTGGCCGACCAGGCCGTAGCGGGCACCGACCTCATGCAGCATGGCGGCGCAGACCTCCCCGGTATAGGCGCCCTTCTCGTTGCTGCTGACGTCCTGGGCACCGAACACCAGGCCGGTCCCGCCGAAGTCCTCGACCAGCTCGCCCAGGTAAGGCAGCGGCGGCAGGATGACGACTTCCACCCCGGCCTTGGGCAGCCCCGCAGCCACCTGGCCCAGCAGGTCAGTGGCGAATTGACGGCTGCCGTGCAGCTTCCAGTTTCCGGCGACGATCTTGCGGCGCATGAGCGGGGGGCTCCTGTATGAAGTCAGCCGCCCATGATACCCGTTACGGGAAAAACCCGTTTGCTTGTAAGCGGTTACATGGGTTTTCAGCGAACGGCGCAGCCCCTCGTGGCAGGTCGGTTGGGTTGGGTGGGGTGGGTTGGTCGCGAACGGCCCGGTTTGATTTATTGGCTTGGCCGGGCGCGGCAGGGGCGCGGGACGCGCCGTGAACCCATCCATGAAGTGACCCCCGGGAGTTGGACACCTGATCCGACCCCGAGGGTTACATGAATAGATATGAGGTTTGTTTCA
>NZ_JASGBW010000033.1:0-54025 GCF_030053215.1 Stenotrophomonas sp. PFBMAA-4 | reverse complement strand
ATCTGGAGCGGGAAACGAGACTCGAACTCGCGACCTCAACCTTGGCAAGGTTGCGCTCTACCAACTGAGCTATTCCCGCTTGGGAGGCGAAATTCTACCTGTTCTGGGAATGGCGTCAAGCGGTTTTTTTCGGGGGATTTCGCAGCGCTTCGGCATGGCGTATCCACGCATGGCGTGGATCTACTACGGCGCGCGATGTGTCGGTGCATCATCGGTAGATCCACGCCATGCGTGGATGGAGGCATCCCGCCCCGGTAGATCCACGCCATGCGTGGATGGGGGCATCCCACCCCGGTAGATCCACGCCATGCGTGGATGGAGGCATCCCACCCCCGTAGATCCACGCCATGCGTGGATGGAGGGCATCCCACCCCGGTAGATCCACGCCATGCGTGGATGGGGGCATCCCACCCCGGTAGATCCACGCCATGCGTGGATGGGCGCGACCGTGGGGTCAGAGCCCTTTCCTGCGGAAAGGGATCCGACCCCGGAGCTCAGTTGCCCAGCTTCTTCTGCCGCGAACGCTCGCGCGCGGCACGCTCGTCTTCGCGCAGGCTCGGCCAGGCGGCATGCAGGTACTGCAGGCCCGACCACAGGGTCAGCACCGCGGCGATGGCCAGGGTCCAGTCGCCGATATGGAACACCGGCGGGCCCATCCAGATGTCGTTGACCGGCACGTTCGGCGCCACCGAATACAGCAGGCACAGCAGCGCGACCATCTGCGCGGTGGTCTTCACCTTGCCGATCATCGCCACGCGCACCTTGGCGCGCTGGCCCAGCTCGGCCATCCACTCGCGCAGCGCCGACACCGCGATTTCGCGGCCGACGATCACCGCCGCCCAGAACGCCATCCACGGCGTCGGGTGGCCCTGCACGATCAGGAACAGCGCCACGGCCACCATCAGCTTGTCCGCCACCGGATCGAGGAAGGCGCCGAACGCCGATTCCAGCTTGTACCGCCGCGCGATCCAGCCATCGAGCCAGTCGGTGATGGCGGCCAGGCCGAAGATCGCCGCGGATGCGAAATTGGTCCAGGTGTAGGGCAGGTAGAACACCAGCACCAGCACCGGGATCATCACGATCCGCAACAACGTCAGCCAGGTGGGCAGGGTCAACTTCATGCGGCTTGCTTCTCTCTCTACTCGGCCGGGTCAGGCGTGGCCAACCCGTGCAGGTTAGCGTAGATGCGTGCGGCGAGGGCATCATTGATGCCTTCGACCTTGGCGATTTCCGCCTCACCGGCGGCTTTCAGGCCGACCAGACCGCCGAAATGCTTGAGCAGGCTGGCACGCCGGCGCGGGCCGATGCCGGGGATGTCTTCCAGCTTGCTGGTCATGCGGGCCTTCTGCCGGCGGCCGCGGTGGCCGGTGATGGCGAAGCGGTGGGCTTCGTCGCGCACCTGCTGGATGAACTGCAGCGCAGGATTGGCCGCGCCCGGGCGCAGCTCGCAGCCATCGGGCATCACCAGCGCTTCGTGGCCGGCACGGCGCTCCACGCCCTTGGCCACGCCCACCAGCAGCACCCCCTCCACGCCCAGGTCGGCCAGGGCGGCCTGTGCCTGGGCCAGCTGGCCGGCGCCACCGTCGATCAGCAGCACGTCGGGCAGCACGCCCTGCTCTTCCACCGCGCGGCGGAAACGGCGGTCGATGGCTTGGTGCATGGCCGCGTAATCATCGCCGGGCTCGATACCGCTGATGTTGAAGCGGCGGTATTGCGCACGCACCGGGCCGGCGGCATCGAACACCACGCACGAGGCCACGGTGGCTTCGCCCATGGTGTGGCTGATATCGAAGCACTCCACCCGCTTGACCGGCTCGGCCAGGCCCAGCATCTCGCGCAGGGCCTCGCTGCGCGCGTGCTGCGCGTTGCGGCTGTTCAGTTCGGTGGCCAGGGTCAGCTGCGCGTTGCGGCTGGCCAGCTCCAGGTAGCCGGCGCGCTCGCCACGCACGTTCCACTTCAGCTGCACCTTGCGTTCGGCCGAGGCAGAGAGTGCGGCCACCAGCAGGTCGGCGTCGGGAATCTGCCGATCCAGCAGGATCTCGCGCGGCGGCTCGAATTCGATGTAGTACTGCGACACGAACGCGGCCAGCACCTCTTCCGGGCTGTCCTCGCCATTGGTGCGCGGGAAGAACGGGCGGGTGCCGAGGTTGCGTCCATCGCGGAAGGCCAGCAGCAGCACGCAGGCCTGCGTGCCCTGCATGGCCACGGCCAGCACGTCCAGGTCGGCGGCGCGGCCATCCACGTACTGGCGGGTCTGCATGCTGCGCAGCGAAGCGATGAGATCACGCAGGCGCGCGGCCTGCTCGAACTCCAGCGCCTCGCTGGCGCCCTGCATCTGCTCGCCCAGCTCGCGGGTCAGCTCGTCGCTCTTGCCTTCCAGGAACAGCGTGGCGCGGCGCACCGATTCGGCGTATTCCTGTGCCGGTACCAGGTCCACGCAGGGCGCGCTGCAGCGGCCGATCTGGTACTGCAGGCAGGGCCGCGAGCGATTGCGGAAAACGCTGTCCTCGCAGCTGCGCAGCTTGAACAGCTTGTGCATCAGGTTCAGCGTCTCGCGCACCGCGGTAACGCCCGGGTACGGCCCGAAGTAGCGGCCGGGAATGGCGCGCGGGCCGCGGTGCAGGGCGATGCGCGGCCAGTCCTCACGGGTCAGCAGCACATGCGGATAGGTCTTGTCGTCGCGCAGGGACACGTTGTAGCGCGGCGACAGCGATTTGATCAGCTGGTTTTCCAGCAGCAGCGCTTCGCCTTCCGAGCGCGTGACGGTCACGTCCATGCGCGCGATCTGCGAAAGCATCGACATGATGCGCGCGTTCTTCGGGCTGCCGTTGAAGTAGCTGCCGACGCGGTTGCGCAGCGCGCGCGCCTTGCCCACGTACAGCAGGGTGTCGTCAGCCGCATACATGCGGTAGACGCCGGGTGCGGTGCTCAACTGGGCCGCGAAGGCCTTGCCGTCGAAGGCCGGGGCGGTGACGTCGGTCATTCGCTGATCGGCACTTCGCTGAGCACGCCGCTGTCCGGGTCGAAACGCAGCACGGCGTGCGCGTCGGTCTCGGCAATCCACACCGCACCGGCACCCACTGCCAGTCCCGCCGGGCCATGCAGGCGGCGCGGCAGGGGCTGGGTGACCAGATCACCGCCGCCCAGGCGCAGGGTGCGCAGGCGCCCGTTGCCGGTGTCGGCGATCCACAGCACGGGTGCGTCCGGGCTCAACGCGATGGCCTGTGGGTACTGCAGGCTGGCCTGCCCGCGCGGGCCGTCTTCGGCGCCAAAACGCCAGGTGCCCTGCCCGACCAGGGTCTGCACGAGATCGCCACGCAGCTGCACCGCACGGATCGAGGACCCCAGCGCATCGGCCACGTACAGCACCTGCTGCACCACCGCCAGTCCGGTCGGCTGGGCGAAGGCGGCCATGTGCCCGCTGCCGTCGCGCTCGTCGATGGCGCCGCTGCCTGCACGCCATTGCAGGCTGCGCAGGCCCAGGTGGAAGCTCCACAGCCGGTTGTCGCCGGCCATGGCGATATGCAGCTGGTTGTCGGCGATGGCCAGGCCGACCGGATGGTCCAGCGCCACCTGCCGCGGCTGCGCCACCGGGCCCTCGACGGGCGTGCCGGGGCGGCCATTGCCGCACAGCGTATCGACCTGGCCGGTCGCCAGGTTGATCCGCCGCACCGCGTGGTTGCCGGTGTCGGCCACGTACAGCGACTCGCGCTCAAGCACCAGCCCCTGCGGGCGGTGGAACGCGGCTTCGGCCAGGTTGCCGTCCATGAAATCGGCGGTGCCCAGCCCGAACTGGCGCAGCACGCGCCCGCCGTGGCTGCATTCCAGGATGCGATGGCGGCCACTGTCGGCGATGTACAGGCGATCACGGTTGACCGCCAGGCCCGCCGGAAAACGCAACGGATGAGGCAGTTCGGGATGCAGTTCGCTGCCGCCCCGCGACGGCGCCGGCGGCGCGCCTTCGCAGAGATCGTTCAAGGCGCGCTCCAGCTCACCCGGCGCACCCAGGCCGACCAGGCGCTGCTGCTCGCGGCCCTGCGCGTCAAGCAGGATGACGGTCGGCCAGGACGTCACACCGAAGCGGCGCCAGCCGTCCCAGTCGGCATCCAGCAGTGCCGGCATCGACAGGCCCTGCCTGCGCAACAGCTTCAAAGCGGCGCCGGCGTCGCGCTCGAAATCAAAGCGCGGCACGTTCAGTACCAGTGGCTGCAGGCGTCCGGGGTTGCGCGACAGCCATTGGCCGAACTCGGCCAGCCGCTGCATGCTCCACGCCGATGCGGCATTGACGAACAGCAGCGCGACCGGCCGGCCGCGCAGTTCGGTCAGGGTGCAGGGGGCGGCATTGAGCCAGGTGGCAAACTCGGGCAGGTCCTGGACAGGCTGTGCGTTCATGGCCTGATTATGCCGGAGTCGGCGTCATGCAACAGTCGTGCCACGGCACGCTGCGCCGCCTGGTCGACCATCGCCCAGACCTGCTCGAAATGGTCCTTGCCACCGGTATACGGATCAGGGATCGCCTGCGCGCTCTGCCCGCCCGACCATGGCAGGTACAGCGACAGGCGCCCGCGCTGGGCGGCCGTGGCCAGCCGCGCGGCGTCGCGCAGGTTGGCCTCGTCGGCGCAGAGGATCCAGTCGAAGCGCTCAAAATCCCCGGGCTGGAGCTGGCGGGCCTGCAGCCCGGCGATGTCCACGCCATGGCCGGCCGCGCAGGCGATGGCGCGCCGGTCAGGCGGCTCACCCACATGCCAGTCGCCGGTGCCGGCCGAATCGACCTGCACCCGGCCGGCCAGCGGCGAGGCCTGCAGGCGGGCACGCAGCGCGCCCTCGGCCATCGGCGAGCGGCAGATGTTGCCCAGGCAGACGACCAGCAGGTTCATCGCGCAGCCATGGACTGCAGCAGGGCCTCGGCACGGGCGAGGTCTTCGGGCGTGTCGATGCCCGGCGGGAAGGCTTCGGGCGAGATCGCCACGCTGATCGGAAAACCGGCTTCCAGCACGCGCAGCTGTTCCAGCGCCTCGACCTGCTCGAGCTGGCCCGGCGGCATCGCCGCGAACTGCTGCAGGAAGCCGGCGCGATAGCCATAGATGCCGATATGCCGCAGCCAGCGATGACCTTCCGGCAAGGCCTCGCGGCTGCGCGCGAAGCCATCGCGATGCCAGGCGATCGGCGCGCGGCTGAAATACATCGCCTCGTTGCGTACGTTGCGCACCAGCTTGACCACGTTCGGGTCGAACAGAGTGTGGGCATCCTCGACGGTCGTGGCCAGGGTCGACATCGGCGCATCGCCTTCGACCAGCGCCTCGGCCACCGCACGGATGCCGGCCGCCGGGGCGAATGGCTCATCGCCCTGCAGGTTGACCACCACCGTTTCGTCGCACCAGCCAGCGATGCGCGCGCACTCGGCCAGGCGGTCGGTACCGGACGCGTGGCTGACCGCGGTCATCGCCACGTTCACCTCGGCCAGGCCATCCAGCGCATCGGCGATGCGCGTGTCATCGGTAGCCACCCAGACTTCGCGGGCACCGGCCAGCAGCGCGCGGCGCGCCACGTGCAGCACCAGCGGCTCGCCGCCCAGCAGGCGGAGCGGTTTGCCCGGCAGCCGCGAGGCAGCGTAGCGGGCCGGGATGGCGACGACGAATTCAGTCATGCGGGCGGTACTCGGCAGGCGCGATACAGCAGGAATGCGGCCGGCGGCAGGCGATTGCAAGCGCCGCGCGGCCGCTCAGTTCGGGCGCAGCTTGTCCAGGCGGTCGGTCAGCGCCACCCAGAAGGCGGCCGGCAGCTCGGCGCGCAGCGGCACCGCGTAGTGCCAGTCATTGCCGAAGGCGCGGCACTTCACCGCATCCTTTTCGGTCATCAGTACCGGCAACTGGCTGCCGAAGGACAGGTCCTGCGGCTGGTAGACCTGGTGGTCGGCGAAGGCATGCGGCACCACGCCGATGCCGCGCGCGCGCAGCATGTCGAAGAAGCGCTGCGGGTTGGCGATGCCGGCCACGGCATGCACGCGCTGGCCGGCGAAGTACGCCAGCGGTCGCGGCCGGCCACCGGGCAGCGGCTGCGCGCTGTCGATGTGCAGGCCCATCGGCCACTGGCCGAAGCCGCAGGCCTGGGCGGCGGTGGCTTCATCGGCCTGGCCGAGGTTGACCACGCGGAAATCACATTCGTCGGCGCGGCTGACCGGCTCGCGCAGCGGCCCTGCGGGGATCATCCGGCCATTGCCGTAGCGACGCTGCGCATCGATGACTTCGATCTCGATGTCGCGCTGCAGGCGGTAGTGCTGCAGGCCATCATCGCAGACGATGACATCGCAGCCGGCCGCGATCAGCGCCTTGCCGGCAGCCACGCGGTCGCTGTCCACGCGCACCGGTACGCCGGTCTTCCACGCGATCAGCACCGGCTCGTCACCGCCCAGCGCGGTCGGCGTATCGGCCTCGACCCAGCGCGCCTTGTCCGCCTCTTCACGGCCGTAGCCGCGGCTGGCCACGCCCGGCTTCCAGCCGGCCGCGCGCAGGCGCTCGACCAGGGCGATGGTCAGCGGCGTCTTGCCGGTGCCACCGGCGGTGATGTTGCCGACCACGATGACCGGCACCGGCAGCGCATGGCGCTTGAACCAGCCCCGGCGGTACAGGCGCCGGCGCAGGGCGGCCACGCCGGCGTAGACCGGCGCCAGCAGCCGCATCGGCAATGGAACCGGGCTGCCGTCGTACCAGTACGGCGGGGTCTGGGTACCCTTGCCTGCCATCAGTCCTGCCTTTCGCGGAACTGCATGCTGTGCAGGTGCTGGTACAGGCCACCCATTTCCAGCAGTTCCTTGTGGGTGCCACGCTCGACGATGCGGCCATGGTCCATCACCAGCACCTGGTCGGCGTGTTCGATCGTGGACAGGCGGTGGGCGATCACCAGGGTGGTGCGCTCGGGCATCAGGCGCTGCAGGGCGTCCTGCACCAGGCGTTCGGATTCGTTGTCCAGCGCCGCGGTGGCCTCATCCAGGATCAGGATCGGCGCATCGCGCAGGATCGCGCGGGCGATCGCCAGGCGCTGGCGCTGGCCACCGGACAGCAGCGCACCGTTCTCGCCCACCGGGGTCTGCAGCTGCTGCGGCATGCGTGCGATGAACTCCCAGGCATTGGCCGCCTCGGCCGCCGCACGGATCTGCTCCTCGGTCGCTTCCATGCCATAGGCGATGTTGGCGGCGATGGTGTCGTCGAACAGCATGACCTTCTGCCCGACCATGGCCACCTGGCGGCGCAGGTCAGCCAGGGCGTAGTCGTCCAGGGCCACGCCATCCAGGGTGATGAGGCCGCCGCTGGGCTCATAGAAGCGCGGCACCAGGCGGATCAGGCTGGTCTTGCCGCTGCCGGAACGACCGACGATGGCGGTGACCGTACCGGGTTTCGCGACGAAGCTGATGTCATCCAGGGCGATGCCACTGTCGGCGCGGTAGCGCAGCATGACGTGCTCGAAGGCCAGCTCACCGCGGGCGCGCTGCAGCGGCGTGCGGCCGGCGTCGCGCTCGACCGGCATGTCGATGATGCCGAACAGGCGCTCGGCGGCGGCCACGCCACGCGAGATCGAGGTCTGCACGCTGGTCAGGCGGCGCAGCGACGGAATGATGGCCATCATCGAGGTCATCAGGCCCATGAACTGGCCAGCGTTGAGCTTGCCGGCCAGCGCTTCGCGGGTGGACACCCAGACGATGACCGCCAGCGCCAGCGCAGCGAGGAACTGGACCACGCTGGAGGCAGCCGCGCGCGTCACTTCGACCTTCATGTTCAGCGCCAGCATGCGGTTGGCCAGGCGCGAATAGCGGCTGATCTCGTGCTGCTGGGTGCCGTGCACCTTCACTTCCTGCTGCGCGGCCAGCGACTGCTCGGCGGTCTGCGCCATGGTGCCCATGCCATCCTGGATGCCGCGGCTGATGCGCCGGTAGCGCTTCCCCACGTAGGACACGATGGCGCCGATCAGCGGCACCACCAGCAGCATGGCCAGGGTCACCTTGACGCTCATCTGCAGCATCACCACCAGCATGGCGATGATGGTCAGGGTGTCGGCCACCATGGTCTTCAGTGCATCCGCACTGGCCTGGGTGACCTGCTCGGTATCGAAGTTCAGGCGGCTGACCATCACCGGCGTCGCTTCGGTATCGAAGTGCGAGGACGGCAGGTGCAGGTACTTGTCCAGGACCTGCTCGCGCAGGTCACGCACCACGCTGCGGCCGGTCTTGGCCAGCGTGTAGTCGCTGACCCAGGTGGCCAGGCTGCGCATCAGGAACAGGCCGAGGATGGTCAGCGGCAGCACCACGGCGGCGCGCGGCTGCGGGTCGACGAAGCCGTCGTTGACCAGCGGCTCCATCAGCTTGGTGAAGTGGTAGCCGGCCAGGGCCTCGACCACCATCGCGATGACGGCGGCCACCATGAACACCCAGTAGGCCCGGGTGTAGCCAAGCAGGCGTTTGTAGATCGGCCACACCGGCGCGTGATTGGAACTCATGGACGCACCTCTGGCGCTGTTGCGATTGCGATACGGCGGAAGCCGAGCTGGCCCAGCGCATCCTGCGCGGTGACCACGGCCTGGTAGGGAGTGCGCGCGTCGGCGCGCAGCAGCACGGTCTGCTGGCGGTCGCTGCCGGCCACCGACGCGATGGTCTGCTTGACCGATTCCACGTCGGTGCGCAGCACTTCCTGGTCGTTGACGAAGTAGCGGCCATCGGCGTTGATCAGCACGCTGAGCGAACGCGGCGCCTCGCTGGTCTGCTGGTCGCTGGCGGTCGGCAGCTGCACCTGCAGCGTCGAGCGCGCGTCGAACGTGGTGGTGACCACGAAGAAGATGATCAGTACCAGGATGACGTCGATCAGCGGAACCAGATCGATATGCGGCTCATCCTGGGATCGGTCGTTGCCGATGCGCATCGATCAGGCCTTGGCCGTGGCAGGGGCGGCGGCGCGCGGGGCCGGTGCCGGGTTCATCACCCCCGGGCGACCGTCCAGCGTGTCCAGCAATGCGCTGGCTTCCTGCTCCATCTCCACCACGTAGCCGTGGATCCGGCCCTTGAAGAAGCGGTGGAACATCAGCGCCGGGATGGCCACGATCATGCCGGTGGCAGTACACACCAGGGCCTTGCCGATGCCACCGGCCAGCTGGTTCACGTCGCCCACGCCGTGGTCGAGGATGCCCAGGAACATCTGGATCATGCCGATGACCGTGCCCAGCAGGCCGAGCAGCGGGCCCGCCGAGGCAATGGTGCCCAGCGCATTGAGGAAGCGCTCCATGCGGTGGACCAGGTGGCGCCCGGTGTCCTCGATGCGCTCGCGGATCTGGTCACGCGGGCGGTTGCGGGCTTCCAGCGCGGCGGCCAGCAGCGCGCCCAGCGGCGAATTGGCCCGCAGGGTCTGCAGGTGCGCCGGGTCGAGCTTGCCGCGTGCGGCCCAGTTGCGCACTTCCTGGCCGAGGCCAGGCGGCAGCACCTCATTGCGCCGCAGGGACCAGAAACGCTCCAGGACGATCGCCAAAGCCAGTACGCCCAACAGCAGCAGCGGCACCATCGGCCAGCCACCGGCCTTGACCAGTTCCCACACGTTTCAACCCTCCGGCCCAACGGCCGCTTGTTCGATCGGCGATAGGATAGCAGCCGACCGCGCCCGCCCAGCGGCATCCCACCACCGGGCCGCGTGGATACGCTGTTCACGCACCTGCAGCCCTTGTGCGCCAAGCCATGCGCGGATGGCGCCGGACTCGGCCGTGTTCAGCACCTCCGCCCCCACCGCCTGCCAGCGCAGCACTACGTCACGTTTCGGGTGGCCGAAGCGGTTCTGGTGGCCGGCCGAAACCACCGCCAGCCGGGGCTTCACCGCCGCCACCCAGGCCGCCGTCGAGCTGCCGCCACTGCCATGGTGCGGCACCAGCACCACATCGGCGCGCAGTGCCGCAGGTCCGGCCTGCAGCAGCTGCTGCTCGGCCTGGCGGCCGATGTCACCGGGCAGCAGGACCACCCCGTGCGCACTGGCCACCCGCAGCACGCAGCTGGCTTCGTTGTCATGCTCGCTGCCAGCGGGCGGCGGGTGCAGCACCTGGAAGTCCACCCCATCCCACTGCCAGCGCAGGCCCTGGGCACAGGGCCGGGCGCCCTCGACCGGGCTGCCCGGCGGGGCCAGCACCTGCAGGTCCGGCAGCGCGCCGCGCAGGGCCGGCAGAGCGCCAGCGTGATCAAGATGATCGTGGCTGAGCAGCAGCTGCACCGGCGGTGCCTGCCCCAGTGCGCGCACGGCCGGCAGCAGGACGCGCTCCTGGCCCTGGCCGACGGGTGGCCCGGCGTCGTACCAGAGCGCATGCGTGGCCGTGCGCAGCAGGACCGCCGCGCCCTGCCCCACGTCGTGCACCAGCAGTTCCATTTCGCCGTGCCGCGGCCCGGGCACGGCCGGCCACAACAGGGGCAGGCACAGCAGCGCGCCCGCCAGGCCCCCTCCAGCGCCGCGCGGCAGCAACCACCAGAACACCCCCGCCAGGGCCGCCGGCAGCGCCCAGCCGGGGGCCTGCGGCAGCCACCACATCGCCTTCGGGTGCTGCGCCACGGGCTGCAGCAGCCCCCAACTGAGATCGAACAGCCAGGCCGCCGCGCGCCACGGCCACGCGCCCGCCCCGTCATGCAGCGCCTGCAGGCCGGTGCCGAGCAGGGCCAGCGGCACCACCAGCAGGCTCCACCAGGGAATGACCGGCAGGTTCAGCAGTGGCCCCAGCCACGAGGTGCCGCCGAACAGCACCACCGCCAGGGGCAGCAACGCCACGCTGGCCACGCCCTGCCCGGCCAGCGCCGCGCGCAGCATGCCGCCGATGCCAGCCGGCGGGCGCTGCGGCAGGCACCACAACAGCCACAGCACACCGCCGAAACTCAGCCAGAACCCTGCCGAAAGCACCGCCAGCGGTGCCGGCAGCAGCATCACCGCCGCCGCCAATGACAGCGCGGGCGCCGTGCCCAATGGCCGCCGGCTGGCGCGCGCCAGCGCCACGGCAGCGATCATCAGCGCGGTTCGCACGGTGGGCAGCTCGCTGCCCGCCAGCAGCGTATAGCCCGCAGCGGCCAATGCGGCGGCGCAGGCGGCGGCCTGTGGGCGCGGCCAGGCACGTGCCAGCGCCGGGCACAGCCACCACAGGCCCGCGCACAGCAGGGCGGCAAAGCCAGCCACCAGACCGACATGGAAGCCGGAGATCGCGATCAGATGGGTCAGGCCCAGCGCGCGCAGCTGCTCCCAGTCGGTATCGGTCAGGCCACGGGTATCGCCCAGCGCCAGGGCCTGCACGAATCGCGCCGAGGGACTGCCCACCTGCACGGCGATGGCGGCGCTGCAGCGCTCGCGCCATGCGGCCAGGCCGTGCGCGGCACGCAGCTGGCGCGCGCGTCCAGGCGCACGCACGCTGGCGCTGCCGGCCAGGCCCTGCAGCAGCGCGTGGCGCTCGCCATCGAAGCCGCCGGGATTGATCCGCGAGCGCGGCGGCCGCACGCGCAGCGGCAGCTCCCAATGCGCGCCGGCACGCAGCGTGCGGCGCAGCGGATCGACGGCCCCCGTACGGCGCGGATCATGCCAGCTGACCTGCAGGCGCCGCCCCTGCAGCGCTGGCACTCCTTCGGCCTCGGCCACATCGAACAGGAAACGGCTGTGGTCGCTGCGCACCTGCGGCAGCTCGACGATACGGCCACGCACCAGGACATCCTGCGCCGTTGCCGCGGCAGGCACCTGCTGCTGCAGGGCGGCGTGCCCATGGCAGCTGGCCCAGGCCAGGCCGAATACGGCCGCGGCCAGCACCCGTCCGCGCCAACGCCATGCCCAGCCTGGCAGCGCCAGCAGCACCAGGCTGATGCACAGCCAGCGCGGCGGCAGCGCCGGCAGCAGCACGCACACCAGCGCACCCAGCACCAGGGCGGCGGCGCAGGCGGGGCCCAGCAGGGGTGCAACCACGGCAACGGTACGCATCGGCGCAGCGTCGCCGTGCGGCGCCAGGCCTGCCTATCAGGCAAGCCCGCGCATTGCTGTGGGCGACCTCAGCGGCGCACGGTGGCGCGGTGGAAGTTGACCCGGAAGCTGGCGCCGCCGCCGACCGCTTCGGCCACGCTGACAGTGCCCCCGTGGTGCTGCACGATTTCCTTGACCAGGTGCAGGCCCAGGCCACTGCCACTGCCGGCAGCGCGCAGGCGGTGGAAAGGTTCGAAGATCGCCTCGCGGTCACCCACCGGCACGCCCGCGCCCTGGTCACTGATCTCCAGCAGGCCCTGCACGTCCAGGCGCACGCAGATGATGCCGCGGCCGCCACCGTGGACGATGGCGTTGTGCACGAGGTTGGCCATCACCCGGCCCAGCGCCAGGCCATCCCCCTGGATCCACACCGGTTCGTCCGGCGCATCCACTTCGAAGCCGTACCCCGCGCCGACCACCAGCGGCGCCAGCTCGGCCGCCGATTCGCGCACCACGTGAGCCAGGTCCACCCGCTGCAGCGCGCTGACGTTGCGGTCCAGGCGCTGCAGGTCGAGCAGATGCTCGGCAACGTTGCCCAGCCGCGCGACGTCGGTCAGCAGCTGCGATTTCAGTTCGCCCTGCGGCAGCTGCGACAGCCGTGCCTGCACCACCGCGATCGGCACGCGCAGTTCATGCGCGGCATCGGCGAGGAATTTGTCGCGTGCAGCGTAACCCTGCTGCACCTTGTCGATGGCATCGTTGAAGGCCCCCACCAGCGGCGCGACCTCGGTGGACACCAGTTGTTCGTCGAGGCGCGCGCCGGGCTGGCCGATGTCCAGTTCCTTGGCCTGCTGCGCCAGCCTGCGCACACCGCGCATTGCACGATGGATGACCGTCGGCATCACCAGCAGGGTGACCACGATCAGCGGCAGGAAGAACCAGAAGCCGATCAGCCGCAGCACCATCAGCGCGCCATCCACCAGCCCGCCCTTCGGTGCGCCACCGGCCATCACGGTGATGCGGCGGCCGTCCTCGTTGCGCACCATCACCCGCGCGACATCCAGATAGGGCGGCACCAGCGATCCGACTTCAGTGGCACCCAGTGCCGGCAGTCGTGCCAGCAGCGGCGCGTGCAGCGCTGGCACCTTGCCACGCTCCAGCCAGAGGCCACGGTCATCGACAGCCACGAACCACAGGTTGCCACCGGCGCGCTCGTTCAACGCCTGCCAGCGCGGTTCGTCCAGCACCAGGTGCGCGCCCTGGCTGTGCACCGCCTTGGCCACGTCCTCGGCGGTGAACATGTCCATGCCCCAGGATTCCTTGTCACCCCAGGTGAGGATCAGAGCCACCACGGCGAACAACACAGTGAATGCCTGCGCCAGGAACAGGCGCCACGCCAGGCCAAGGGTGATCGAACGGATCTGCCTGGCCATCTCAGGTCTCCGCCAGCAGGTAGCCGACGCCACGGATGACGTGGATCTCCACGCCCGCACCCGCCTGCTGCAGCGCCTTGCGCAGCTTGGAGATGTGCGCATCCAGTGCGTTGGACTGGATCTCATCATCGAAGCCGTACACCGCCGCCTCCAGCGCGCTGCGGGTGACCGTTCGCCCCTGCCGCATCGCCAGCGCCTGCAGCACCAGCACCTGCCGCCTCGGCAGGGCCAGCAGCTGGCCGTCCACCTGCGCCTGCAGCGATTCGAAATCGAACTCGAAGTTTCCCAGCCGCAGGCTCGGGGTCACCATCGCCGACGGCCGCCGCGACACCGCGCGGATCCGCGCCATCAGTTCCTCGATCGCCACCGGCTTGACCAGGTAGTCGTCGGCGCCGACATCGAGTCCTTCGACCTTGTCCGACAGCGTGCCCTTGGCGGTCAGCATGATCACCGCCAGGTTCGGCCGCAGCGCACGCGCGGTGGCGACGAAACCGGCGCCATCGCCGTCGGGCAGCTGGCGGTCAAGCAGCAGCAGCTGGTGCACGGGTTCGCGCAGGGCCAGCGCCGCTTCGGCCAGGCTGCCGACCACATCGGCGACCACGCCCTGGCGCTCCAGCCCGGACTGCAGGGCACGGGAGAGGTCGGGATCGTCTTCCACCAGGAGGATGCGCATCGTTGGCTCGGCTACCGGAAACGCTGCCGATGATAGTGCCTGCGGGCACCTCGGAGGCCTTTGCGCGGACATTGCCGGGGCGCAATGTTCCGACAATGTTGTGCCGTCAGGATGCAACGCGGTTCCCTGCAAAGTGCCCCTCGATGCTCCCGATGTCCCGTACCCTGCTGCGCCCCCTGCTGTGCACCGTCGTTCTCTCCACGCCGCTGCTGGCCAAGGCCCAGGAACAGGCACCGGGCGTGCAGGCCGGCATCACCTTCGGCGCGACCACCGGTGCCTACGCGCACTACGATGACAAGCCGCTGGTGGTGCCGGCACTGGCATGGCAGGGCAAGCGCTTCTACGCCAGCCCCGGTTCGCTGGGCATGTACCTGTACAAGGACGAGGGCCTGCGCGTATCTGCGGTGGTCACGCCGTACACGCTGCGCTTCAAGACCGATGACGTGAACGATGCGCAGCTGCGCCGCCTGCACAGCCGGCAGATGTCGGCGATGGCCGGCGTCAGCGCCGAGTACAGCGCCGGCTGGGGCGCACTGTCGGCCAGCGTCAAGCGCGAGGTCAGCGGCCACGGTGGCGGCCTCGAATCGAGCCTGTACTACAGCTATCCCATCCAGGCCGGCCGCTTCACCTGGGTGCCGCGCGTGGGCGTGGTGCACAGCAGTGCGCGCCTGCTCGACTACTACTACGGCATCAGTGACGAAGAAGCGCTGCGGTCGGGCCTGGCCGCCTATGCGCCGGGCAGCGCCACGTCGCCAGGCCTGCAGATCGCGGTGAGCACACCGCTGGGCACGAAATGGCGCGCCACCGGCGTGGTCGCCAGCCAGTGGTTCGGCGATGCGGTCAAGGACAGCCCGATGGCCCGCCGCGGCGCGCAGAACTCCGCTTTCATCTCCCTGATGCGCTCGTTCTGATCGAGCGCGCTGCAACGGACAAGGACACCCCCATGGCCTCCGTTTCCTTCCCCACCGATGCGCACGCGATCCTGCGTGCGCCTGACCTGGACAGTGCCGAGCGCGCCTATCTCGGCCTGATGCCGGACCAGGCCCACATCGATGCACTGGTGCGCCACGCCCTCGGCCTGTCGCGCGTGGCCGACGCGGCCCGCGGTTATGCGCTGTCGATGACCCTGGTCGGCCTGCGGCTGCAGGAACTGGAGATGGACGAGCCCTGCGCCACGGCCCATCGCCAGTCGACGCTGCGCAACCTGCGCCAGGTCTACGCCGCGGCCTGAGCGTCGCGGCACGACCCGCCCGCGCCGCAAGGCCCCTCCCGCGCGGATCAGGCCGCCAGCGCCCGGATTCATCCGCGCTGCCAGCCCTTGGCACGCGCATTTCCCGGCTTCGTCGCATGCCGGTTCCGGTCCGCCTGCCCCGGTGACACGCTGGGCTCCCCTGTCCGGAGCACCGCGCCATGCCGATGCTTGCCCTGCTGCTGTTGCACGCGGTCCTGTCCAGCGTCGGCACCGGCGGCGTGGAGGCCGGCCAGGCGCCTGCCACCGGACTGGCCCCGGCCAGCAAGGACGACCTCTGCCTTCAGCTGCGCCTGCGCCAGGACAGCGTGCTGCGCTGGGAACGCGCCGAAGGCGGAAGGTCCCACGCACTGGGCATCGCGCACCAGGTCGAGGGCCACTGGCAGCTGCGTCATCGCTTCAGTGTCGGCACACCGGCCGCACACTGATCGCCAGCCGCGATTCATCCTGACCGGCACGCCCGGTGACAGCATGGTGCCCTGTCGAAAGGATGCGCCATGAACACCCGGATCGTTGCCCGTGCACTGCTGTTGCCTGCCGTCGTGCTGCTTGCGGCCTGCTGCCCGTTCGGCAGCGAGATCCGTACCCGCCCGGTCTACGTCAACCCACAGCTGACGCCTGCCGCATCGCGCTCGCTGGTCGCCGACTGCGATCGCCAGGGCGCGCAGCTGCGCCGCCAGCTGGAAGCGGCGTATGTGGGAAGCACCCGGCAGGAATGCGCGCTGCCGCAGCCGTTCGCGGACTATCGCTTCGTCAATGCCATGGGCGAGGCCTTTTCGCCGGAGCGCGCCAGCGAGGCACGCGTCGCCCACGTCGAGCGCGTCTGCACTGCCGCGCAGGGCAAGGACAGCGTGCTGGCCGCGCTGTGCCCGGACTGCCGCAGCAAGGCCGAGGAGCGCGTGCGCCAGTGCCGTGCGGACAAGGGCCTGGTGCGCAGCGAGCGACCGGTGCGGATGTGCAGCATGATCCAGTTCTGAGGGGCGGACGCCATGCAACAAAAAAGCCGACCCATCGGGCCGGCTTTCCTGTTTCCACCGCTTCACCGGCAATGCCGGGAGCCAGGTGGTGGGCGGTACAGGGTTCGAACCTGTGACCCCTACCATGTCAAGGTAGTGCTCTACCGCTGAGCTAACCGCCCATCTTGTTCCTGCCGCCCGAAGGCTGGCCTTGCTACGTAAAAACCCGGCGCCAGGGCCGGGCTTTTCAGGTCACGACAGCCCCTCTGGAAGGGACTTCGTGGTGGGCGGTACAGGGTTCGAACCTGTGACCCCTACCATGTCAAGGTAGTGCTCTACCGCTGAGCTAACCGCCCGTTTTGCTTCTGCATTTGCGCGATTGCGTCGGTGCAGGCCGCGTATATTACGGATGACGACGGGTAAGCGCAACACTTTTGTGAAGATTGCTGCGCTGCCGTGTTCAGCCGAGGCTGGCCTCCTTCAGCTGCCGGATCTGGTCGCGCACGCGAGCGGCATCTTCGAACTCCAGGTCCTTGGCGTGCTGGTACATCTGCTGCTCCAGCGCCTTGAGCCGGGTGGCCAGCTGGGCCGGCGACATCGACCGGTAATCGGCCGCATCCTCGGCCACCGCCCTGCCCTTGCCCTTGCCCTTGCGGGACTCCTTCTCGGCCGCGTCCGAGCGCGCGCCTTCCAGCACGTCCACGATCGGACGCGCCACCGAGCGCGGCACGATGCCGTGCTCCTCGTTGTACTCCACCTGCTTGGCACGGCGGCGGTCGGTCTCATCGATCGCCGCCTGCATCGAGCGGGTGATCTTGTCCGCGTACAGGATGGCCTTGCCGCGCACGTTTCGCGCGGCGCGGCCGATGGTCTGGATCAGCGAGCCGGTGGAGCGCAGGAAGCCCTCCTTGTCCGCATCCAGGATCGCCACCAGCGAGACCTCGGGCATGTCCAGGCCCTCGCGCAGCAGGTTGATGCCCACCAGCACGTCGAACTTGCCCAGGCGCAGGTCGCGGATGATCTCCACGCGCTCGACCGTATCCACGTCCGAATGCAGGTAGCGCACGCGGATGCCATGTTCGGTGAGGTACTCGGTCAGGTTCTCGGCCATGCGCTTGGTCAGCGTAGTGACCAGCACGCGGTCACCTGCCTTGATGCGCTCGTTGGCCTCGCTCATCAGGTCATCGACCTGGGTACCGACCGGGCGGATCTCGACCACCGGGTCGATCAGGCCAGTCGGGCGCACCACCAGTTCGGTGATCTCCTCACCGGCCTCCCGATACTCATACGGGCCGGGTGTGGCAGACACGTAGATCGCACGCGGGCAGCGCGCTTCCCACTCCTCGAAGCGCAGCGGACGATTGTCCAGCGCCGACGGCAGGCGGAAGCCGAACTCGACCAGGGTCTCCTTGCGCGAGCGGTCGCCCTTGAACATCGCGCCGATCTGCGGAATGGTCACGTGCGATTCGTCGATGACCAGCAGCGCGTCCGGCGGCAGGTAATCGAACAGGGTCGGTGGTGGCTCGCCGGCGTTCTTGCCGGTCAGGTGCCGCGAGTAGTTCTCGATGCCGTTGCAGAAGCCAACTTCAGCCATCATCTCGATGTCGAACTGGGTGCGCTGGGCCAGGCGCTGCGCCTCGACCAGCTTGTTTTCCGCGTACAGCTGCTCCAGGCGCTCCTTCAGCTCCACCTTGATGGTCTCCACCGCGGCCAGGACGCGCTCGCGCGTGGTGGCGTAGTGGGTCTTCGGGTAGACGGTGAAGCGCTGCATGTTGCGGATGGTCTCGCCGGTGAGCGGATCGAACATGGTGATCTTCTCGACCTCGCCATCGAACAGTTCGATGCGCAGGGCTTCGCTGTCCGATTCGGCCGGGAACACGTCGATCACCTCGCCACGCACGCGGAACGTACCGCGCTGCAGCTCGTACTCGTTGCGCGTGTACTGCAGCTGGGTCAGGTGGTTGATCAGGTCGCGCTGCTCGATGCGCTCACCCTTGGACAGGATCAGGCGCAGCGACAGGTAGTCCTCCGGCGCACCCAGGCCGTAGATGGCCGACACGGTGGCCACCACGATCGCATCCGGACGCGACAGCAGCGTCTTGGTCGCCGCCAGGCGCATCTGCTCGATGTGCTCGTTGATCGAACTGTCCTTCTCGATGAAGGTGTCCGACGACGGCACGTAGGCTTCGGGCTGGTAGTAGTCGTAATAGCTGACGAAGTACTCCACCGCGTTGTGCGGGAAGAACGCCTTGAACTCACCGTACAGCTGCGCCGCCAGCGTCTTGTTCGGCGCCATGATCAGCGTCGGCTTCTGCACGTTCTGGATGACGTTGGCGATGGTGTAGGTCTTGCCCGAACCGGTCACGCCCAGCAGCGTCTGCTTGGCGATGCCCGCTTCGAAATTATCAGTCAGCTTCGCGATGGCGTTGGGCTGGTCGCCCGCCGGTGAATACGGCGAGACGAGTTGAAAACTGTCGCTCATGGTATTGCCAGGTCCCGGGAATGATGATTATAGCGGCCGGTTTGGTGACGGCCGGTTGAGGGCCCTGCCTACGATGACTCAGGCCGCTCACCGATGCCCTGCTTTGGGACGCGTGCTCAGACTGCAGGCAGTAGCCCCTGAATACACTGCGCAATGATGCCGCTTCTGCCTCACCTGCCAAAGCCCCGCCAAAGCCACCGCGGCCTGACCTCGCTGCAGCTGATGATGGCCCTTGCCGTGCTGGCCATCGCCTTCGCGCTTGCCGCACCGGAATTCAAGGCCCTGCTCGACCGGCAGAGGGCCGACACCACCCGACATCTGTTGAGCAGCCATTTTGCGGCCGCGCGGATGATCGCGATCCAGCGCAATGTGCGGGTTTCGGTCTGCCCCACCCAGAATGGCCTGCGCTGCCTGGAGGGGGCGGACTGGAGCCAGGGCTGGATGTCGTACATCGAGCGGGATGGCAGCGTGACCGCCCTTGAGGTCCTGCGCCATCAACCCTGGAGCCCGCCCGCTGGCTGGGCAGTCCTGAGTACCCACGGCCGCGGCGTACTGCGCTACCAGGGTAATGGCCTGGCCTATGGCAGCAACCTCAGCATGCGGATCTGCCGGGGCAACCATCTGCATGGCCGAGTCATCATCAACAACAGCGGGCGGATACGCTCAGAGCGACACGATGCACCCGGGCGGTGTCTCGACTGAGACCGCACAACGACCATTCGCGCACAAAAAAGCCGCGAATTCTCGCGGCTTTCTTGAATCTGGCGCCCGAAGTTGGACTCGAACCAACGACCCCCTGATTAACAGTCAAGTGCTCTAACCGGCTGAGCTATTCGGGCGGGGAGGCGAAGTATACGGGGCGTTTCCCAGAAGGGCAACACCTTTGCATCTTCGTGTACTGCGTCGTCGCCTTACCAGCAATCAGCCAGTTCGCCGGTGCTGCTGGTCTTCCGATTGGCCTGATCCACGGTCAAGGTTCCACAAGCGTCCTTGGCCTGCTCGCCCTGAGGCGTCGCGGTAACCGTGAAAGTGGAGCCGTCGCCTTCAAAGCCCAGCTGATAGCGGATGACGCCGCCTTCGCGCGGCGACTCCTCGGCGGGGAGGGCAAAGCCGGCGTAAGTGTTGTTCACGGAATGGTAGCGCTCGGCTCGCTGCGCATACTCGACCATGTCCGCTTTCACCACCGCACGGCGAGTCTTGAGCAAGTGCTGCTGGTACGACGGATAGGCAATGGCCGCCAACACCGCGAGGACGATGACCACGATCATCAGCTCGATAAGTGTGAAACCTGACGTGGCGGCCTTGCTGCCAAACACTTTGCTTTTGTTCATCATGTCCAGGATTCCAGCTTACTGAATCTGGCGCCAGGATTGGCGGCCACAGGGATACGGCAAATACAGCGGTTGCGCACCAGCCACATTCACGACCATCCAGCAGGCACGATCGCCCGGGCCACCGCCACCCTCCAGGCGCGGCACCACTGCCACGCTCACGTCCTTGACTGGAGCGGTACCACCAGTATTGAGACTGGTCGCCGCGACGCCCGATCCGTAGGGATCACCCGTTGGCGACCCGATACGCGCCTGCTCCATCGCCGCCGCGCCAGTAATCGGACTCAAGCCGAACAACCAGTTCGAACCTTCGGTGGAGCAGCCTTCTCCACCCGAGTTGGGCAGATAGGTCGGCATGAAAACCACACCTGCCGCGACCGACGGATTACCAACGAATCGCTCACCCAAGCCCGGCAGCCTCACGTTCCAGCCACTGGCCACGCCCGAGAACGCCTCAGCCTCGATCGACCGCACCCCGTTTGTCGTGGTGACGTTGTAGGTCACGAGATCGGAAGGTAACAGCGTCGCGGTGGGCTGCCGCACATTGGTGTCGTTCACGCCGTACAGCGACTGCTCGGCCACATCGAGTGGATCGCTGTTGAAGGAAAAGCTGCCTGTACCAAACAGCAGCATGACCCCGCCGCCTGAGCCGGTTACCGTGGTCATGCCCCCGGTGATCGGCTGGCGGAATACCTGCGAGGAACCAGCGACGGTCTGCCGCGCCGTCGTGAACACCGGCACCGTAACGGAATTGCCAGCGTCTTCCAGGTTGAATTTCCACAGCGCACCGCGCTGATCGGCAGCGTAGACGGTATCGGCAAGTCCATCACGGCCATAGATCGACTCCTGACCACGCGGCGGGTTCGACGCCGGATTCGGACGGAAGCGGTCGATCACCACGATGTTACCCAGACCATTGCTGCCGGACGGCGCCGTGTCGGCCGACTCGGTAGCCGTGATCATCCGCACGCTGCCCGTACCCAGGTCAACGACGAACAACACAGCCTTGCCGCCAGCGCTGCCATAGCCATTGCCGAAGATCGCCTTCCATGCGACCCCCGTGCCAGACTTCACCGGCACGATCACCGGCTTGCCGAGTACATGGCCGATGTTGGTCCGCACGTTTTCAGCGAGATCCAGGTTGACGTCACTGATCTCCCACAAGCGACTGCGCGTGCTGAAGCTGCCAGGCGTGGTGACATCCAAGGCAAACACTGACCGACCGCCTGCACCTGCGGTACCCACCAGCGCGGTTGCCCAATTGTTGTTCAACTGCACGTCGGCAACGGCGACAGGACCATCGACGTAATAACGATGGCGGAACTTCTGGTCGGTCTTGCTGACCGCCTTGTAGGGGTAAAACAGATTGCCCATGTGCCCAAGCGCGGTCCCGGGAATATAGGCGAACGTCTCGGTGCCACCTGCACTATTGGCGGTTCCAGCACCATCCATGCCACCGTCGAAGGCGTGCAGCATGCCATCGTTGGCGCCTACGTAGACCATGTAACGGCCGTTGTCGCGCTTCTCCTGCAGGTACGCGGCGTAGCTCGTTGCGAAGTCGTCGCTTATGCGCTGGTAACCGTAGTCGTCGCGTGGCGAGCTGATCACGGGGCTCGAGTTGACGATATCGCCAAGCACAGTGGTGCGTGTGCGGTAGATGCCATTGGAGTTGCGCACTTCGCGCGACGTATTGCCGCGCAGGTAGTCGATTGCGGTAGCGATGTTGCCCCCCAGCGCCTCGACCTCCGATGCACTGCACAGGACCATGTCGCTGTAGAGCGTGCCCGGCTTGGTGCAGAGGTCAGAGAAGCTGATGTTGGTGCTATTGAAGTTCACCGCACTTGCGCCCTTGGTCGCCACAATGTTGCGCGACGCCTGCGCCCCGAGCTTGGCTGCGGCCTCCCAAACCGACACGTACTCGGCCTCGCGGTCGTCGTTGACCTGTAGGCGCGAGGCCGTCAGGCGGCTGAACCAGTCGGTCTCTCCGTTGGCGATCTCGAAGGTCGGGGTAATCGAAAGAGAGCCGGTTCCGATGCGCGATCCGGTCAGCGCCAGGCTGCCGGAAGGTGCCGCGCCGGCGGTCACGGAGGACAGCACGCGACGCATGGCGGCCGTGATATCGGCCGGGGTCCGCGCGTTGATGTACTCGCCACGGGTGTTGGTGGCGGCGTGCCAGATATCATCGACGGTGCTGGGGTCGTCGTTCGCACGAGCCGGCCAGTTGTTGTATATCGCCGGCGTGGTGTACGGGTTCTGGGTCAGGTTGGGATTGAAGAGATTGCCGCGCGCGCCCAGGGTTATGCCGTAGAAATTGATGTGCAGATCCTTGTTGCAGTCCAACGAAGGATCTCCCCCGGCACTGCACGCCTGAGGCACAGGCACTTGGCCGCGCGGCATCAGGCTGTCGGTACGCAGCGGGTTCAGGTAATACTGCGACACGATATCGGCCATCGTGTCTTCATGACTGTCGTTGAAGGGCGCCCCCATTGATCCATCGATATTGCCAACGGTCGGCCCACCGCCATTGCTGTAGCCGTCGGTGAACAACATCACCGCATTCTTCTGGCATGACAGCTTGACCGGCGCATTGGCGTCGGTGCGCTTGAACTGGATGCCGGCGGAGTTGACCGCCTGCCGGTTCGGCGTTCCACCCGACGCGGTCAATGCGATCATCGAGTTGTACAGCGCAACCTTCTCGGACGGCGTGCCCATCGCACGGATAGCCAGCCGCTTGCTGGCATCCTCGAAGTCGTTGTACTTCTGGTGGTCATTGATCTTGAAATAGCCCACGTTCATGTTGTTGACGTCGAGGGCACGTGTCATCCCGGCGATCATGGCCCGGTTGCGATTGCCATAGTAGGAGTACCAGTTGGCGAAGTTCTGCATTGCCACCGTATCCGTGCTGGCGATGGTGTACTTCCACATGTGGCAGTTGGTGCCACATGCGTTATCAACTTTGGTCCGGCTGACGCTGGCGTACGCACCCGTAGTGCCCGCCAACTGCGGGCGCGCGTCGTTGGTACCCGTCCATGGCATGAAGAACGTAGCTGGGATGTACTGGATGCTGGCGTAACCCGCAGAGTTGTAAGTCGCGCCTCTGGTGTTTGCCTGCACGCCACTGAAGGTGAAACCGGTGAAGTTACCTCGAAAATCGTAGTTGGCCGTGGCGGTGCGGTAGGGCGTATTGGCAGGAATGGTCATTCCGCTCTGCATCCGGGAGACGTCGCCCTCGGTGACACCCAGGCGCGCCGACGCCAGTGCAACCACGTCCGCATTGCGCGGGTCGATCTTGGTGCTGCTCGTAGAGGCGTTCGGGTAGGCGGAAATGCTCTCCACACCGCTGTTGGTGAACACCCCCAACCAGGGCTCATACTTGACGGCTGGATCGTAATAGGTCGGGTTGTAGGCGGCCGAGCGGGCGAACCCGTAGATATCCAACTGCGGCAACCCGTAATAACCCGCACCGATGCGCGGCCCTGGCAATACGTAGAAGTAGCTACATTCGCCCTGGTTGGCGGTATTGGAAGCGTTCCTGATGGAGGCCGGCGTATTCAGCGCCCCGGAAGAAGTGAAGAAGCTCGTCCGGACGGAGCTCCAGCATGCCGTACCGTCCTGTCCGGGGAACTGGGTCTGGAAGGTCATCGAGCCGGAATCATCCACGGCCATGATGAAGGACGGCGTGGCCGACACCTTCACGTTCAGCGGCGCCTGGGCCAGGCTGCCCTGTCCCTGCGCGGCGAACAGCGAATACGCCATCCAGCCGACGCCCGCCATCAGCAGCAGGCCCGAGCCAGCGTAGATCTTGGTCTTACGGGTGAGCATGATGACAGTCCTCAGAGCTTGAATACGGTATCGATGGCAGCAGACGAGGTGCCTTCGTTATTGTTGTCGTCGTCGCGATCAGACGCGTAGGCGGTGATCTGGTACACACGCGTCGGTTCTTCACTCTCCGGCATGCCCATTTCCAGCGATGCCTCGCCCTGGATGCAGGCTTCGATGCGCCGCACGTTCACCACCGGCGCGTTGGCGAGGGTCTGTTCATTCGCCCAGCGGGTGGGATCGTAGCCGTCGTCACACAGCCGCTGGATGTCTTCCGCGGTGAGGCTGCCAGCGTCGCCGGTGTTATTGTCCAGCGCCTCGATCGAACGCTCGGTATCGCGCACGGCCTGCTCGCCGGCTTGGAACGCCACGTTCACCGCGCGGTAATTGGACGACATTTTTTCCTGCATGCTCGCAACCTGCATGCCAACAATACCCAGCAGCGACAGCAGGATCAGCAGCATGAGGGCGATGTAGAGCACCGCGCCGCGCTGGTGACCGGGAGCGTGGAACTGGCGGAAGGAGGGAGTCATGGCTCAGTTCCCGAACAGTCGATTGCGGAGCGCCACCGATACCTCATACGAGGAACGGAAGCGTCGATCATTGGTTGCAGGGGGATTGATGCCAACCCCCAGCACACCCAGCTGGGCGACGTTGGTGTCGGCCTGTTCGGCCGAGGCCGGCTGAGGGCTACGTACCAGGATGCCCAGCTGCACCATGCCCACCCGGCGCCACGCGGCTACAGCAGTTTCATCGGCAGCAGTGCTCACATCTGACGCGGTGCGCTGGATGGTAATGTTCCCGGTCGGCGGATCGACGCTGCTGATGTTCTCCTCGCTGTCCAATCCGTAGAGGAACTGCAGGCTCTCGATACCTTCCACCAGTTCCTCGCCGGTTTCGAACGAACCGTCGCCATTGGCCCGGGCCCGGTACAGCGAAGGCTCGTTTGCAGGATTGGTCGCCACGTAATAGGCCACCGCTTCTGCGCGATAGACCATGGTCACCGCGTTGTTGGCCGCGTAGGTTCCCAGGTTGGTCGCAGTGGCGGTAATGGTGTTCTCCGCCAGGCTGCCGGCAAAAATGTCGACCCGACTGCAGTCGGAAACAGCGAAAAGCGACGGCGTCGTAGCTGTTCCTGCCGAAAGGCGCGCGGCGGCGTCGGAGGCGATAGTCACCTCGGAATCAGTACCATTGGCAATGCTCAGCACCGGCGAACCTTCCGAACTGAGATAACGCATCATCAGGATGTCGCTGCCACCAATCGGTTCCGGCGTCAGGCCGCTGATCGCACCGGGCGTATTCGCTGCCGCCGACCAGTTCTCACCGATGGTGAGCGCATCGCCGGGGGCCGTGCCCTCTGCTTCATAGCCCTGAATCGGAATAGCGAAGTCCAGCGGACTACCGTCGCCCTCGGTGATGCCAGCGACATGCACACGGATGCTCTGACTGTCCTTGATCACATGGGCCTGGTCGTTGACGCAACCCATATGCCCGGCCATGCGGATATCACGCTCGAGGAAATCCAGCGCGAATCGCGCATTTTCCTGCGTACGTGCAGCACCCTCGGACAGCCGCGACGCCGCGTGCGAGGCCATGAATATCTGCACGACCCCGAGCATGAGGATCATGCCGATGACCATCGCAACCATCAGCTCGACTAGCGACATGCCCGCAATTGACCTACGGGCGCTTAGCGCATAAGCATTCATAGACGGGTGACCAGGGTGAAGGTGGTGATGGAATCGGCATTGTCCGGGTCCCAGCGCTCGTCCCCCCAGCCGATGCCGACGGTCACAAGCCCATCGTCGACACTGACATTGGCCGACGCCTTGTCACCTAGAACCTTGACAACCTGGCATTGCCAGCGGGCGATATTCTTGGATTCGGCTGTGGCATCGGCGCCTACCGGCCACGTACAAGGCGAGGCAGTCGCAGCCACATCACCCGCATTGAAGGACGCAGATGTGTAGGCACCTCCGTTGAGTGTCGCCGTGCGCTGCACCCGCATCATCTCTATCAGGTCCGAAGCGAGGTTGGTGGCCTGGGTGCGTTGGCCCGCACTCTGCACGAAGCGCACGTTCATGGTCTGCAGCAAAGCAAACCCCAGCAGGCCGAAAGCCAGCACCAGCAGCGCGATCAGCACTTCCAGGAGGCTGAAGCCTGCACTTTTTCTGCGGCTGGAATAGCCGGAGCAGTTGCGATTCATGAGCAGGTCCCGTTGGTCGAGCGGACCTGACCGGAGAGGTTCACGGTCAGGGTACGACTGGCCTCGCCTGCCTTGCAGTCCGCCGGAGTCAGCGTGATTGATTGGTCAGGTACCGCCCGCCTGCGTCCACGTGCATCGAAGGCGATGACGTCCGGATCCGGCGCTCCCACGGTGACGTTGCGGTTGCCGGCAGTAAAGCGCAGGACCGTATCATCGGCCCCAAACTCGCCGTTACCATCGGCGTCGGTCCAGGCCATCACGCCATCGTTCCAACTTCCATTGCAAGCGGTGCCGTCGCTGCTGCCGCACACCCCGCCACCGCTGTTGTTGCGAATGCCTTCACTGCGCGCGAGCGACAGCAGGCCGATCATTTCGTTGTTACCGGCACTTATCCGGTTGGACCTGATCATGCCAGTGAAGCTCGGATAGGCCATGGCGGCCAGGACGACGAACACGATCAACGTAATCATCAACTCGACCAGCGTGAAGCCCTTGGACCGGCGTAGTGACATGGAACGCTCCCCAGCGTGTTGGTGGCCACGATGGCGCACCCGGCTGCCGCCGGCAAGCGGCGGCAGGATGAACGGTCAGAACGGGGCGACGGGCGTCAAAGCGTTGACACGCCCTGCCCTTCCGGAGGCCCTTGAGAAGGGCCGGAGCCCCGGAGGGGCCCCTTCCCGGGGCGGCGTGGTGAGCCGCCCCGGCCGGTCAGGCCAGCACCTGGTAGCAGGGCTGGTACTCGCCGGAGATCTTCATCCGGCGCTGCTCGACGAAGGCGCGCAGCAGCGCGTCCAGGGCCTGCATCATGTCCGCGTCGCCATGGATCTGGAACGGCCCGAACTCTTCGATGCGGCGCATGCCGTCTTCCTTCACGTTGCCGGCCACGATGCCGGAGAACGCCCGGCGCAGGTCGGCGGCCAGCGCATGCGGCGCCCGGCCGTGGTGCAGGTCCAGCGCGGCCATCGCCTCGTGGGTCGGCACGAACGGCTGCTGGTACTCCCACGGGATCTCGATGGACCAGTTGAAGAAGAACGAATCCTTCTGCGCCAGGCGGTGCTCGCGCACCTGCTTGATGCCGCTGGCCATCTTGCGGGCGACCGCCACCGGGTCACCGATGATGATCTCGTAGCGCTCGGCCGCCGCGTCGCCCAGGGTCAGGCGGATGAACCGGTCGATCTGCTCGAAGTACGGCGCAGCCACGGTCGGGCCGGTCAGGATCAGCGGGAACGGCAGGTCCTTGTTTTCCTCGCGCAGCAGGATGCCGAGCAGGTACAGGATCTCTTCGGCGGTGCCGACGCCACCGGCGAACACGATGATGCCGTGGCCGATGCGGACGAAGGCCTCAAGGCGCTTCTCGATGTCCGGCATGATGACCAGGTGGTTGACGATCGGGTTCGGCGACTCGGCCGCGATGATGCCCGGCTCGGTCAGGCCGATGTAACGGGTGACCGTCTTGCGCTGCTTGGCATGGGCGATGGTTGCGCCCTTCATCGGGCCCTTCATGGCGCCCGGGCCGCAGCCGGTGCAGATGTCCAGGCCACGCAGGCCCAGCTCGTAGCCGACCTGCTTGGTGTACAGGTACTCGTCGCGCCCGATCGAGTGGCCGCCCCAGCAGACCACCAGGTTCGGGTCGCCCGGGTTGAGGATGCGCGCGTTGCGCAGCAGGCCGAACACCGCGTTGGTGATGCCTTCGGAAGACTCCAGCTCGGCCGCATAGGCCGGGCCCATCTCGATGGCCATGTAGGCCAGGTCGCGGACCACGGCGAACAGCAGTTCGGCCACGCCGCGGATGATCTCGCCATCGACGAAGGCCATCGCCGGGGCATTGACCAGGTCGATGCGCACGCCGCGATCCTGCTGCGCCACCTGGATGTCGAAATCAGGGTAGAGATCACGCGCCGCGCGCGGATCGTCCGAAGCACTGCCGCTGGTCAGCACCGCCAGCGCACAGCGGCGCAGCAGTTCGTGCATGCCACCACCGGAGGCATCGCGCAGGCGCGCGACCTCGGCCCGCGACAGCACATCCAGCCCACCGCGCGGGTAGATCCGCGCATCCTGCACCGGCAGCGCGCGGGCTGCTTTTTCGTTCGTCGTCATATCCAACTTTTCGCTTCCTTCAAGGTTTCCGACTGTACTGCCGCCCCCTTAAAAAGCAAAACGGCCGGGAAACCCGACCGTTGGATATGTGCTGCCCGCGTTCGCCTTTCCGGGACCGCCAGGCGGCGTATTCCGCCGCGCACGAGAGCGGATGCTACGCCCCTGCCTGCACCACCGCAAGGACTTTCGCCTGAACGGAAAACGGCCGGGTTTCCCCGGCCGTTTCCTTTTACCGCTTCAAGTGCTGACGGATCAGAACTTGTACTTCAGGGTCAGCTGCATCGACCAGCGCGACACGCCGGTGTTGCCCTTGTCGTTGTTGTTTTCCTGGATCTGCGGGTTGTCCGTCGCACCGGTGAACGAGTACACGTACTTGCCGGTGGCCGGATCGATACCGCCGTAGTTGGCAACGCGGCGGGTCGAGTAGAAGCCGTAGTCGTCGATCAGGCCCCACTTCTTGTTGATCAGGTTGCCGACATTCATGATGTCCAGCGCGATCTCACCCTTGTGCTCCTTCATGAAGCCCGGGAATTCCTGGCTGATGCGGACGTCGAAGGAGTTGATCCACTTGGCGCGGTGCTCGTTCGCCGGGACCACGCTGCCACGATAGGCGTCGAGTTCCGGGGTCTTTGCCAGCCAGTCGAAGAAGCTCTTCTCCATGGCCGCATCCTGCACGAAGCGACCGCCGACCACGCTGCCGAACAGCACGTCACCCGGGCCGCTGGGCACGTAGAACAGGTCGTTGGTGGCTGCACCGTCGCCGTTGGCATCGTTGTAGAAGATGTAGCTGTACGGACGGCCCGAGCGACCTTCGTAGAACAGGCCGACGCGGGTGGCGTTGTCACCGAAGAAGTTGTGCTTCCACTCCAGGGTGCCGGTAATGCGGTCCTTGATCGCGTAGCGAGAGTTGTAATCAACGTTCTCGTTGGCGTTGAAGATCAGCGTGTTGTTCCAGTTCGAGGTGTTCTGCGAGCTGGACAGCGGGCTGACTTCCTTGGACTGGGTGTAGGTGTAACCCAGCGACCAGCCCCAGTTCTCGGTCAGCGGCTTGGCCAGCGAGAAGGTAGCCTGGCTGCCACGACCCTTGTCGGTGTTGCGCAGGACCAGCACATCGCCCATGTCGCTCGGGCGGTTGGCACGATCAACTGCACCGCTGGTGCCGGTGGTGATGCCGAAGTTCTGGCCATTGCTCATGCGGCCATTGTTCGGGTTGCGGCCCGCAGCGTTCCAGTAGATCGCACGGCCATCCGGGCCAACCGCGGTCTGCGTGCCGACGTCCAGGCGGTCGAAGTAGATGCCGTCCTTGACCTTGGTCAGCAGCAGTTCGGCCGAAGCCACGATGCCGTACCACGGCAGCTCGTGGTCAAAGGCCAGGTTGGCCTTCCACACCGACGGCAGGCGGGTGCCCGGCGCGATGATATCCACGTTCTGACGGGCCGAAGCCGGGCCACCGGCCGGGATGTACGGATTGTTGCCATCCGGGGTGAACGAACCGACCGGCGGGTTGCGCTCGTCGTACTCGACGTAGTTCAGGCCGGTGTTCTGGTAGGCACCTGCCAGCCACACGTTCGGGGCAGCGCCGCCGAACAGGCCCACGCCGCCGCGCAGCTGGGTCGGACGCTCGCTGTCGAAGGTGTAGTTGAAGCCGACACGCGGCTGCACCAGTTCCTTGTCGACCAGCTTGGTGTTGTTGAAGCCGTACAGCTGTTCGATGCGCGGGTTGTACAGGCGCTGGGTGCTGAAGTCAGGCATGTCGACGCGGACGCCGAACATCAGGCTCAGGTTGTAGTTGATCGCCCAGGTATCCTGCACGAACACGCCGGTGTTCTTCAGGGTGAAGTCAGCCGGGATGTCAGCGCGGGTGCCATCGGCACGCGGGGTACGCAGCTGGTAGCGCGAGGCGTTGCCGGCCAGGAAATCGTTGACGCTGTTGAATTCGTACACGCCGTTGAGGTTACGGCCGTAGAAGTTCATCAGGTCGTTCTTCGAGTAATCGAAGCCGAACTTGACGGTGTGGTCGCCGACGTACCAGGTACCGGCACCGAACGCGCTCAGTTCCTTCGACTCGACGATGTTGACGTGAGTGTTCTGCTCGGTACCCACGTACAGCGAGTCATTGCCCGAACGGATACGGATCTGCGGCATGTCGACCAGCGGAACGCGGTTGGCCGAGTAATCCTTGTGCGAGACCTTGAATTCGGTCGAGAAGTTGTCCGACCAGTCGCTGAACAGTTCGCCCATCCAGGTTTCGTATTCGGTCGGCTGCTGGTACCAGAAGTTGCTCAGCGAGATGGCGCTGCTGCTGACCTGCGGGAAGCGAACGACGTTCTGCTCCATCTTGTTGTAGCGCAGGGCCGCACGGTGGTTCTCGTTGATGTTCCAGTCCAGCTTGACCGCGTACTCTTCGATCTCGGTCTTGCTGTTCGGCGCCGACAGGGTGCCCGGGTCATAGCCCAGATTGCCCAGATAGTTCTGGACATCGGTGATCTGCTGCTGGGTGATGGTGCCACGGCCGATCGGGGTGTCGCTCAGGCTGATGCCGGCGGCCGAACGCTCGTACTTTTCATAGTTGGTGAAGAAGAACAGCTTGTCCTTGACGATCGGGCCGCCGAAGGTCATGCCGTAGGTCTTCTCGTCTTCGAAGCCGTTGAAGTCCTGCGTGTCACCTTCCAGGCGCGAGCGGACCATGTCCTTGTCGCGGTAGGAACCGTAGACGGTGCCGTGGAATTCATTGGTGCCCGACTTGGTCACGGCATTGATCACCGCACCGGTGCCGCCAGCGATGGTCGTGTCGTAGTTGGCCAGGTCGATGTTGATTTCCTGGATGGCGTCCATCGACACCGGCTGACGCTCGGTCGGCAGGTTGTTGGAGCCCAGGCCGAACGGATCGGAGGCGCTGATGCCGTCGATGCGGATGGCGTTGTAACGGGTGTTCTGGCCACCGGCCGAGATCGCGCCGTCAGCCTTGCTGACCTGCGAGATGCGCGGGTCCAGACGGACGTAGTCCTGGATGTTGCGGTTGGCCGACGGCAGCGCGTCCATCGTTTCGCGGGTGACGTTGGTGCCGGTACCCATCTTGGTGGCGCTGAAGATGTCCAGGCCGCCACCGGTGGCGACGACATTGACGGCGTCCAGGTTGGTGGCAGCCACATCGCCGGCCAGGTTGGCGTTGACGGTGTTGACCTGGTTCAGGTTCAGGAAGACACCTTCTTCGGTCTTGGTGCCTTCACCCGGCTTGTTGATGGTGATGGTGTACGGACCACCCACGCGCAGACCGCGCGCGTTGTAACGACCCGACGCATCGGTGGTGGCACGCGAAACGGTGCCCGACTCGGTGTGGGTGATGGTGACTTCAGCACCGGCCACAGGCTGGCCTGCAGCGGACACGACCTGGCCGCCGACACCGGCGGAGGTGCTCTGGGCGAAGGCGGGAGCGGCAGCAAGTGCAGCCACGAGACCAAGGGTAAGCTTGGACATCCGGAGTGGGTGGGTCATTTTTCGGTAGCCTCGATGCGAGTTGGCGATGGCGGAAAAAAAGCGCATCCAACCAGCCTTGCGGGCGGCTGACTGGACATTTATCTGGGGTTCCCTACCGTGAACGGCAGCTGCCGCAACGGTTAACACTAGATTAACACGCTACGCCTTCATTGTGACGGTTGTGCGACAAACGGCACGGGATCGCAACGAGTTCGTGACGGAACCTTCATTCCGTCTTATCGTCCACTTAACTCGCGTCAGTAGTGTGACTGGCGTCAAGTACCTGCCCGCGCCAAGCGGCACCGCCGGCGGAAAGCAGCGCAACGGCCGCTGCGGCGGCCTTTTCCGGGCCTTGGGCGGCCGGATCCTGGTCAACTGAATAGGCACGGGCGCGCAGCGCGGTACGCAGCGGGCCCGGATACAGGCCGCTGACCCGGACCGGGCTGCGGCCGAGTTCATCATGCAGGCTGGCGATCAGCCCGCGCAGCCCGTGCTGGGCTACGCCGTAGCCGCCCCAGTAGGCCTGCCCCACCCTTTCAGGTGCATCGACGGCGAACACCAGGGCCGCGTCGTCCTGCTGTTTCAGCAACGGCAGGCAGGCCTGGGCCAGCCACGCCGGGGCGGTCAGGGTGACGTGCACGGCGCGGGCGAAACTGGCCGGGTCGGCCAGCTCGAAGGGGGTCAGGCCGGGGAAATGCGCGGCACAGACCAGCAGGCCATCCAGCCGCCCCAGCTCGCGCTGCAGGGCCTGGGCCAGTTCGGCATAGTCATCGGGGCCGGCGCCTTCCAGGTCCAGCGGATACAGCAGGGGCTCGGGGCCCACGGCCTGCACCTGGGCATAGACCCGGTCCAGTCGCCGCGGCTTGCGGCCCATCAGCACCACAGTGGCCCCGGCTTCGGCGGCCGCGACGGCTGCGGCACTGCCCAGCCCGCCACCGGCACCGGCGATGAGCACCACGCGATCCTGCAACGGACGGCCATCGAGCGCCGCATCGGTCGCCGACGTCGATGGCCAGGCACTCATCCCTGGGTGGCCTCTTCGACGATGCGCTTGAGCTCGCCGGCTTCGAACAGCTCCATGACGATGTCGCAGCCGCCGATCAACTCCCCGTTGATGAACAGCTGCGGGAACGTCGGCAGGTTGGAGAAGCGCGGCAGGTTGGCGCGGATCTCCGGTTCCTCAAGCACGTTGACCGTACGCAGGGCGACGGCACCGGCAGCCATCAACGCCTGCACGGCACGGCTGGAAAAGCCGCACATCGGGTATTGCGGGGTGCCCTTCATGAACAGCACGAGCGGGTAACGATCCACCTCGGCCTGGATTTGCTGCATTACCGCCACACCTCACTCCTTGCTTCGCCGGACAAACCGACCGCAGTGGTCGGCTAGACTGCCCACGGTAGCCGCCATTGTAAGCCGATGGAACCGGCTGCCGCCGTCCCCTGGCCACGAACCTGTCCATGCCCGTCGAATTGCCTGCCCTGCCCTACCTTCCCGGCTCCCTGCAGCCGCACCTGTCCGCGCTGACCGTGGAGCTGCACCACGGCCGCCACCATCGCGCCTATGTGGATGCGGTCAATGCCGCCATCGTCGGCACGGAATGGGAAGAAGCGACATTGGAGGACATCGTCCGCCAGGCCCAGGGCAAGCTGTTCGATGCGGCCGCGCAGGCCTGGAACCACAGCTTCTACTGGCAATGCCTGCGCCCGCGTGGCGGCGGCGAGCCGCAGGGCCGGCTGGGCGAACTGGTCAAGCGCCAGTTTGGCGATGGCCAGCGCCTGCGCGAGGAGTTCAACCGCGCTGCGCTGGGCCTGTTCGGTTCCGGCTGGGTCTGGCTGGTGCAGCATCCCGGCGGCCAGCTCGGCATCCAGGCGACCCGCAACGCGGGCACGCCGCTGACCGGCGACAGCACGCCGCTGCTGTGCTGTGACGTGTGGGAACACGCTTACTACACCGACTACCAGAATGAGCGCGCGCGCTATCTGGAAGCGTTCTGGCAACTGGTCAACTGGGAATTCGCGGAGAGCCAGCTGCGCTGAGGCGGACGCCGGCATTGCGGGCCGCCGGGCATGGCCCGGCGCTACCGTAGATGCCCACCTTGGTGGGCATTGCCGGCCAGCGGCCGGCATCACCGGGATCAGCCGTTGCGCAACGCGTGCACGGCCGGGGCCACCTGGTCCTGGCGGTCCAGCTCCAGGCCGACCTGCAGCAGAGCATCGGCCAGCGCGTTGGCATCATCGTCGCGCAGGGTCGCGTGACCGACCTTGCGGCCATCGCGCGGCTGCTTGCCGTAGTCGTGCCAGTGGCCGCTGGCCTGGCCCAGCACCGGTGCCGCATCGGGCATGGCGCCCAGCCAGTTCAGCATGCAGGCATGGCCGAGCATGCGGGTGCTGCCCAGGGGCAGGCCCAGCACGGCCCGCAGATGGTTCTCGAACTGCGAGGTCTCGCTGCCTTCGATGGTCCAGTGGCCGGAGTTGTGCACGCGCGGCGCCATCTCGTTGGCCAGCAGCTCGCCATCGCGGCAGAACAGCTCCAGCGCGAACACACCCACGTACTGCAGGTGCTCGGCCACGCGGCGCGCATAACCAATCGCCGCCTCATGCTCGGCGTCGGACAACACGGCCGGGGCCACGCTGGCCGAGAGCACGCCATCGACATGCCAGTTGCCGGTAACCGGCCAGGCCTGGAAGCTGCCGTCGCGGCCGCGCACGGCGACCACGCTGACTTCGCGCTCGAAGGCGACGAAACCCTCCAGTATCAGGCCGGTGCGCTCGACCTGGGCACCCAGCGCGTCCCATGCCGCGTCGATGTCAGCCTCGCTGCGCAGGCGGAACTGGCCCTTGCCGTCGTAGCCCAGGCGGCGGGTCTTGAGGATGCACGGCAGGCCGAATTCGGCGGCCTTGGCAGCCAGCTCATCGCGGCTGCGGATATCGGCAAAGGCCGGCAGCGGAATCCCCAGCTGCTGGAACAGCGTCTTCTCGCTCAACCGGTCCTGCGCAACGGCCAGCGCCGACGGCGGCGGATAGACCGGCACCTGCCCGGCCAGCCACTGCGCACTGTCGGCAGGCACGTTCTCGAAATCGAAGGTGACCACGTCGACCTTGGCGGCAAACGCCGCCAGTGCCTCGCGGTCATCGAAGGCGGCCACGGTGAGCGGCGCCAGCGGGCCGCTGCAGGCGTCGGCCGCCGGGTCGTACAGCTCGAAGCGCAGCCCCAGCGGTGCACCCGCCAGTACCATCATGCGGGCGAGTTGGCCGCCGCCCAGGATGCCGACGGTCAGGCTCATTGGCGCGGATCGTCGTGGGCCATGACATCTTCGGTCTGGCGCGTGCGGAAGGCTTCCAGCGCCTGGCCGATGGCCGGCTGGTCGCTGGCCAGCATCGCCGCAGCGAACAGCGCTGCATTGGATGCGCCGGCATTGCCGATGGCGAAGGTGGCGACCGGGATGCCGGCCGGCATCTGCACGATCGACAGCAGCGAATCCATGCCGTTGAGGGCCTTGGACTGCACCGGCACGCCCAGCACCGGCACGGCGGTCTTGGCGGCGATCATGCCCGGCAGGTGCGCAGCCCCGCCGGCACCGGCGATGATCGCGCGCAGGCCGCGCGGGCCCGCTTCTTCTGCGTAGCTGAACAACACGTCCGGGGTGCGGTGGGCGGAGACCACCTTCACTTCGAACGGAACACCCAGGGCTTCAAGCTTCTGAGCGGCGTGCTGCATGGTTTCCCAGTCGGAGCGGGAACCCATGACGATGCCGACAAGCGGCGCGATCGGGTTGGGGGTCATTGGCCGTCACCTGCCTTAAAGACGTATTCTAGCCGTCTTCCACGCAAGACGAAGAACCATGGATCGCAAGCTGCTTGACCTGCTGGTGTCGCCGGACACCCGCCAGCCCCTGTCCCTGCTGGATGGCAAGGGCCTGGAAGCCCTCAACAAGGCCATTTCCGCCGGCTCGGTGAACAAGGCCGATGGCAACCCGCTGGCCCAGCCGCTGCGCGAGGCGCTGGTGACCCGCGACCGCAAGCAGGTGTTCCGCGTGGACGACGGCATTCCGGTGCTGCTGGCCGAAGAGGCCATCGCGACCGCGCAGATCGCCGACTTCCCCGCCGCATGACCGCCCTGCCGACGCCGGATGCGGCCCTCGTCGCGGCCGATGTCGCCCGCGCGTTGTCCGAGGACCTGGGCAGCGGTGACGTCACCGCCGCCCTGCTGCCCGACCAGGCCGACAGCGCCTACCTGCTGTGCAAGCAGGATGCGGTGATCGCCGGCCGCCCCTGGTTCGACGCGACGCACCGCGCCCTGGATCCGCAGGTGCGCATCGAATGGCGCGTGGCCGAGGGCGACCGCGTCGCCGCCGGCACCGTGCTGGCCCTGCTGCACGGCCGCAGCCGCAGCCTGGTCAGCGCCGAACGTACCTCGCTCAATTTCCTGCAGACGCTGTCCGGCACTGCCACCACCACCGCCGGCTACGTGGCAGCGGTGGCCGGCACCGGCACGCGCATCCTCGATACCCGCAAGACCCTGCCCGGCCTGCGCCTGGCGCAGAAGTACGCCGTGCGCTGCGGTGGCGGCGACAACCACCGCTTCGGCCTGTACGACACGGTGATGCTGAAGGAAAACCACATCCGCGCGGCCGGCTCGCTGCCCGCCGCCGTGGCCGCCGCGCGCCAGCAGTGGCCGTCGCTGCCGCTGGTGGTGGAAGTGGAAGACCTGGACCAGCTGCGGCAGGCGCTGGACGCGGGGTGCGAGCGCATCCTGCTGGACGACTTCGAGGCATCGCTGCGCCGCGACGCGGTGCGCATCGCCGCCGGCCGCATTCCGCTGGAAGTGTCCGGCAGCGTCGGCCTGGAGGGGCTGCGCGCGATTGCCGAGGACGGCGTGGACTGCATTTCCATCGGTGGACTGACCAAGCACGTGCAGGCCATCGACCTGTCGCTGAAGCTGGGGCCGCCGCCGGGTTGAGGGCGCGCGCGGGCGCTACCGCTTCGCTCGCCGGGCATGGCCCGGCGCTACCGTTCTCACACCCTGCGTTCACGACGTCACTGCGACGCTGCGGCCATCCCCCACAGGAGCCGCGCATGCGCCGGATGCTGTTGCCTGCCTGCCTGCTGCTGGCCGCCGCGCCGCTGTCAGCCGCCGCCGCCGAAGCCTGCGACGTACCTCCGCGCTTCGGCCTGAGCCCGTTGGCCATCTCCATCCGCAACGCCGCCTGCAACGAACACCGGCTGTGGTACCGCCCCTTCATCGATCGCGACGGGCGCGCGGCCAGCCTCAGCGTCACCGAAGCTGAAAGCGAGCACCTGGCCGACAACGGGCTGATCGCCTGGCAACGCGTGGCCAGCTACTGGCGCGACAGCGGCACGCTCAATGCCATGGGCAGCATTCCCGGCGCCAGCAGTTGCCTGGCGCCACTGGGCACGCGCTACACCGACAGCGACTGCCGCGCCTTCCTCGTGGACAATCCGTGGTCGGCCGCCTTCATCTCCTGGGTGATGACCCGCGCTGGCGTGCCCGGCTTCACCACCTCGCCGCGGCATATCGACTACATCCGCGCCGCCTACCAGGCCGGGCCGTCCGGCGTGCCGTACCGGCTGGTGGACCCGGCCACGGCCAAGCCGGCACCGGGCGACCTGCTGTGCTTCCTGCGTGACCGCAGCAGCACGCTGAGCTACAGCGGGCTGGTGCAGGCGCTGGGCAACGGCTCGGTCGGGCACTGGAAATCGCACTGCGAAGTGGTGGTGGCCGCCAACCTCGGCGGCGACCAGACCCTGTACCTGGTAGGTGGCAACGTGATGAACACCGTGGCCATGCGCCTGCTGCAGCTGGACCGCACGGGCCTGATCCAGCTGCCGCCGGCACGCGACCGCAGCAGCACCGGCATCGAGCCCGCCTGCACGCCAGGCCGCGAGGATGAGTGCAGCTTCAACCGCCAGGACTGGGCCGCGCTGCTGCAGTTGACGGCACCCGCGCCGCGGGTGGCACCGCCGCCGGTCCCACCGCCGCCGAATGGACAATGAGCGGGGTGGCTTGATCCGCTGCGTGTTCGCCGCCATCTTTGCGGGATCCAACCTGCACGCGTGACGCCATGCCTACCCTGTTGTTGCTGCTGATCGCCGGCGGCATCGTCTACTTCTTCTGGAACGCCGCGCGTTCGGCGGCCGAACGTGCCATTGAGCTGGGCCGCAATGCGTGCCGCGCCGCCGATGTGCAGTGGCTCGACCAGGCGGTGCACGCCACCGGCATGCGCCTGTCGCGTGGCGAGGATGGCCGGCTCGGCTTCGAGCGCACCTTCAAGTTCGAGTATTCCTACGACGGCATTGATCGCCATGTCGGCCGCATGGTACTGCGCGGCGACCAGCTGATCTCGTTCACCGGCCCGGGCGCGGCGCGGATCAGCCAGATCCGCGCGGATGTCGAGGATGCAGAGGACATTTAAGCGGTAGCGCCGGGCCATGCCCGGCGAGCGCAGCGGTAGAAGTGTGCCGACCAACGGTCGGCACCCACCCTTGTTTCATGGTGTGCCGACCAACGGTCGGCACCCACCGTTGCATGAGGAAGTGCCGACCAACGGTCGGCACCTGCCGTTACTTCACGACGCGCAGGGTCGGGCGACCCTTCGGCGGCGGGCTGGTCGGCGGCCGGTCGTCCGGCGGCGTGTCGCCTGACGGCGTTTCGCCCTCATGCAGCAGCTCGTCGCTGGCCGGTGCCGGCTCGGTGCCCGGAATATCGTCCGGCAGCGCCATGCCCTGCCCGGTCTCGCGCGCGTACACGGCCAGCACCGCGCTGATCGGCACCTGCACCGGATAACTGGTGCCGGAGAAGCGCGCCGAGAAGCTCACCATCTCGTTGTTGATCATCAACTGCACCACCGCGCGCTCGGCGATGTTGAGCACCACCCGGCCATCCTTCACCGCCGAAGGCGGGACCTGGACGCCGGGAACGCCGGCGTCGACCAGGATGTGCGGGGTCAGCTGGTTGTCGTTGATCCATTCCACCAGCGCCCGCAGCAGGTACGGGCGGTGGCTGGTCATGTGGAAGAAGTCGTCGGTCATGCGTGAAGTGTACGCGCCCGACGCCCCTGCCGGGGCGGATCGCCTGCACGCCGGTGGGCATGCAGACGGGATGCGGCCGCCAGGCTCAGCCCGGCAGGTCGCGCAGCTTCTTTTCCTGGTCGGTCAGGCTGCGGACGAAACCGGGGTGGCGGAAGATGCGGTTGCCGTAATCCTCGATGGCCTTGCCATCCTTGGGCAGCGGCACATCCAGCGACTGCAGGCGCCAGATGATCGGCGCCATGGCGCAGTCCGCCAGGCTCATTTCCGGGTTGAGGAAGAACTTGCTGGCCTTGAACAGCGGCAGCGAGGCGGTCAGCAGCTCCTTCAGCCGCTTGCGGCCGGCCTCGGCCTGGGTCTTGTTGCCCAGCTGGATGGCCTGCACCTGCGGCACCCAGTCGTGTTCGATGCGCAGCATGGCCAGGCGGATGCGCGCACGCGAGAGCGGATCGACCGGCATCAGCGGCGGATGCGGGTAGCGCTCGTCGAGGTACTCGCTGACCACCGAGGCGGCGTACAGCACCAGCTCGCGCTCGACCAGGGTCGGCACCGAGTGGTAGGGGTTGAGGTCGATCAGATCTTCAGGCGGATTCTGCGGGTCGACAGGAACGAAGTCATAGCTGACCCCTTTGGCCGCCAGGACCAGGCGTACCCGGTGGCACAGGACATCATCGTTCGAGGAAAACAGCGTCAGTGTATTGCGCATGCGTACGCTCGCCGCCATCAAAGGCTCTCCCACGACAGGAGACCGCCTGCCGCATCGGCGCCGCCAGCACCGTGCCGGCGGTCGACTCCTCCCCGAGTGTGCAACCGACCATCACAAAAGCCAATAGGCTTTGCGCAGGGCCGGCCGCAGAATCAGTGCACGTCCTTCCAGTATTCCTTCTTCAGCAGGTACAGCAGGAAGGTCAGCAGGGCCAGGAACAGGATCACCCACACGCCCAGCTGCTGGCGCTTCAGTGCGGCCGGTTCACCGGCGTATTCAAGGAAGTTGGTGATGTCCCGCACGGCCTGGTCGTACTGCCCGGCATCGACGTTGCCCGGCGATTCCAGGCGCAGGCCGGTGACCGGCGGGTCCATGCCCGGCGCTTCAGGCTTGCCGTGCACCGCGTGCTGCAGGCCCTGCATCTCCCACAGGGGGTTGGGCATGGACGCGTTGGCGAACAGGGCGTTGTTCCAGCCCAGCGGACGGCTGCTGTCCAGGTAGAACGACTTGAGGTAGGTGTAGATCCAGTCGCTGCCGCGTACCCGCGAGATCAGGCTGAGATCCGGCGGCATCTTGCCGAACCATTTCTCGGCCTGTTCCTTGGGCATCGCCACCGGGATCGGGTCACCGATCGCCGAGCCGGTGAAGTTGAGGTTGGCCATCACCTCTTCCTCGCTCAGGCCCAGGTCCTGGGCCATGCGCGAATAGCGCAGGTACTTCAGCGCGTGGCAGCCGGAGCAGTAGTTCATGTACAGCTGCGCGCCGCGCTGCAGCGATGCGCGGTCACCCAGGTCGTTGCCGGCCTGCAGCAGCTTGGTGCCACCCTCGGCGGCGGAGGCCAGGAAACTGCCCAGCATCAGGGTGGCCATCAGGGCCAACCGGACCATCCAGCGATCAGTCATGGGTGGTCACCCTCTCCGGTACCGGCTTGGTCCTGTCCAACCTGGTCCATAGCGGCATGGTGATGAAGAACGCGAAGTACAGGAAGGTCAGCACCCGCCCGACGTAGGTTTCGTGCGCGTCGGTGCCCGGGCCCGAGCCGATCACGCCCAGCCAGACGAAGCACACCGCGAACACCCCCAGCAGCACCTTCGACAGCAGGCCGCGGTAGCGGTAGGACTTGACCCGCGCGCGGTCCAGCCACGGCACCAGGAACAGGATGGCGATGGCCGAGAACATCACCAGCACGCCGCCCAGCTTGTTGGGCACCACGCGCAACATCGCGTAGTACGGCGTGTAGTACCAGACCGGCTTGATGTGCTCGGGCGTCACCAGGCGGTTGGCCTCGGTGAAGTTGTCATGCTCCAGGAACAGGCCACCAAAGGCCGGCGCGAAGAAGATGATGAAGGCCGCGATGATCAGCAGGAAGCCGGCACCGACGCCATCCTTGAGCGTGTAGTACGGGTGGAAGGGAATGCCGTCGGCCGGGGCGTTCGGCGACCAGCGGTTGCCCTTCGGCCCCTTCTTGATCTCCACGCCATCAGGGTTGTTCGACCCCACTTCGTGCAGTGCCCCCAGGTGCAGCACCACCAGCAGCAGCAGCACCAGCGGCAGGGCGATGACGTGCAGGGCGAAGAAGCGGTTGAGCGTGGCGTCACTGGGCAGGTAGTCGCCCATGATCCACTCGGTCAGGCCGTTGCCGATGACCGGTATGGCACCGAACAGCGAGATGATGACCTTCGCGCCCCAGAACGACATCTGGCCCCACGGCAGCACGTAGCCCATGAAGGCTTCGGCCATCAGCACCAGGTAGATCAGCATGCCGAGGATCCACACCAGCTCGCGCGGTTTCTGGTAACTGCCGTACAGCAGCCCGCGGAACATGTGCAGGTAGACCACGATGAAGAACAGCGAGGCCCCGGTGGAGTGCATGTAGCGGATGAGCCAGCCCCACTCCACGTCCCGCATGATGTATTCGATGGAACCGAACGCCTCGGCGGCGTTGGTCTTGTAGTGCATCGTCAGGAAGATGCCGGTGACGATCTGGTTGACCAGCACCAGCAGCGCCAGGGAACCGAAGTAGTACCAGATGTTGAAGTTCTTCGGCGCGTAGTACTCGCTGACATGCTTGCGGTAGACCGGCATCAGCCCCGGCGCGCGGGCGTTGACCCAGTCGGCCACGCCGCTGGCGGTACGGGCGAGGATATTGGCCATCAGGCTGCCCCCTGCGGATCGACACCGATGATGATGGTGTTGTCGTCCTGGTAATGGTGCGCGGGCACCTTCAGGTTGATCGGCGCCGGCACGTCCTTGAAGACGCGGCCGGACATGTCGAAGCGCGATTTGTGGCAGGGGCAGAAGTAGCCGCCCTTCCACTGCGGGTCGTAGGGCTCGGGCCGGATCTCGGCGACCATTTCAGGCGAACAGCCCAGGTGCGTGCACAGGCCGACCAGCACGGAGATGTCCGGCTTGATCGAGCGCAGCTCGGGGTTCTGCTTGAGCACATAGTCCGGCTGCTGGTCCTTCTCGCCGGACTCGGGGTCCTTGAGACGGCCATCCAGCCCATGCAGTGCATCCAGGATCGCCTTGGACCGTTTGACGATCCAGATCGGCTGGCCACGCCATTCCACGATCAGGCGTTGGCCTTCCTGCAGGGCGCTGATGTCGGCCACCACCGGTGCGCCGGCAAGCTTGGCGCGGGCACTGGGGTTCCAGGATTTGATGAAAGGAACTGCGGTGAATCCGACGCCGACGGCGCCCACCACGGCTGTGGTGGCAGAAAGAAAACGCCGACGCCCGGTGTTGACTGGATCGTGTACCCCATCGTTGGCCATCCGGCACTCCGATATTGATTAGGTAGCTTTAAGGCTGCCAGCGGATCCGGTGGGGGCCAGAGCCGCATTGAATCATGGGCGAGTGTAGCGGAACCGTCTCGCGCCACACAACGCATTGCAACAATCTTTTGAACGCGTGCCGACTGACAGTCGGCACCTACCGACAGTCGGCACCTACCGGCAGTCGGCACCTACTGCTTGCTCAATTCGGTGCGGTAGCGATCGGCCAGCTGGCCGACGCGGCGCACGTAGTACTGGGTTTCACTGTAAGGCGGTACGCCACCGTGGCGGTCGACCGCGCCTTCGCCGGCGTTGTAGCCCGCCGCGGCCAGGGTCAGATCGCCATTGAAGCGCTTCAACAACCATGCAAGATACTGCACGCCGCCACGGATGTTCTGGCTGGCGTCGTAGGAATCACTGACCCCGAAGCGTGCGGCGGTCGGCGGCATCAACTGCATCAGGCCCTGCGCGCCGGCGCGGCTGAGCGCGGTCGGGTTGTAGGCCGACTCGGCATGGATGATCGCGCGCACGATTGCTTCTTCCACACCGAACTCGCGCGCAGCCGAGGCGATCTCGGTCTGGAACGCGGTGGTGTTGAGGCGCACGCTGCCGAAGTCCACGCGCGGATTGACCCCGCAGGCATAGCAGCGCTCCATGAAGCTGTAGCGGATGGTGCGCACCGGGCCAAGGTTGGCCACCTGGGTGGGGCGCGCACTGGTGTAGTGGCGCACCCCGTCCTGCATGTACGAATAGACCTGGCCACTGACCATGCGGCCACCGCGCGGCGTGGCGGCAGCCTTGGCTGCGGGTGCAGCGGCGGGCGTGGCAGCGACGACGGGGCTGGCAGCGCTGGCGGCTACCGCGACCGGATTGCGCTCGGCACTGGCCACCTGGGTCGGGGCCGGGGCCGTGCTGGCGGTCTGCACGGGCGCGGCGGCCGGTACCGCGCGCGGCGCAGCCGGGCGGCGGGTGTCGCGGGTGTAGCTGATGCTGCTGCAGCGCGCGCCGGGCACGCGCTTGCTGACATAGCTGGTGACGCCGTCGGCGCCCTGGCACTTGAACAGGGTGCCGGCGCTGGCCGGCGCAGCGGTCAGCGCAGCGATGATGATCGCCGTTGTCCCCAGTATCCCCTTCATGGCGGCGAGTGTCCCAGCTTCGCCCGGGCTTGCCAAGCGGCCCCGCTCAGTCCGTGACCGCCGGCACAGCCAGCAACTGGCCCAACCCGGCCAGGCGCTGGGCCAGTTCATCCCGCAGTTCCGGCGGGGAGGTCCACAGGGCCAGCGGCAGCCGGTCCAGGCTGAGGATCTGGGCCAGCATCATGCCGCGGCTCTCGGCCCCCATCCGCAGCAGGCAATGGTCGGCGCCATCGGGCTCCAGCACCCCGCACCAGGGCGGAATGCGACCCTCCAGCTCGGCCTGGCTGCCCGCCAGGCGAAGGATGGCCTGCAGGGTGAAAGGCGCCTGGCTGACCGCCTGCCGGACCATCACATCCGGCGGGGCCGGGGTGCGCCGATGCAGGCCCGGCTGCGGTTGCGGCTGCACCGCGCCCATCCGGTCCACGCGCAGGGTGCGCCAGTCCTCACGCACCAGATCCCACGCCAGCAGGTACCAGCGCCGGCCGTAATTGACCAGGTGCTGGGCCTCGACCTGGCGCTGGGTCACCACGTCCTGCGCGCTGCGGTATTCAAAGGCCAGCCGAGCCGCCTGCCGGCAGTGCTGGGCCAGCCGACCGAGCAGGCGCGCATCGGTGGCCGGCAGGTCGGACAGGGTGGCGGTGGCCGCGTGCACCTCGCCGGCCTGTTGGCGACGCCGTGCCGGTACCAGCGGGTCGAGCTTGGACAACAGGCCACGCGCGGTGTCGTCGATGCCGGACACGGTGGCCGAGGCGGCCCGCAGGGCGATGGCCAGGGTGGTCGCCTCGTCCTCGTCCAGCAGCATCGGCAGGACCGGCGCACCGGCGCCGAGGCGGTAGCCACCCCCTACCCCGGCCGAGGCCTGCACCGGATAGCCGAGCTCGCGCAGGCGTTCGATGTCGCGGCGGATGCTGCGCCGGTCCACGCCCATGCGCTCGGCCAGCTCGGCCCCGGACCAGTGCCGGCGGGCCTGCAGCAGGGCGATCAGTCGCAGCAGTCGGTGGGCGGTATGGCGCATGCGGTATCGAGGACAGAAGTCGTCCGTGATTGTGCCCCAGCATGGCCTCCCGGTTCACCACCCCTCGCAAGGAGCCCTGCCATGACCGCACGCCAGATCACCCTCTACCACGCCGCCCGTTCACGCTCGAGCGGCGCCGTCGCCCTGCTCGAAGCCCTGGACGCCGACTACCACCTGCAGGTGCTGGACCTGAAGGCTGGCGCCAACCTGGCCCCGGCCTACCTGGCCATCAACCCGATGGGCAAGGTGCCGGCCATCATCCACAACGGCGCGCTGGTGACCGAACAGGTGGCCATCTACCTGTACCTGGCCGACCTGTACCCGGAAGCCGGGCTGGCGCCGCCGATCGGTGACGGGCAGCGCGGGCCCTACCTGCGCTGGATGGCCTTCTACGGTGCCTGCTTCGAGCCGGCCATGACCGACAAGGCCATGCATCGCGAGCCGCCGCCGCGGATGATGTCGCCCTACAACGATGCCGAGACCGTGCTGCAGGTGATCGAGACCCAGCTGGCGCAGGGGCCGTACCTGCTGGGCGAGACCCTGAGCGCGGCCGACATCCTGTGGGGCAATGCGCTGGGCTGGATGCGCGAGTTCGGACTGGTGCAGCCGGCCCCGGCCACCGCGGCCTACATCGACCGGATGAGCACGCTGGCCGCGTTCGACCGGTCCCGCCAGATCGACGCGGAGCTGGTGGCGGCCTAACCGCTGCAGGCAACGACCGCCGGGCGGCGCGGGATGCGGGTAGCGCGGGGCCATGCCCCGCGAGCGCGCAGCGCGGCGCCCCTGACATTCCGCCGGGCGCGGCCCGGCGCTACCGGTCGCCCGGAACAGCCGAAAGGATCCCGCGCGGGTCACGGCGGGCGGCGCGGGATGCGGTAGCGCGGGGCCATGCCCCGCGAGCGCGCAGCGCGGCGCCTTGGGCATTTCGCCGGGCGTGGCCCGGCGCTACCCGCCGCTTGGCATGCGGTCCAAACGGCCACGGCGGGCAGCGCGGGATGCGGGTAGAATTGCCCGCTTTCCCGCCACCCGAATGGATTAAGCGCCATGACCGGGACGCCAGACGTCTTCCCGCCCGCCCCGGGCGGTACCCCGCTCGTTGCCCTGCCCGCCGGTCCGCGCAAGCCCGACCAGGTGAAAGGCAAGCTGTACATCAAGACCCACGGTTGCCAGATGAACGAGTACGACTCGGCCAAGATGGCCGACGTGCTTGCCGCCAGCGATGGCCTGGAACTGACCGATACCCCGGACGACGCCGACGTCATCCTGGTCAACACCTGCTCCATCCGCGAGAAGGCGCAGGAAAAGGTGTTCAGCCAGCTCGGCGTGTGGAAGAGCCTGAAGAACAAGGGCCGTGAAGTCATCATCGGCGTAGGCGGCTGCGTGGCCTCGCAGGAAGGCGAAGCGATCATCAAGCGCGCGCCGTTCGTGGACCTGGTGTTCGGCCCGCAGACCCTGCACCGCCTGCCGGAACTGATCCGCGCCCGCCGCGAGCAGAAGCGCCCGCAGGTGGACATCAGCTTCCCCGAGATCGAGAAGTTCGACCGCCTGCCGGAACCGCGCGCCGATGGCGCCTCGGCGTTCGTCTCGATCATGGAAGGCTGCTCCAAGTACTGCTCGTTCTGCGTGGTGCCCTACACCCGCGGCACCGAGGTCAGCCGCCCATTCGAGGACGTGGTGGTGGAAGTGGCGCAGCTTGCCGCGCAGGGCGTGCGCGAGATCAACCTGCTCGGGCAGAACGTCAACGCTTACCGCGGTCCCTACGGTGATGGCGAGTTCGCCGACCTGGGCCTGCTGATCCGCACCATCGCCGAGATCGACGGCGTGGGCCGCATCCGCTTCACCACCTCGCATCCGCTGGAGTTCAGCGATTCGCTGATCGACGCGTTCCGCGATGTGCCGCAGCTGGCCAACTTCCTGCACCTGCCGGTACAGGCCGGCAGCGACCGCGTGCTGTCGGCGATGAAGCGCGGCTACACCGCGCTGGAATTCAAGTCGAAGATCCGCAAACTGCGTGCGGTGCGCCCGGACATCTCGATCAGCTCGGATTTCATCGTCGGCTTCCCCGGCGAGACCGATGCCGATTTCGAGAAGACCATGAAGCTGATCGAGGACATCGGCTTCGATCACAGCTTCTCCTTCATCTATTCGCGTCGCCCGGGCACCCCGGCGGCCGACCTGGAGGACACGATCAGCGATGCGGAAAAGCATGCGCGCCTGTCGCGCCTGCAGGAACGCATCAACGCGCATGCGGCCGGCATCTCTGAAAAGATGGTCGGCACCGTGCAGACCGTGCTGGTGGAAGGCCCCTCGCGCAAGAACCCGAATGAGCTGACCGGCAAGACCGAGAACATGCGTTCGGTGAACTTCCCGGCGCCGGCGCGCCTGATCGGCCAGTTCGTCGACGTGGTGATCACCGAGGCACTGACCAATTCGCTGCGAGCACGCGTGGTGGCGGAGTAAGGCGTGCCGGTCAATGGCCGGCCCCTGCCGGTCGACCCCCTGCGGGGGCGCCGACCTCGCCAGCACGGCAGACGTGGTGATTTTTTCACCACGCCATGCAGAGCCTTTCGGTACAAGGCTCTGCGCCACCTATCCACAGGTTGATTGGGCTTCGTTCCACAGCGGATGTGGAGAAGCTGGGCGTTAGAGCGGAGAGCCTGCAGCCAGAGGCCGGTCGCGCCATCCATAGGTGTCCGTCAGGAAACCACTGACCCCGTTGTTCTGGTAGACGACAACGCTACGATCACCTTTGCCGCAGTGCATCTCATCGCGTGATTCCGCGCCCCCTACAATTTTTCCGCACACCAGCTCGCGCTTGGGATGGCCCCGCCGGTCAAAGCGAAACACTCTGTAGCCTTGGCCCGACCTCTGGAGCACGCGCGCATCGAATCCATCTGCGGCAATGGCGTCTTCCGGCATGGGTACGTCAGGATTTTCCCAGGCATTGATGACCTGCACCAGGCGCCCAGCCTCATCGTAATCCTCCTGGCGATAGATCGGCCCGGACTCGTTGGCCCAGACCCGCCGGCGCATTTTGTGGGAACCTGCATCAAAGACTTCGTGAACCCGCATCTTCTCCGCAACGCGATGACTACGGATCCGGGGATAGGTCGACAGTTTCGAGAACCCGTTCATTCCCACTTCGGCGGGAATGGTGACGTTGACGAAGTCGTACCGCAGGTCTGCACCCTTCACGCCCAACCGGGTGACGGCATCCTGATAGAGAGGCTGCGCATCGGCCGGTAACAGATCCTCTTCCATGCCGTCGATCACGTAGACCCCCAACCCCTGGTCGAGCCGAGCCATCGCATACGCCTGATATCCCGACCCGCTCCGCCCGGAAGGACGCGCGTACGCAGCGGCGCCGGTCCAACCGTACGTGCCTCTGACGGATGCCATCACGTTCTGCCCCGTCGATGCCGCCGGTGGCTTGGTGGCGATAGAACCATAGAAACGGCCCTCCTGGTCGAGCAGAAGGCGTTGCACCAGCGCATTACCCTGATCCATCTGGTCACAGGACGGGGCATCTGCCCGGCGCAGATAAAGGGGCGATGGTTCTGTTGACCATGTCGGGCGGCCCTGCTGGTCATATCTTATGCAACTCACCGGCTGGCTGAACAACCTGCCATCCGGTCCACGCCCGTGCTTGCGGATCTCGACGAGGCGTTCCTGGTCGTCGTAGAGATAATCACGCGCCTCCGCGAGCACGAATTCGTTTGAAATCGTCCGGAGCAGCTCGGCAACCGCTGTTTTCGCTGAGGGATCAATGTCGACGGCGACTGGAGGGGATAAAGGCACTTCGCGCGGCACCAGACCGGCTGCTGCCGAGTCCCAGCTATCGTACTCGCGGCTCTGCCACAGTTCCTCGCGACAGATACGCTCACCGGCCCCGCCTTCCGACCGGACATAGACAATGCTCCCACCCAACCGCGAGAAGGGAAGCGTGCGTGCCGCCGAACTCGAACTCCTGAGCCTGATCTGCGGAACCGTGAGGCTACCATCGGCCGTGGGCGATGCGCCCCTCAGCTCCGTTGCGTACTGTTCGATCAGCGGGGACGTCAGAACGCTGACGTCCTCCATCTTCCAAGGGGAAACCCAAGGATCGTCTGCCACACCGCCCCCACAGGCCCAGGCCGAGGAGCTGAGCACGGCATACGCCAGCACCACGCCCCCCGCCAGCTTCCCCACTGGGTGCCAGCGCTTCCGGGTATTTCTCGCATCCATCGACTTCATATGACTGCCTCCTTGCATGCAGCGCTGTACGTAGAGAGTCTTACTCGCCAGGCAAACCGAGCTTCGTCGTACCAAAGCCATACTTGGTTTCCATCAGCTTCTTCACCGGGCCCATGCCCTCCACGATCATCTTGCCGTCGGGCGTGCCGCACCGCGTGCCCACCTGCGTCCTGCCGTACTGCAGCTCGGCTTCACGACTGCGCTTGGGGCGGGGGTCGGGCTCCCACCAGGGGAAATGGGCGTAGGGCTTGTTGGTCGAGACTTCGTAGCGCCAGCAGACGAACGAGAGTGACTCTTTGCCGGTGGCGTCATAGTCGTACACGCGGTAGGAGCTGTAGCCGTTGGTGAGCGGCGTGAGCTTCAGCACGCCCTTTTCTGCGTAGGCGCGAAGGTTCTCGGTGTAGCCGTCAGCGGGGACCGGGCCGGACAGGATCACCCGCGTGAGCTTGCCGCTTGCGTCGTAGTTTTCCTGCCGATTCAGATCCAGCGAGCGCCATTGGCGTTCGCGGGGATGCTTGGCACTTGAGGAGAAAATTTCGAAAATCCGGCGGTGCGACCGGTGGCGGTACTCGCGCACGCGGGTGTAATCGGTTATGCCCTCATACAGCCCCGTTGCAACTTCCATTGGCACGCGCTCGCCGGGGAATCTGTAGACCAACATCTGTTGACCGTCCTGACTGCGCTCAGCGAAAAGAGCTGTCGCATCGGCGGGAGCGATAACGAATGAGTAGTCTTCAATTCCACGAATTCCTCCTTTCTCGCTACCATAAAACATGCTGCCGATCCGCGTGCGTTGATTGGCAGCTCCGATATAAATACTTCCGCTCGCGTACCACGCGCCATCGGTCGCCTCTGTTCCAATACCGATGTCCTCGCGATAGGGATCCTCACCCGCCTTACGCGTGGCTTTCTTGGTCAAATCAGTGGCCAGCGACCCGTCCGGCCGATAGGTGAAGTACCAAGCATCACTTTTGGACGCCTTCACGCGAAGCTGGGGACATGTAAAGTCTGCATCATCCGATACACTGACACCTGAACTCTCATTTGCCACCTCTACGCGACCGTATTTGTCATACAGCGCGCAGAATGTCGTGACCCTGCGTCCTGCGGCGTCAATCTGTTGAATCGATGTCAACTTACCTGACACGTCATAATCAAGATCGTACGCCTTGTAAAGCTCGAAGTACGGATAAACATGCCTGACTGCAGGATGCAGCCTTGCAGGAGGCTGTGCGTCAATCAGCTTTTTCTCCCGCTTTTTCCACTCCTCAGCGCGACAGATCCGTTGGCCGTTGGCACCATTTTCCAGGTAGTAGACCGAGCCACCCTCCGAGTCGAATGGCTTGTTTTTCAACTCAGCCACCTCAGGACCGAACCTGATTCTTATGTAAGGCGCCACCTCGTAAGCACGACCCAGGCTGGCGCCTACCGCAGCCGTCTGCCCCCTCGGTCTTGGCTCAAACTTGATCACCAGGCCATTGCCTTGAAAACGATCAACGCCTTCCTTTATTGAATTACAGCCTGCATGCGCAGCCTGCGCGACGCATAGAGAACTCAACGCAACCAGAGCTTTCAGCAGCAAATATTTGCTCACACCTTTCCTCCTTGACTCAAAGCAGCATGTCGATTCGAATGAGCGAGTTGAATGGATCGATTCCCCTGAGCAGGCGCGGCAGCCACAATTTCGCTGGGCATTGTGGCAGCCGGGTCATCCATTCCACTCCCCCCACAGCAGCGGCATGGTGACCCAGAAGCCCTGAACACCGATGCGTTCTTTACTGCCCCGAAGGAAATCCGTCGCCTTGCGCACATCATGCCGACCGATGGCACTGGTCACAGTGTCGTTCACGACACTAGGTTCCTGCATGAAGTCTGGCTGCAGGTCAGGTGGTTGTGCGTACAACATGCGTTTGATGTGTCTCTTGTCACTCAGACCCGCTGCAGGGAACCCATGAAACACAGAATCGTAGCGCGCGAACGAATCGCGAGGGACATTGGTAAAAACACGCTGATAGGCATCCGAACTAGCATCAGCAATCTCCCTGATCCTCCGCCAGGTTCTGGTGCTTGCCGGCTTTTCAATTTGTAGATCAGGACTCGCCGTGCTGAACCAAGGGTAGTAGCCTTTGATTGCACCAGAGAAAACGAATCCCCCCCCTTCTCAGGCTTCGCCTCAAGCGACTGCCCCAGTAACTTCCTCCAAAGCTTCATCCGCAGATCCCGCGCAAACTTCCGGGTTATCACCTGCACGCCATTACCCAGGTCCAGCGACTGGGCCGCACCATCCACGATCACCGCGTCGATCTCGGTATCGCCCGTGCCCAGCAGACTCCGGTCGTTGCAGTTCGCACTTCCAATGATGGCCACGGCGTCGTCCACGATCAGCAGCTTGGAGTGTACGTAACACTATCCAGCTTGAGTCCGAGTTCCTTGCCCCCCCTTCTTCTCCAGGGCGTGCAGTGCCGTACCCGAAGATCGCACGATCTGCACGCTGACTTTCCCGGCGTTGCCCGGACGGGTCAGGTCGCCAAACAGTTCCCGCATGCCGCCCATGGACTGCAGCCACTGATCACTCAAGGGCGTCAGTTCCACCCCGCGCGCCAGCGTGGTCTGCGCCGACAGGCCGGCGCCTGGCACGAGGTCGGGATAGAAGACTCGACCTACTCGCCCGGCAACCCCAGCTTGGTCGTCCCAAAGCCGTACTTGGTTTCCATCAGCTTCTTCACCGGGCCCATGCCCTCCACAATCATCTTGCCGTCAGGCGTGCCGCACCGCGTGCCCACCTGCGTCCTGCCGTACTGCAGCTCGGCTTCACGACTGCGCTTGGGCCGAGGATCAGGCTCCCACCAGGGGAAATGGGCGTAGGGCTTGTTGGTCGAGACCTCGTAGCGCCAGCACACGAACGACAGGGTCTCTTTGCCGGCCGCGTCGTAGTCGTACACGCGGTAGGAGCTGTAGCCGTTGGTGAGCGGCGTGAGCTTCAGCACGCCCTTTTCTGCGTAGGCGCGGAGGTTCTCGGTGTAGCCGTCAGCAGGGACCGGGCCGGACAGGATCACCCGCGTGAGCTTGCCCTTTGCGTCGTAGTTTTCCTGACGATTCAGATCCAGCGTGCGCCACTGGCGTTCGCTCGGATGCTTTGCCTGCGGTCCGAATACTTCGAAAATCCTGCTATCCGAACGGTGCAGATACTCACGCACACGGGTATAGCCTGTGACTCCTTCAAAGTACCCCTTGGCGACCTCTGGAGGAACACGCTCCCCCGGGAACGTGTACCGCACCTCCTGCGACACGCTCCGACTGCGCTCTGCGAAAACTGGGGTAACGTCAGACGGAACCAGGGTAGCGGAAGGGCTTTGCACCCCTACAAGCCCTCGCTTTTCGCTGGCATAGAAGCGAATGCCGACAATCCGCTTCAGTTCAGCATCGTCGACATTGACGAAGCCCCCCACAGTCCAGGCACCATCGGTCGCCTCCGTTCCAAGGCCGGTGTCCTCGCGGTAGGGATCCTCACCTGGCTTACGGGTGGCCTGCTTGACTACATCGGAAGCGCGCAATCCATCCGGCCGATAAGTGAAGTACCGAGTTTTAACGCGGGATGGCATATCGCGGAGCTGCGAACACTGAAACTCTGGCTTATCCGAGACAATCAACCCAGAACTCTCATTTGCCACTTCTATGCGACCATTTTCGTCATAGAGTGCACAGAATGTCGTGACCTTGCGCCCTGCGGCGTCAATCTGTTGAATCGATGTCAATTGACCTGACCCATCATAATCAAGCTCGTGCGTCTTGTAGACCTCGAAGTAGGGATACACATGCCTGACTGCAGGGTGCAGGCTTTCAGGAACCTGTGCGCCAATCAACTTGTGCTCTCGCTTTTTCCATTGCTCGGCGCGACATATCCGTTGTCCTTGAACGCCTTTTTCCAAGTAGTAGACCGAACCACCACTCGAGTCGAACGGCTTATTATTCAACTCACTTACTTGAGGGTTCAGGTCAATTCGCACATAGGGGGCATCAGTGTTCGCACGATCGAGACTGGCGGCTACTGCAGACCCTTCGCCAACTTCCCTCGGCGAGAACTTGAGCACCACTTCACTGCCGTGAAACGGTGCATTCTTCTCGTTTGACGAACCACAATCGGCAAGCGCAGCCTGTACAGCGCACAGGCCACCCAGGACGAAGAATACCCTCAACAATTGATACCCGTTCATACCTGCTCTCCGTGTTCCCAGGGGACCTGCCGACTCGAGTAAGCCAGTTCAGTTGATCTATCCTCCTGAACAGGCACGACTGCAATGATCTCGCTCGGCATCATGGCAGCAGGGTCATCCATGCCGCTGCCCCAGAGCAGCGGCATGCTTACCCAGAAGCCCTGAACTCCCTTGCGCTTATCATCACCTCTCAGCAGCTTTGTCGCCCTTTCTGCATCATGCCGACCGACAGCATTGGTCACGTAGTTGGTCACAATGCTCGGCTCCAGCATGAATTCAGGCTGCAAGTCAGGCGGCTGTGCATACAACATGCGCTTGACATGCCCCTTGTCACTCAAACCTGCTGCGGGGAACCCATGAAACACGGAATCGTAGCGCGGGAACGAATCGCGAGGGACATTCGTGAAGACACGCTGATAAGCTTCCGAATTGGCATCCGCAAGCTCCCTGATTCCCGTCCAAGTTCTGGCACTTGCCGGTTTGTCGACCTCCAGGGTTGGAACTTCTTCGCTGAACCAAGGGTAGTAGTCTTCGGTTGCATTAGAAAAGACGAATTGCTTACCCCCCCTTCTCAGGCTTCGTCTCAAGCGCCTGCCCCAGGAACTTCCTCCAAAGCTTCATCCGCAGATCCCGCGCAAACTTCCGGGTTATCACCTTTACGCCATTACCCAGGTCCAGCGACTGGGCCGCACCATCCACGATCACCGCAGCGATCTCGGTATCGCCCGTGCCCAGCAGGCTGCGGTCGTTGCAGTTCGCACTTCCAATGATGGCCACGGCGTCGTCCACGATCAGCAGCTTGGAGTGTACGTAACACTGCTCGGTCACCACATACAAGGGTGTGGCCTGGTCCGCGCCGATCGTGTGCGGTGCGTAGTGGTTCTTGTGGTTGATGTCGGCAAGCACCCCGTAACTTCTCAGATTCATTACCGACAGGTACTCCTTCCACCGACCTGCCTTCGCCTCCGCCTGCAGGTCGGCCTCTTCCACGCTCACCTCGCGGATGTCCTTGTCGCGTGCGATCAGTGAACGGCAGATGCGGCGGATGAGGCTGTCGTCGCCGCGCAGCAGCGTCTGCTGCACCCAGTACTGCTGCTTCAGCACGGCACCGTCGAACAGGCTGCCTTCCGGATGCACGGGCAACCTGATGTAGACGTGGAACCCCTGCCTGGCCACGATGGCGCGGCGGATGCGCGCGGCGATGGCCGCCACCAAGGGGTTGCTGGCCGC